>JBNGCY010000085.1:0-8735 GCA_049975505.1 Desulfuromonadaceae bacterium | reverse complement strand
GTACCAATCTTTTCGATTTTTTCATCATTGATAAGATGAATTTCATCTTCGTGCTGGCGGATGTCCCCGTTAAGGGTTGAGCCCGGTTCAACACTCAATTCACGCGTCAGCAGGGTGCCTTCAAAATAGCTCCCGTGCTTGAGTTGTATGCTGTCGCACACCAGCTGCCCCTGCATCTGTCCGTGGCAGATACAGCTGCTGCAGCGTACATCACCGTGGACGGCGCCGGAGTTGCCGATGATCAGGTGTTCGCCGTTCAAGGTTCCATCGAAAGAGCCGTCGATCCGCATGCTTCCACAGAACTCCAGTTCTCCCTGCATGCGGGTTTTTTCTCCCAGAATGGTGGATATGGGGGCACCACCCGGGGTTCGGCCCGAATCAGTTTTTTTTCCGAACATAAAGCATCTTCTCCAGGGTTATCGTTCACTCAGATATATAAGTGGATACGGATTGAGGGGCTTCTCCTGATGTCTGACCTCGTAGTGCAGGTGGGAGCCGCTCGAACGCCCGGTGTTGCCCATGGTGCCGATGCGGTCGCCCCGCATGACACTCTCACCCGGTTTTACCTGGATGTGATCCAGATGTCCGTAAATGCTCAGATAGCTGTCGGCATGTTCAATTTTCACCATCTTACCGTAGCCGCCATTCACTCCGGCAAATACCACTTTGCCGGCGGCAGTGGCACGGATGGGGGTGCCGATCATGTTTGAAATGTCAATGCCGTAGTGAAAGGCGCGTCTGCCGTTGAAAGGATCGGTGCGGGTACCGTAGCCGGATGATATCCATCCACTGGCTGGTTCGCCCAGGGGGACGCTGTTGGCGAGTTCAATCATCTCTGTGGCAAAATCCACCAGTGGTTCAGGTTCATCTGCGGGAACAGGGTAATACGGGCCACCCTGATTGGTGCCGGATTCCGCGTGAAGCCCGGCGGTCTCCTGGGTATCGGAAACTTCTACTCCCACCTGGGTCAGGATCTCTTCAATCTGTTTACTGCGTTCCCGCAGAGCGGCTACTTCGTGGCGATACGCTTCGGCTTTCTCCCGGCGCAGGGTTGCTAGTTCATGGATCATGAGACGTTCGCGATCCTGCAGGGTTGCAAGTTCAAGCGTGGTCGTCTTCAGGCTCTGGCGCAGGTCTTTGCTCTGCAGCATGCTGTGGATGCCGAAGCCGGCACTCAGGCTCAACAACGTCAGGATCAGAGTCAGCAACAGGGAAGTGAAACGCACCATGGATACATTTACCGATAGAGAACGGCTGCGCCCTTCATCTCCGGAAATGATTATATGAAGTTTACGTGGCATAGAGATCGATTCGTATTTAGGGGTTATACATATGCAGATCAGCTACATGAAAATCACCATCCGCAGTGATCGTACCTGTACATGCCCGCCACAGCTGCGTATACTCCAGCGTGGCAGGCTCTTATCCTGAGAACCCACGCCGGGAATAAACAGATACACTTACTCCAGCGTGCCGCGCCATACTAGGTTATGCAGGGATGAGTTGTCAAATGTTAGCAGCGGATCAACTTTATAGATCTGGAGCATAGATTTTGAACAATGAAGGACAGAAGAGAATTATTGTGATAGGCGGCGGTGCCGCAGGGATCATGGCGGCAGGAGTCGCGGCACAAGCCGGGGCGCAGGTGCTGGTGCTGGAGAAGATGCCGCGAACCCTCCTGAAACTGGGGATAAGTGGCAAAGGGCGCTGCAATATAACCAACACCGCACCTGTTCCTGAATTTATTACCCATTTCGGCCCCAACGGACGTTTTCTGCGCCAGGCGTTTCACCGCTTTTTCAGCTCCGAACTTCAGGAAATGCTGCAGAAGCTCGGGGTCAGGGTCGTCACCGAACGTGGCGGGCGTGTGTTTCCCGCCAGCGGCAAGGCTCTGGATGTGGTCCGCGCCTTACGCCGCTGGGCGGATAGATACGGGGCGGATATCCGCACCGATGCCGGGGTGGACAGGTTGCTGCTTCAAGACGGACGCATCGCCGGGGTGCGCTGTGGTGGCACCGACTATCCTGCTTCCGGGGTGATCCTCGCTTGCGGTGGGGCCTCATATCCGGCTACCGGTTCCAGCGGTGAGGGATACCGTCTGGCGCAGGAGGCCGGGCATCATGTGATTGCCCCGCGTCCGGCCCTGGTTCCTCTGGTCGCTTCCGGGCTGGACAGTGCAACTTTAAAGGGTCTGGCGCTGCGCAATGCCGGGGTGAGCCTGTATGTAGGAGGCAAGAAGCAGGCCGATGCCTTTGGGGAGTTGACTTTCACCCCGGACGGGGTTTCGGGTCCGGTTATTCTGACTCTGAGCCTGGCGGCGGTGGATGCGCTCCGGGAGGGAAAACGTGTAAGCCTGGAGATTGACCTGAAACCCGCGCTGGATGATAAAAAGCTCGATGCGCGCCTCATCCGCGATTTTGCCAAACGCACCCACGAACCCCTGCACAGTATCCTGCGCGGGCTCCTCCCGCGCGAGCTGGTCAAGGTGTGCCTGGAGCAGACCGGAGTCAATCCAGAACAACCTGGACACAGCGTTACGGCGGAGCAGCGCAAAAAATTGCGCCACTGGCTCAAACACTTCAACGTCGAAATCAGCGCGCACCGCCCGCTGGAGGAGGCCATCGTAACCGCCGGCGGAGTGGATGTGCGCGAAGTAGACCCGCGGAGGATGGAGTCCAGAATCGTGCCGGGGCTGTATTTTGCCGGCGAAATTCTCGACCTCCAGGCAGATACCGGGGGCTACAATCTCCAGGCGGCGTTTTCCACCGGTTGGCTCGCGGGTACCAGCGCTGCTGTACATGCTAGCTCAGAACAGCATTGAAAGATACTGGTATTCTGTGTCGCCAGTTTGTGCTCCTTCCCCCTTGATGGGGGAGGGAATGATTGACCTTAAAACAGAGATTACCAAAGGATATATCCATGTTTCTACTCGATAAACCCTATATTTCCGACTTTCTGCGCCAGACCCTTAAAGAACATCAGATTCCGGTGGTGGCCACGCCTGAAGCTCTGGAGATGGAGCCGTTACCTGGAACCCGGTTCGTCGACTCAGACGAAGCGGCGCAGCGCCTGAGGCAGGAACTCAAAGGCGCCAGCGGCCCAGAGGCCTGTTCACCTCTGTACACCACTTCGGAAAACGCCCTCAACTGGATAGCAACTCATTTGACGGATACTCCTCTGCCCGCAGCCATCAATCTCTTCAAGGATAAGCTCAAGTTCAGGGAGGAGACACGCACCCTGTTCCCGGAGTTTTTCTTCCAGAAGGTGGAGCAGGTGGATTTAGACACCCTGGCTACGGATGATTTGCAATTTCCGTTTATCATCAAACCCTCGGTGGGTTTTTTCAGCATGGGGGTGCACAAGGTCGATTCTGCGCACGAATGGGAGAGTGTCCGTGCTGCCATCCATGCCGAGATTGCCAGGCAGCAGGCGATCTACCCGCGCGAAGTCCTCGATACCACTACCTTTATCATTGAAGAGTGCATCGAAGGAGATGAGTTTGCCGTGGATGTATGGTTCGATGACAGCAGTAACGCTGTGTTGGTGGGGATTCACCAGCACCTGTTCGCCTCGGATCACGATGTGAGTGACCGGGTGTATTTCACCTCCAGGCAGGTGGTGAAGAACTATCTGGATGAATTTACAGACTTTGCCACCCGCGTCGGAAAACAACTCGGGGTGAAGAACTTCCCCGTGCATATGGAACTGCGCCGCAAGGAGGGGAAAATTCTCCCCATTGAGGTCAACCCCATGCGTTTCGGGGGCTGGTGCAGCACGGCGGATTCAACCGCCATGGCATTCGGGTTCAACCCGTATGTAAGCTATTTCAAGCGGGAGATTCCCGCCTGGGATACGATCCTCGCGCGCAAGGATGATACCCTGCACAGTATCGTGGTTCTGGACAACTCCAGCGGCATTGAAGCGACACAGATTCAACGTTTTGACTACGCCCGGCTCAGATCGAAGTTTGAGAATGTAGTTGAATTGCGTGAAATCGAGTATAAAACCTTTGATGTCTTCGGGTTTCTCTTCAGTGCCACCCGCCCTGATAATATGGCGGAACTGGAATATATCCTTGGTTCCGATCTGAGTGAATTTGTAGAATGGTGGTAGAAGAGCTGTGGGGCCGGTGTGTTGTCACAGCAACAGAATCCGCACCCCTACCAGCATAAGGACCACGCCACCACACAATTCCGCCCAGCTTTCGAGCAGGGTGCCGCTTTTGTCCCCGATGTAGACTCCGGCGCAGCTGAAAATAAAGGTGGTGACTCCGATAATAAGGCACGCGCTCAGGGGATTGGCCGCAAGGAGTGTGAGAGAGAAACCTGCAGCCATGGCATCGATACTGGTGGCGATGGCGAGCATCAGCATCACCCGGTGGGTTATATTGGAGATATCCTCTTCAATCCCCTCGGTAAAGGATTCGTGCACCATCTTGGCGCCGATGGCACCCAGAAGAACAAACGCCACCCACGGCGCATAGGCCTCAATCCAGCCAAGCAGGCCGCGCCCGCCCAGATAACCGAGCAGGGGCATCAGGGCCTGAAATATCCCGAAATACACCCCGGCGAGCAGCGCCAGCCACAGGGTGTTCACTCTGTGTTTCGAGCCCAGCCCGATGGATACCGCAAATGCATCCATGCTCAGGGCAATGGCAAGAATAATGACTTCCAGCACGCTTTAATCCTGTTGATTTAAAGTAGTTGCGTAGGCCTCAACCCGATTACGTCCATTGTTCTTGGCGCGGTACATGGCCTCATCCGCGCGTGAAATCACCGCATCCTCACTGCTGTCGCGTTTTTCAAAGCAACTCACTCCGAGACTGATGCTCAATCCGGGGCCACATTTGCACTCCATTGTTTTGACGCGCAGGCGCTCGGCAAGTTTCAGCGCCTGAGCAAGACTGGTGGAGGGGAGCAGAACAATAAATTCCTCGCCGCCGAAACGTGCGAAGATATCGGTATTGCGCAGGTACTGTTTGCACATGTCACACAGGCGGCACAGCATTTCATCTCCACACTGATGCCCGTAAGTGTCGTTAATGCGCTTGAAAAAGTCGATATCAAACAGAATCAGCGCAGTCGGAGTCGCGTAGCGCTTGAATTCGCTGAAACGTTCGCGCAGCTCCGCTACAAATCTGCGCCGATTGTATATTCCCGTGAGGGGGTCGGTATCACTGCTGCGGCGCAGTTTTTCCTCCAGGATGTAGCGTTCGGTGATGTTGCGCGCCACCCACAACACTGCGCGTTCCCCCTCGAAGGTGGATGAGAGCGGGGAGATGCGCCCATCAAACCAGATCTGCCCGTCCGGGCCGCGTTTTTCGTTAAGCCCGGCCACATCCGCTCCCGTAAGACCGTATTCAAACGAAATCATGCACTGTTGCTTCAGACACATTCTGATCTGGGCGAGAAAAACCTCCGTCTGTTGCGGCGGCAGCACATCGTGAAGATATTTTCCGATCAGGTGCTTGCCGTCGTGATAAAACTGGGTGTCTGTCCCCCCGAAGATAGCCGCATAGCGCCCTGATTCGGTCAGAATAAAGGCCGGATCGGGCAGAGATTCGACCACCTCATGCAGGGATTGGGGACTGATGTTCATAGCCGCCTTCACTTGAAACAGAAACGTTGATAACTTTTTTTACTGTGTCCACATTTGGCGTGGATAATATCATCTAACCCGCGTTTTGTGGAAGACAAAGGCCTAAAGAATATCCATTCCTTGGGGAGGATGGGTGAAATTGCCGCAATAATGGAGCGCAATACACAGGAGCTTGTGGAAAACTTTGTGGTCTGAAGGAAAAGAATGTATACAACAGCAGGGGTTTTAGTTCTTTGCCTTAAAATTAGGCAAAAACCTGGGGGACAATGTGGCTTCCGGTCAATCAGAAGATGTATGATTGAACTTTTCGGGCAGAAGGAAAGGGGCGGAGATTTGCTCCGGTGGGCGTTATTCAACATCAGAGGGAATATACAATATGCATACGCTTGTTATCCTTAAGTCTTTATGCATCTGGGGCGTTATTCTTGTTCTGGCGATCTTTAATGGTGCTTTGCGCGAAAAATTTCTGTTTCCTGCTTTCGGGGTAGGGCTGGGCCTTTTTTTGAGCGGGATTATCCTTGCAGCCATGATTCTGCTGTTAACCTGGTTAACCCTCCCCTGGCTCGGGGTTATGCACCGGGCCGGATTTTTATACGTTGGTATATTATGGCTGATCCTCACCCTGATTTTTGAGTTTTCCTTCGGGATGTTCCTGCAGGGTAAATCATGGCAGGAACTGCTCCAGGCGTATACCTTCAGCAATGGCAATATCTGGCCCCTGGTCTTGCTTGTTACTGGTGCCGCGCCCTGTGTAGGCGCAAAAATCAGAGGGTTGATATAGTCCAGGCTGCTATCTGCCAGGCATTTGAAAGCCTTATTTTATGCGCGTAAATAGACTGAACACTTCTTCGCCCCGGATTTGCATCCGAGATGATGTCAGCGGCAAATGGCTCCATTTTAAGCACATCATGCATGTACTGCGGTGTGATAGCGCTGCAGAGGTGGACGCACTGTTGCTCGAAGTGGAGGCCATGGTAGCGCAGGGGTGGTATGCCGCCGGGTTTGTGTGTTATGAGGCGGCAGAAGCGTTTATTGGGTTGAAGTCAGGCCCGTCCACTGCGGAATTGCCCCTGCTCTGGTTTGCGCTGTCTCAGAACGTAGAAACCCTCACGAGCATAGATGGCTGCAGAGAGTGGCCAAAACTGCCGTGGCGCCCGAACTGCACTTATACCCGCTACCGCCGCGCTCTGGGAGAGATAAAGGCCGCCATTGCCCGGGGTGAAACCTATCAGGTTAATTATACCTACGGATTACGCACCGAAGTCGGGGATGATTTCAACCCCTGGGAATTTTTCTGCTACCTGAATCGCAGCCAGCAAGGGCGCTATGCGGCCTACATGGATATTGGTTCGCATGTAGTGAGTTCGGTATCCCCGGAGCTTTTTTACGCTGCAGAAGGGCACATTCTTCACACCAGGCCTATGAAGGGTACCGCCCCACGTGGGAAAACTGCAGTGGAAGATACGTGTCTGGCCGAACAACTGCAGTGCAGTGAAAAGAACCGTGCCGAAAACCTGATGATAGTCGACATGCTGCGCAACGATATCAGCCATATTGCTGAAACGGGCAGTGTAGTAACCGAAAAACTCTTCAGCCTGGAGAAATACCCAAATGTATGGCAGATGACCAGTACGGTCAGCGCCATCCAGCGCAAAGACGCCACCCTTGCGGACCAGTTCGGGGCGCTGTTTCCGTGTGCATCTATCACCGGAGCCCCGAAACGCAAAACCATGGAGTGGATATCCAGGCTCGAAACGCAACCCCGCGGGGTGTATACTGGCGCTATCGGATTTTTACTCCCCGAAGGGCGGCGCCAGTTCAGCGTGGCTATCCGTACCGCACTCTACACGCGGGATTCCCGCCAGCTGCGCTATGGAGTTGGGGGTGGCATCGTGTGGGATTCAGAGTGCGTGGATGAGTGGTGTGAAAGCCGCAGCAAGGCGAGTATCCTCCCCGGCATGGGAGATTTTTCCCTCCTTGAGACCCTGTTGTGGCAGCCCGGGACCGGGTTTCGCAATCTCAAATACCATCTGCAGCGTCTCAGCGCGAGCGCAGAGTTTTTTGGCATCCCTGTGGATATCCCTCGCATCCGCCAACAGATGATCGATGCGGTGGCGGCGCAGGTTCGTTCTTTGCGGGTACGCTGCCTGGTTGATTCCCAGGGTTGTTTAACATGCCAGCTTATTCCGTATCAGCGCATGCCCCTTACCCGTCCGGTGCGCCTCGCCCTCGCCCCTGAATCGATTAAGAGCGAAGATATCTGGCTGCGCCACAAAACCGATCAGCGCCAACGCTATACCGATCTGCTCAAAGGGTGTGCGGCGAATGTGGATGATGTGCTTCTGTACAACGAACGTCATGAAATAACTGAAACAAGCATCGCCAATGTGGTGCTTCGCAAAAATGGGCGCTGGGTGACGCCCCCGCTATCCTGTGGATTGTTACCCGGCACCATGCGCCAGCGTCTTCTGGATGAGGGGAAAATCGCGGAAGAGGTTCTCGCCCTGGATGATCTGAAGAATGCAGAGATTTATCTGATCAACTCTCTACGCGGCTGGCGTCGGGCCGAATATGTTCAAATACACAGCGCTTGACTTTCTGTGATGACAGAGAAGAGATGTATACACAAACATCTGTGGAAAACTCTGTGGCTTGCGCAAAATTTTGGTATACATCGCAGTCTCTACACCATCGTGCCTAAAATTTAGGCAATGGGCGTGAGTTTTTTCGCTACTGCGGAGGGAGTATATCGTTCGAGAATGCATGAATGAAGACTCAGCAGGAGAAAGAGGATAAAAAAAGGGGCCCAAAATTTTGGGCCCCACATAGGAGAGAAGGAAAACCTGTTTGTACTTTATCCCTTGCTTACAAACATAACTGATTAGGTTGGTTTTTGCAATAAAAGTTTGCAGAAAATATTGAGAGAGAGTTTTGTCTGGATAAGAGGTTGGGCTGTGCTCTGGTGTAAGTATTCCCGACTAAAATGAATGTTAAGCAGACAAGAGTATTCACACCCCGCCTTGGAGTCGTCACAACACATATTGTTGTAAGTTAGAAATTCATAACGAAAATCTTACGGCACCAGCTATTCCCGGCCACTTAACACAAACCGGGGGTTTATGAGCTTTTAACAACAT
>JBNGCY010000084.1:0-8938 GCA_049975505.1 Desulfuromonadaceae bacterium | reverse complement strand
GGTGAACTTCAGTAAACGGCTGTCATCTTACCCACACAAAATAGAATAGAACCAACTGATCTGGCCGTGCTCCTGACTGGCGCTGAGTTCCACACGCCCCAGTGGAGTCTTCCCCCGGGCGCGACGCGTTTCCGGCGTTTCAATCCCATGGACAATGGCGTTGCGCAGCAGATGGTCGAGAGGACCTTTGATAGTCATAAGAACCGCGCGATCGACCTCGGTTTCTTCACCGGAGGTTACCAGGAGAACGCGCTTTCCGGTCGAGACGGCAAGATCGCGCACCAGGCGCTGATACGGGCGCCATATCCGGCCGATAGGTTCAAGGCGGTAGCGCAAAATGGCATCCTGGAGGTATGCCATATGCTGCCCCACGTCGCCAAGCCCGGAGACTGCTTCAAGCTGGGCATCCTGTGCTGTAGCAGCAATGCGGGTGCGCCAGTATCCGAGTTCGGCATTTAGGGAGGCGAGAAGATCAAGAAATTCATCGAGCTTTTTTACCGGCAGGCGGATGAACCGGTCATCCAGAACTTCGGCCGCACCGCCATCCGACCCGGGGGAAGTATCCACTGGATCTTCATGTGGCGGGGCGCCCTTTGATTCAGCAGGGGAAACCTCGGATTCACCTGCCTGGCCATCAGCGCCGGCAGCATCGAGTTCAGCCCGCAGAGAGCTGAAATCGGCATCCGGCTCGGTAGCGTGGCGCCCGATATAGTTGAGGGCACTGCGCACCCTGTCCACGACCTGCAGTAAAAGGGTCAGGACGTAGCCGGTACATTCAACGTGATAATTGCGCAGATTTTCGAGGAGATTTTCAGCCGCATGGGCAAGGGCTTCGAGGCGGGAGAACCCCAGCATCAGGCAGTTGCCTTTAAGGGTATGCATGGAGCGAAACACGGTGTGGATATGTTCGGCATCGCGCGGATGGGATTCGAGATGGAGCAACCCTGCTTCTATGTGCTGGAGCGCATCTCCACTTTCGGCGATAAACTCCTGCAGCAGTGCCTGCTGCAATGCATCATCCATGCTCATCCTCATCTGGACGCGCGTTGATTCAACAACAGGGCGATCTGATCCGGAGGCAGAGGTCTGGAAAACCAGAAGCCCTGGCCGTATTTGCATTTCACGCTCCGGAGAAATTCGCACTGTTCCCTGGTTTCAATCCCTTCGGCGATAACTTCGAGACGCATGTTGCGCGCCAGGTCTGTAATAGCGGTGGCAATCGAAGCATCATCGCGGTTGATGGTGACATCGCTGACAAAAGAGCGGTCGATTTTCAGATATTTGATGGGAAATTTCTTCAGATACGCCAGCGATGAGTAACCGGTACCGAAATCGTCAATGGAAAGCTGAATGCCGAGGCGGCTGATCTGATCCATGATACTGATGGCATCCTCTATGTCATCCATGAGGATGCTTTCGGTCAGCTCCAGATCCAGATATGCCGGATCCATGCCCGTGCGTTTGAGGATATTTTTAAGGTTGTCCACCAGTCCCACCTGGTGAAACTGGCGCCCGGATATATTGACCGACATCCTCACACGCGGCAGACCTGCATCATGCCATATCTGCGCCTGACGGCACGCCTGCTTCAGAACCCATTCGCCGATGGGCACGATCAGACCGGTCTCTTCGGCCATGGGGATGAACTCAGATGGAGGGATCATGCCGCGATGGGGATGCTGCCAGCGCAACAGGGCCTCGACCCCGACCACTTCGCCGCTTTCAAGATCGAACTGGGGCTGATAGTGAAGCAGAAGCTCATCCTTCTCCAGCGCCTGGCGCAATGCACCTTCGAGCATCAGGAGTTCTCCGGCACGCTCGTTGAGCCCGGCGGTGTAGAAGCGATAGCAGTCGCGCCCGAGGTATTTAGCCTGATACATGGCCGCATCCGCAGCCTTGAGCAGGGATTCTCCATCCTTGGCGTCCTGGGGGAACATGCTGATCCCCACACTGGCGGTTACAAACAGCTTGTAGTCGTCGATTTCAATGACTTTTACCAGACTGCGGTTGATCGCCTGGGCAAAACGCACCACCTCTTCAGAATTTTCCACCCGGTCGATCAGAACCGCGAATTCATCACCGCTGATGCGGGCCACGGTATCACCGGAGCGGGCGATATTCTGTAAGCGTTCGGAAATCCGCTGCAGGACCACATCTCCAACTTCATGCCCGAGGGAGTCGTTTATCTTTTTGAAATGATCCAGATCGAGAAACAAAACTCCGACCTGCTGGCGGGTGCGACGTGCGCGGGAAAGCGCATGCTGGACGTGGTTGCGAAAGAGTTTGAGATTGGGAAGATGGGTAAGCTGGTCGTGGTACACCAGAAAATCGAGATGATCGCGGTTCTGCTTAAGTTCCCGATCCGCCTGCTGACGCTCGATCTCCGCCCCGACCCGAGCCGCCATGATCGCCATCACATCCTCGGCCCGCTGCAGGTTGTCGATACGATTCCGAGAAAGGACGCTCAAAACCCCGATAACCTTGCCGTTGCGGTCGTGCACGGGAGTGCCAGCGTAGCCCTGAGCCTGGAGTTTGACCACCAGAGGGGTGTGCGGAAAACGCTCCAGCAATCCCTCACTGGCGATGAACATTCCCGAATCAATAACCTGCTGACATGGGGTGTTGGTGGGATCAAAGTCGTATTCCTCCAGATTCATTCCGTCCTGGAATGAAGCCAGCGCGTGGATGCGGCCATTGCTCAGGCACTGCCCCACAATACAGCAGGACGCACCGAACCAGTCGCACAGCTGCGCCGCCACTTGCTGGTAGCACGCGGTTCCGGCATAGCCCAGGGTTCCTTCCACCAGGGCCTGAATCGCGGATTCAATCTGCTTGATGGTGGTGATATCCTGAATGGTGGCAACCAGCCCGGCTACCTCGCCATTGCTGTCGAAGAATGGCGCCTTGTTGAGCAGCACGTGCTTCACCTCACCTGAAGCGCATTTCAGACTGGTCTCATAGGTGTGCGCCTGCTGTTCACGAAACACCTTCGCATCGGTACGCGCTCCGAGCTCCGCGCGTTCGCCCGAATACACCTGATCGACACTGCTGTTGATCAGGGTTTCACGCGAGCTGTTAGCTATATACTCATAGCCTTTGTTACACCCCAGATAGTACCCCTGCCTGTTTTTATAGAAAATCGGGTTGGGGATCGCATCCAGCAGGCTCTGAAGGAAGTAGACCTCATCCTCCAGACGGCGCTCCACCTTGAGGCGTTCGAATTCCGCCGCCGCGCGGAGGGCAAACATATGCATCACGGTTTCGAGCTGATCCACATTCTGCATCCTGGTGCGGCTGAACACCACCAACGGACCGATCACTTCACCTTTTGAATTAACCAGCGGGATGCCGATATAGCTGTCAACCTCAAGCTGAATAGCCAGATGATCGAGGGGATAGTTGCGGATAAGATCTTGGGGGTAGTATTTCATCCCTTCATTGATCACGCTGTCGCACGGGGTGTTCTCGAGTGGAAATTCGAAATTTTCGATAATTTTACCTTCGGCATACACCGCTTCGGTGAGAATAAAACGCTTTTCAGGATCGGAAAATTCACCAATGAAAGCGTAATCCGCACGCGCGAACGTGGCGAGCTCCGTCACCAGCTGGGCAAAAAATTCCTGCCCTACAAATGCGGTGATACGCTCATACAGATCTGTCAGCGTGGAGCGGGTCAACTCTGATTCGGGGCATTCATCGGTCACAATTACATCCTGACTCTATAGAAAAATCTTTACCGGGGGCGCACATCACGGACACATATAACAGCGTTATATATATCTTTGCTCAGTGGCGCAGCCTGTTTATTAAAAACAGAAACAGCCCAATAACGCAAGAGTGAATCGTGATATGGCGTAGCACTCCAGCACGTGGCTGTACGGCTATCCGGCGATTTCATGGTTGCCCCTCCGGACAGAGACGCAGCAAAATCCATAAGTTCTGACTTGTGGGGCAGACGCCAATCCTGTTTGCCATCTAACTTAAGGGTAGCGCAGTAGGCACGTGCATCCTCATGCTGGCGCAGCTCCTGGCGCAGGAGAGCTGCATGGATATCCGAGGGCGCGTGCTCCCATTGAAGTTCCTGATTATTTGAGGTATTTTCGCTGCAAGCGCATAATGCCGCTATCATCAACCCCGCAAGAAGCAACACCACCACAATACTACTGCAAACTGTATTCATCACCAGAAATCCCTGTTATCCGGAGGTTATAGAGTTACAAATCCCCTTTTCCCCGCTATGCGTTTTTAAAAACATTCAGCGCCTGTCCAAGGGTAGCGCTATCACCCACAGGGATAATATGCTATAGTGCCCGCGCTACAAATATGGGGTTCAAGGGTGCATATGCATACGCAACCCTTATGCAACATATACGCCAGATCATGGCAAAAGATAATGGCTCTTCCAATCTGCAACCTTTTTCAAGTATGCGCTGTGAATCGGCTGCAGCGCCGGATCATCAGAACATGGATAACAGACAACAACAGCTTAAACATCTCCCCGCTGTGGATCGGGTTCTTGAATGCAGGATTTTTCAAACCACAGATGCACCTCACTGCCTGGTGCTGGAAGCGGCACGCGAGGCTGTGGAGCATGCGCGCCAGGCAATCCTGGCTGGAGGAGACGGCGCCTGCGCCGAATTTGAAACCATTTGCACAGATACCGCCGCAAGGCTGGAGAAAAAACTCACCCCTTCCCTGCGTGAAGTGATAAACGCCAGCGGCACCCTGCTCCACACCAATCTGGGGCGGGCTCCCCTGTGCAATGCCGCGCTGGAAAAAATCAGCGCTATCGCGCGCGGATACTCCAACCTCGAACTCAATCTGGACAGCGGGAAACGCGGGCATCGCTACAGCCATGTGGATGAACTCCTGTGTCGCCTCAGCGGGGCCGAGGCGGCGGCGGTAGTCAACAACAATGCCGGTGCGGTCCTGCTGGCCCTTAGCGCTCTGGCTCAGGGACGGGAGGCCGTGGTTTCGCGCGGAGAACTGGTGGAAATCGGCGGCTCGTTCCGGGTTCCGGATGTGATGGAGGCCGGTGGCGTGTATCTGCGTGAAGTGGGAACCACGAATAAAACCCATGTGCGCGACTACGAGGCCGCAATCACCCCCGAGACCGGCCTGCTCCTCAAGGTGCACACGAGTAACTACCGCATTGTGGGCTTCACCCAGAGTGTGAGCGCACGCGAACTCGTAACCCTGGGGCACACGCGTGAAATTCCGGTGATGGAGGATCTCGGCAGCGGGATGCTGTTTGACCTCTCCTCCTTCGGTCTGCCGCGTGAACCGACCGTGGCGGAACAGGTTGCGGCCGGTATCGATGTCATCACCTTCAGTGGGGACAAACTCCTAGGCGGGCCTCAGGCCGGGATAATAGTGGGTAGAAAGTGGGCTATAGACAAAATCCGCCACCATCCGCTGGCGCGCGCGCTGCGCATCGACAAGCTCACCCTTGCGGCTCTGGAAGCGACTTTGAGCCAGTATCTGGAGCAGAAAAAGGCTGTGGAACAGATCCCGGTGCTGCAGATGCTCAACATGGATGCCGCCAGCTTGCTGGAACGCAGCCGCGCTTTTGCAAAGCAACTGCGCACCAGTCTGGATACGTGCGCCACCCTTGAGGCATCCATCGACGTGATTGAGGAAAGCAGCTGTGTCGGCGGCGGAGCCCTGCCCACCACAGATCTGCCCGGAAGCGCGGTTGCCATCCGCCTGGCGGGACTCAGCCTTGAAGCTGTGGCGCTCCATCTGCGCATGCAGCAGCCCGCGATTGTGGGGCGTATCCAGGAAGATGCTCTGATTCTCAATCTGCGCACGGTGTTTGCGCCCCAGACTGAAACCCTGATCCGGGGGGTTGTTAACGCTATACGCAGAGTGAAGCAGGATAAACACAAAGGTGCATAAGTATGTCCTCACAGCAGAAACACATCATCATAGGTACAGCCGGACATGTGGACCACGGCAAAACCGAGTTGATCGGTGCCCTGAGCGGGATCAAAACCGACCGCCTTAAAGAGGAGCAGCAGCGCGGCATCTCCATCGACCTCGGCTTTGCCGCCTTCATGCTCGCGAGTGGAGAGCAGATCGGGGTTATTGATGTTCCGGGACATGAGAAATTCATCAGCAACATGCTCGCCGGGATTGGCGGCATCGACATGGTTCTGCTGGTGGTGGATGCCAACGAGGGAGTAATGCCCCAGACCGTGGAGCACCTGCACATCCTCAATCTTCTCAAGATTCCGCGCGGCATCATTGTCATGAGCAAAATCGACCTGGTGGAAGCGGACTGGGCCGACATTGTGGAAGAGGAGATCCGCGACGCGGTACAGGGCACTTTTCTTGCGCACGCACCCGTGGCCAGGGTTTCCTCCATCACCAGAGAGGGGATTGATGATCTCACGGCCCTGATAGCCGAGCAGGTGGGGCACATTCCCGAACGCGACGCCGACGGACCCATGCGCCTGCCTATAGACCGTCACTTCAGTATTTCAGGGTTCGGCACCGTGGTTACCGGCACTCTGCTGACCGGCACCGCGCGTATCGGCGACAGTGTCGAGGTTCTGCCTCTGGGAGAGCAGGTGCGCATCCGCGACATCCAGGTACACAACCAGAAATGTCCCGAGGCACGCTGCGGACAACGCGTGGCCCTGAACCTGGCCGGTCTGCAGCGTGAAAACCTTCACCGCGGCTGTGTGGTGGCAACTCCGGGAATCTTTGAACAGACAAGCCGTTTTGATGCCCGCCTTACTCTGCTGGAGGATGCCCTGCGGGGCGTGAAATTCAGGGATCCGGTGCATCTGTATCTCGGAACCAGCCGTGTGGTGGGCGTGGTAGCTCTTCTCGACCGTGACCAGCTCGAACCGGGCGAGAGCGCCCTAGTGCAAATCCATCTGGACAAACCCGTGGTGGCACATCGCGAGGATCGCTTCATCATCCGCTCCTACTCCCCCATGCACACCATTGGCGGGGGCACGGTAATTGATCCGGCAGCGGAAAAACACAAACGCTTTCGTCCCGAGGTGCAAAAAGCCCTGGAAGAACTGGAGTCGGGCGAAGGCTCCTTCATCCTCCAGAAGCTCAGTGAACTTCAGTGCACCAGAATCAAAGACCTGGAGCAGATCTGCGCTTTGAGCCGGGAACGCATAAGCACCAACCTGGAACAGCTGCAAAACAGCGGGCAGGCTCTTGCTCTGGGAGATCAGTGGGTAGATACCGCGAGGATGAAACTCTGGCTTCATCGCATGCAGGAATGTGTAACCCGGTATCATGAAGAGAATCCCCTCCTGCCGGGGATGGGACACGCCCCGCTGAAAGCGCTGCTACCCAGGCAACTGAGCAATAAGGCGTTTGAAGAGCTGACCGTACGCGCGGGTCTGGAGCGCATCGGGGAGTGGATCAAACAACCTGACTTCACCCCTGAACCCGATGGCGCGCAGGAGAAAATCATCTCTAAGCTGGTGGATGAATACAGGCGTGCCGGAGTGCAGGTGAAGGGGAAAACCGAGATGCTCTCGCGTATTGAGATCGGAACGCAGAGCATTGACGATCTGCTCGGATACATATTCTTCATCCGCCAGCTGATCAGGCTCAATGACGAGATATTTATCCATCCGGAGGCCTACTCTACTGCGTTGAAAGCTCTGATACGCCATTTCAAGCAGCATCAGACCCTGACCCTGGCGGAATACCGCGATCTGATCGGAAGTGCGCGCAAGCCGGTGCAGGCCCTGCTCGAATACTTTGATGAGCACAAATACACCCTGCGCAAGGGTGATGCGCGTGAGGCGTGGAAATTGCCTGAAGCGGATTGACCTGAAGACCTGAAGCGGATTGAATATAGGGGCGCGGCAAGCAGCGCCCTTACTATACAGAAACCCGAAAGGTATTTTGTTATGGACAGCAAGAAAACAGCATTGAGTCAGATGGCGCGCAGTGCCGGTTGAGCGGCTAAGCTGGGTCCTGAGACCCTGGCTCAGGTTCTGAGTCAACTGCCCCCGAATAACAATCCCAATCTGCTTTCTGAGGATATTCCGTGCGCGGATGCGAGTATCTACCGCATCAGTGATTCGCTGCTTTTGTTACAGTCGGTGGATTTCTTCACCCCGGTGGTGGATGACCCATACACCTTCGGCGCCATTGCCGCGGCCAACGCCCTTTCCGATGTGTTCGCCATGGGGGGACAGCCCATCACCGCCATGAACATTGTGGCATTTCCGCGCTGCCTGGATATCGATGTGCTGACACGGATTCTACGCGGCGGCGCGGATAAGGTGCACGAGGCCGGTGCAGTACTTGCCGGGGGGCACTCCATTGAAGATGACGAACCCAAGTATGGCATGGCGATCACCGGCACCGTGCATCCGGATAAACTCATCACCACCCGGAACTGTCAGACCGGCGATAAGCTCATAATGACCAAGGCTCTGGGCAGCGGCATCCTCACCACGGCGCTGAAGGCTGAAATAATTTCTCAGGAAGACATGGGTTCAGCCATCGCAGGGATGGCGCGCCTCAACAAATATGCGGCTCAGGCGATGCTGGAGGTGGGGGTACATGCATGCACCGATATTACCGGCTTCGGTCTCCTGGGGCACTGCACAGAGATGGCCCACGCCAGTGGGATGGAGATACAGATTGAGTGTGCTTCCCTCCCCGCGTATCCCGGCGCGGCAGAGATGGCGGAGATGGGCCTGATCCCCGAAGGGAGCTATCGCAACCGCCACCACTATGCACGCACTATCCCCAATATCGAGACACTAAATCCTTTCGCCCTCGACCTGCTGTGTGATCCCCAGACCTCAGGCGGACTGCTGATGGCGGTTGCGCCCGAAAAAGCGCAAAGCCTGCTTGAATGCCTGAACAATGCAGGAGACTCTCCCGCCTTAATCGGAGAGATATGTGGTAAATGCACTTCCGGCGGAAGAATAACCCTCGTCTGAGGCAG
>JBNGCY010000083.1:0-8981 GCA_049975505.1 Desulfuromonadaceae bacterium | reverse complement strand
ATTTTTAATAACTTTTTCTGTCTACGGACAACTTGAATACAGGAGGTGTCGTATGAACGACACTGCAACTTTCGTGCTTGAAGATAGCGTGATCCACAGCAAGGAAGACTGGTTGGAGAACCTCCTGATCCGCCGGATTGCCGCAGGTTACTGGAGGGTGGGGGAGCGTCTGCCGGCGGAACGTACCCTGGCCGGGGAGTTATCGGTATGCCGCAATACCCTGCGCGGTGCCCTGCGGCGCCTGAAAGCCAGAGGCCTGATTGATGCTCGGCAGGGTAGCGGATATTACCTGAAGTCAATGGCGTTGCTCACCAGTGCTCATATAGATCCTGCCGAGGAATCCTACGAGAGGATCATGGATCGTCTTGAGGCTGCTTACCATTTTCTTCCAGGGGTAGTGTCAATTGCTGCGGAACAGATGTCTGACGCCAGGCTCCGTGAACTGGAAGAGTGTACAGTAAATATCAGTCGCGCCATTTTTGACAAAAATATCAGGGATATCAAGCATCAAGCGCGCATGTTCTTTCAGATCATTGCCGCAGGAACCGACAATCAGATCATGGAGGAGATGGTGTCTTCATTCTGTGCCAGTTCCTGCTTAATGTTCCCGGGGTTTTTCTCATTTGCGGAAAGTCAGCAGCAGAGACTGTTTGCCGACTATGTCCTTATCTTCAATGCGCTGAAAAAACGCAGCCTCTCTGAGACGGTGCGCTCCGTGCGCCAGAAGGTTATCAATACCTGTTTGGCTTTTTCAGAACTGAAGGGGATTACTCTGCCAG
The DNA here is from genome assembly GCA_049975505.1 of Desulfuromonadaceae bacterium. Taxonomy (GTDB): domain Bacteria; phylum Desulfobacterota; class Desulfuromonadia; order Desulfuromonadales; family Desulfuromonadaceae; genus JAIVHC01. Next base: position 8,202 of record JBNGCY010000083.1, on the reverse strand, counting down.
AATCGATTCAGGCGGCTCAGCGTAATGAGCAGTACCTGAACGGAGATTAAGAATGAGCGAGAAACTGACCCGGAAAGAATTTTTTCGCGAATTTATCCGCAGATCCATCAATGCGGTCAGTGAATTTTCCGCAGAGTTTGGACCTGTTGATAAACCGGTCGAATATACGCAGCAGAATGCCCTGTGGAGCGATTTAAGCCCGGCGCTTCTGGAGTTGGAAGCTGCCCGGCTTGGCTGTGATGCTACTGACAAAGATGCTGTCGCGCAGACGATTTCGGCAGAGCTGTCACCACCAGATAGAGCTCTCTTAAGGCAAATGGAGGGCTAATCGAGTTCTGAAAGGAGGACCTTATGGAAAGGTATGGTGCAGGATTTCTTGAAGAGCGCAAGCTCGTAAAACGATGGTCTGGACCCTGGCCTGCTCTGGTCAGCATCCTGCTGTTACTGGCAGTGTTTTATGCGACCTGGTGGATTTTTCAGGATCCCCGCGGGTACCTGCGCATGTATACGCCCTATGTGGGCTATATGTACTGTCGCTGGTGGTTGATAATGATGATCTGGATGGTCTACCTTTTCAATTACTGGCCGTTCAAGAGAAACTGGCTTGAAAATGCCCATCCCCTCTACAAGGGCGTAGTTTTGACAGCGATTTCAGTTGGCATTCTGTTGCTGCTGATCAAAGGTTTTTTCGAAGGTTTTCTGGGTAACTACGGGCTGGCCTATTTCAATCCTGAACAGCTTGAAAAACTACCCGGAATCACAAGTTTCTTTGCTGTAGAGTATGCTTCCCTGGCGATTCTGATGTTTGCTGCTATTGCCTCGTGGTTGTCTCCCGCCTGGGTCGTGGGCTTTGAAGAGGCGCCCTGGCAGAAATTACAGCAACCGGCCAAGGGTTTTTCAATCCTGATGATGACCTTCTTTCTTTCAACCCTGGTTTACTTTGTCACCATGCATTCGCATATGGGGATTCTCTACACGCCCTGGCAGAGTTTTACCGCAATTACTCCACCATACTGGGAAAATTTTGCCAACACGGTTTCCGGCAATTTTCATGTCAGCTGGATCATGTGTTGTACAGTGGTGGTCTGGCTTGTGGAGACAATATGGGAACGCTATCCCTTCAATCTGATTCGGCATGACTGGGGGCGTCGCTTTGCCTGTTTCTTCGGAATAATTGCAATTGCCGTGGCTATGCACTTCTTTTTCTACTTTGTTCAGGAGCTCACCTGGGGGGAAGCGATCCGCGGAACCCGGCGTCTTTTTGCCCCGGATTGGCGTTGGCTGCATGTCGGTGAGATGGCGATTTTCCTGTTGGTACCAGCGCTGTTCCTGAATTTCTATTTTGGTAATTGGCCGACAAAATACAGTATGCCTGTTAATGTCCTGGTGCGGACCCTGATCTCCGTTGTCGCTGCCGGACTGTTGTATATTGTCTATTACAAAACTTCCCACCTGTTTCTCGGCACTCAGAAGGGCTTTTCACATCCGCAGCAGTTTCCCATGATCCCGATGATCTGGCTGATTAATCTGATGTTGGTACAGCACTGGTTCATGGATAATTGGCCCGGCTGGAAAATGGTGCCGAAGACTGCCGATGAAATTGCTGCGGATCATGTAGCTCTTAAAGCGCAGATCGAAGAGATCAAGACGACACCGCAATTCGGTCTGGGATTGGGAGCCGGCACCGTCATGGGGGTAATCTTCTTCTTTGTTACCGTCTGGGCACTTCCCCTGATATATGAGTCGATTACTATTATCAAATAAGACCGCAAAGAGGAGGATCTTATGGCTAAACAGATAAAACGGCGTGATTTTCTCAAGGGAGCAGCGACCGGGGTCGGTCTGGGTATGCTCGGAGCAATGGGATTCTATTCGTATTCGCCATTGCGGAAACAGCACTTTCCGGAGGTCACCCGCAAGATGACCGATATAGGTGTATGCAAGAGCGTAAAAATAACCAATATCAGCGAAACAAGCTGGTTCGACAATGCAACCCTGATGCACGACATCAAAAAAGCCGGAGGACTTCTGGTCAATCAGTACGATTACAATTGGCCCCCGTTTGGCAACGGGAAGGGGTTGGGCAAGGGAAGCTATGATGAAGGTATCAAACAGATCAAGCACCTGCTTCCGGAAAAAGTTGATGAAGCCTGGGATATATGTCTGCAAAACAGCGTCAGTCCGGAAAATGCCGGAGGTTACGCAGCGCTTATTGAAGTAGAAGAGCTTTCAGGGAGGCAGCGCAAATTCCTGCTCGACAGCGGCTGGGGCTACGGCTGGACCCACGAGAGTTTTAAGCGTGAAGGCATTGATAAGATGCTGCTGAACAAGGAGATTGAAGCCCTGTTTATTTCTCACGAGCATTTTGACCATTTTTGGGGACTTCCTGTTACCCTGAAGTACGATCCTGGAATTACCATGTATATTCCCGAAGGGTTTTACCCGGAAGGGTTGCAATACATCAAGGATTGCGGTCACAAAGGCAAGGTAGTTACCGTACCAAACGGTCTTACCTCACATATCCCGGGGATGGCCAGCTATGTGTTTCCTATTCCGATCATCTGCCGGGTCTACGGTGAGCAATCCCTCTATTTCAATGTCAAAGACAAGGGGCTGGTCAGTGTCACCGGATGTTGTCACCAGGGAATTATCCGTTTCGCCGATACTGCCTACAAGGAGATTAAATACGAAAATGACAATTTTCATGGTATTTACGGTGGACTCCATATCTCTCCCTTTGATGACTGGGATCCGAAATACGATGACCTGGTTATTTCTCTACGTAATTATGACTTCGACAAGATCGGCTGTAATCATTGCACCGGTCTGCTCTGCGCGAAGAAATTTATTTCCGCCGGCTATCCCGTCGTTAAAGGAACTGCACGCTACCGTTCGAAAGATGAAGCCTATCTCGGCAACGGTGACACCATAACATTTGGTTAGATGCAGCTAAATCAATTGAGATGCCGGGCTGCTCGGAGCAGCCCGGCGGATATGAGCAGGCCATGCGAGAACAGCTCAACAGACTGATTCCCCCTGCAATGCTGACGACACCGGATATTGCCGCTGCCAGGCTGCTGACCTCGGTTCTCATGCGTGTCAACTTTATTCCCGGGGTGCGCCAGCGTCTCGGCTGGCGCGGCATCAAGGAATCTCCGAACGATGGGATAAGTATTAAGATTGCGGGTCAGCCCGGTGTCTATGGCCTCTCTTATGTTGCTTGTGAACAGGTAGAGACCTATGGGATAGCGACATTTGACCTCAGTTACTTTCCCGATCCGGAATCAGACCTGCTGGAACATTATTCTGTAGCGGCGTGTATAGCGGCGCTGCAGGATGACTACCTGGATCAGGTGCGCGAATTTACCCGCTATAACGCCTTTAAGGCTCTTTTCCACATTGCCCGCATAGAGGTTGTCTGTCGTTCTGGTGGGATTGCTGTTGAACTCAGGCTTGAAGCGGCGGATCGACTTGTCCTGATCAGTGCCGATGGCGTTTCAATCACCAAAGACAATCAGCAACTACAGGCAGTTGCGCCCGGTGAAATCGATCAGGATCTGCCCGCCTATGATCTGGCGGCGGCTTTTTTTGAAATCGTCGCCACGTCGTTAAGCTTTTGCCTCAGCAATTCTCCGAGCAGTTTGAAGTGCATGCACAGGGAAGGGTTTAAATACATTTACTATCAGAACCATAAAATTTCCCAGAAACCTGATCCAGCGATTAGCCAGCGCCTCTTCAGTCTCTCATGGGGAACGTCCGTTCAACACCCTGGGCAGGACAACACATCCTGGACCACCGATCTAACCTGGGAAGAGTCTGAAGAACGTCCGGGAGAATATGCCACTGCTGCCTGGTGGCAGGGCGCTGTCCCAGGAGCAAATTACAGTGTTGATAAAAACTCGATGGGGATCAGTGAACTTCCTAAGCTGATCGTCCTGACCGGATTTCTCGGGTCAGGGAAAACCAGCTTCCTGAATCACTTCATCGAATACCAGGCCGAAAGAAACGCCTTTGTCGCCATCGTCCAGAACGAGATCGGGGCCACGGGTCTTGACGCTCATCTGCTGGGGCAAAATTATGCCGTTACCGAGATAGATGAAGGGTGTATTTGCTGTACTCTGGCCGGGAACCTGAAGCTTGCCCTTGCCGAAATCGCTTCAGACTATCAACCAGACTTTGTTGTTGTAGAAACAACCGGGCTTGCCAACCCGGCTAATTTTGTTCATGAAATATCCGAGCTGGAAAACCAGATAAACTTCTGCTCAATTACAACTGTTGTAGATGCAACCCGGGGCTTAGCGGCTATAGATAAATACAGTGTTGCCCAGGAGCAGCTGATTCTTGCTGATGTTATCCTGCTGAATAAAGCGAACAGCGTCTCAACTGCCGAGTTAACATCTCTGATGGATAAGATTCAGAGGATGAATCCCCTGGCAACCGTGCATAAGGGCGATTACGGAGATTTTTCGGTTCCTGAACTTTACGGTGTCAATCTGACCGGTAACATAGATGTGGAAGAATGTCTGAAACGGGCAGAAAAAACCGGCCATGCTACCCATTCAAGACACAATATTTCCAGTGTTCTGGTTAAATTAGAGTACCTTCCGGACCGGGAGACCTTTTTGTCTCAAACAATGGTGTTATCGGACAAAGTCCTGAGGATAAAAGGAGTTGTTCAATTTCACAACCACGCTGAGCGCTATTATTATCAATATGTTCCCGGATCAAACAGCCTCACCCCCGTAAATGATGAGGCTCCCGACGAAAACTTTCTCGTTTTCATCGGTGAAGACATCGAAAACAGTGCTCAATCGTTACTGACTTTAATCTCCAGTCAGCAGAAAATAACCACTCCGACAAAGGAAGTATAGAAAACATCCGGTTATATGTCGGCATGCTCCGGCATGCCCACGGGCTCCCGGGCTTGAGAGCGCGAAGCCTTGAAATTGAGGAAAAAGAGCACGGAAAACAATATCAGGCCACCTATGTGGATGAGCAGTGGAACTGGCCACAACAGGGCTGCGGCACAGGCCCCCATGCCCAGGCGCATCAGCGGATTAAGCCTGGCTTCCATGTAGCCCTGCAAAAAGGCGGCGAAGGCGTAGAGGCCGAAAATTGCGAAGAAGAATACCTGGAAAACATCGCTCCAGGTTCCGCCTATGAGTGGAGTATAGGCAAACAGCAACGGGATGATGTAGAGGCCCTTGGCTATTTTCCAGGACTGGATACCGGTTTCCATAGGTCGAGTTCCGGCGATGGCGGCAGCGGTGAAAGCTGCCAAGGCGACGGGCGGGGTTACGTTGGAATCCTGACTTAGCCAGAACACAATCAGATGCGCTGCCAGGAGGGCAAAGGTCATGGCATGGGGGTTGATAACCGCCTCGCGAATCATGCCCGCCATATCGATGGGAACCGCGTCTACAATCGTGCGCGCCGCTTCAGCACTCATGGGGCTGCCGATTCTGCTTAAATGCTCTGGCGCGGCCACCATGAACAGAGTTTTGGCCGCTTCGGGAATTTGTCCCGTAGTCAGTGCTTTGACCAGGATATTGTCGGCAATCAGGGCCTGGAGTGCCGGCGCTGAAAGGGTTCCCAGGACAATGTAGGCTGCGGTTACAGGGAGTCCCATCCCGAGTACCAGTGACGCCATGGCTATCAGGGCAAGGGCGATAATCATACTGTGCCCGGCCCACTCGTTGATCATCAGAGAAAATGTGTTGCCCACTCCGGCAGTGGCAATGACATTGACGATCAGGCCGACAGCGCACAGAAGGATTGCGGTCATAACCATATTGCGGCTTCCAAGCACCATGGCTTCTACAATTGCTTTGGGACCCATTTTATTCGGGGTAAACCACGAGGCCACCACTACGGAAACAATACTGAATCCGGCGGCGTAGGTGGGGGTGAAACCGTATAACAGCAACGCAATCAGAACCCCTATGGGCAGCAGGAATATAATTCCTCCTTTTTTGAGAACCTCCAGGGAGGAAACCTTTTCGTCGTCAATGGCATGAACGTGGTTGCGCTTGGCTTCTATGCGGACAAAGAAAGCTACTGTAACAAAATAGAGAATAGCCGGAAGGATACTGACCAGTACAATGGTATTGTAGGAGATCTGGGTGTAAGTGGCCATGACAAAGGCACCGGCACCCATAATCGGTGGCATAAGTTGACCTCCCGTGGAGGAAGCTGCTTCCACACCGGCGGCAAATCTGGCCGGGAAACCCGCCCGCTTCATGAGTGGAATAGTGATAACCCCGGTTGAAGCGGTGTTAGCGATGGCTGAGCCGGAGATGGTCCCCATCAGCCCGGAGGCCATAACTGCGACCAGCCCCGGCCCGCCAATCATTCGTCCGGCAACAGCGCGTGCGAGGTCGATGACGAATTCCCCGGCTCCGGAACGCAGCAAAAACGCGCCAAACAGAATAAACATGAATACATAAGTTGAGGATATACTGGCAATAGTGCCAAACATGGCGTCATCACCATAAATACTGCGGAACAGTATAGTCTCCAGACTCAGACCTGCAAATTTGAACACACCGTCAATCAGCTTCCCCCACCAGGCTACATAGCTGAGGGCGATAATAATCAGTACCGGGATAAACCATCCGGCAGCTCGGCGGGTAAACTCCAGAGCACAGAGAATCAGGATAACCCCGGCGATCCACTCCATGGGTGCCAGATTTACCCCGCGCGCATATATGGCGTCCTCCATGGCAATGAGATAGATGGCCGATGTGGCGGCTAGTACTCCGAGGAATATGTCCAGGATTTTCCAAGGCAGAGAGGGCTGGCTGCGCAAGGGATAGAGTAGTGTGGCGATCAGGGCGAATCCGGCAAAGTGCAGGGCATTCTGCCACAGGCTTGGCAGTACCGTAATCACATTGAACCAGATGTGCATCAAGGCAACGGCAACACCGAGTACCCGCAACGGCCAACTGGTTTTAGATTCGGCTGTATTCATGCTTCTACTCCCCGGGAATTTGCGGTCGACCACACAGGCCGACCGCAGGGTTTTTTATATTACAATTATTTGGCAATAAGACGCTCGGGTATCTGTATACCGACTTCTTTATAGTATCTGGCAGCACCTGGATGCAGCGGCAGCGGCAGACCGGCGATGGCTTTTCCCACTGCCATTACCTTGGTTGCCCCATGGATTGCGTTGAGGAACGGCAGGTTTTCATAGATAGTCTTGGTGATCAGATACACAGTCTCCTCGTCCAGATCTGCCCGGACCGCAAGAAAGTTTGGCTGGGCGATGGTGTTGATATCCTTTTCCTGATTCGGATAGGTTCCGGCAGGAATTACATAGCGGGTCCAGAGGTTTTTGTTGCCGTCCGCTTTTTTCATTTGCTCATCGGTAAATTCAAGCAGGGCCATATCATCGCCTAAATTGGCAAAAGCCTTGGTTACCGCGCTGGCAGGTACACCGGCAGGTATTCCAAACCCGGATATCTGGCCGTTTTGCAGCGCATCAGCGGAAGGCCCATAGCCGACATGGATCAGGTCATAGTCCTTATTGATATCAATGCCGAGATTGGAAAGGATGACGGTGTTGGAACCCAGGGTCCCGGAGTTCTTTTTACCCATGGACATGACCTCACCCTTCATGGCGCGCAAATCGGCGACGGTGCCGCTCTTGACAAATTTTTTCAGAACTGCATAGTGTTCAACGTTCTGCCACAACATGGTGATCGAGCGCAGATTTTTCTGTGGACCTTCATTTTTGATCGGCCCGGTACCGTTCCAGGCGTAATACCCATAAAGACCCTGCAGGATGGCAAACTGGACTTCGTTATCCCGCAACAGCTTGATATTTTCCCCTGATCCGGCGGAATTGATGGCTGACATGGCAATTTCATGTTTCGGCTGGAGTTTGACCTTGATCAAGGTAGAAAGGGCGACCCCTACGGGATAATAGGTGCCCCCGGTGGAAGCGGTAGCCAGCAGGTAGTTTTTGTCATCCGCAGCCTGTGCCGATATCGGACTGAACGTACTCGAAAGCAGGCTGACTGCAACCAGCGCATACACTATTTTTCTGAAACTAGGCATTTGATCCTCCTTTAAAACCATTTGTAATCTGAAGAAAAAATAAAAACTCTTTGCTTCAGATGAGAGCAAAGAGCATGCCACACATTCAATCACAGATAAAACAAGGGTAACTACTCACCACTTTTGTACCATGAGGTGCTT
>JBNGCY010000082.1:0-9181 GCA_049975505.1 Desulfuromonadaceae bacterium | reverse complement strand
TTGTGCTGCGAAGTTGTCATGCGGTGAGGATCCCTTCAATTTCACTGGATATCTGTAGGGAAATTAGGGACACTCCCCTGTTTTTCTCGGCCTTCCAGGTTTGCGTGCCTTTAACCTTGCATTTAACTTCAATTCCATGGCATCAATAAACATCTCAGAGCCAAAAGGACGCCCTGTGCGCGTGGCCCTGCGCAAGTCACTTTCTGTTTTATCGTCTCTCTGGAGCAGAAATTCGGCATAAGCGGATATGTCTGTCTCATCCAGCCATGATGGTTGATGTAACAGAGCATCACTGGCAGGAGTTAAATGTGCCCTGGCGCTGGACCAGCGGTAATCTTCCGCCTGTTTAACCATATCTGCTTTGACTGGATTCCGTTCAATATAGCGCGCAACCGCCCATAAGTATTCTTCACGTTCTACAATGCACGAAAAAAAGCGATTCTGCCATATACGCCCACTTTGTTTAAGTTTCCGATTGAGGTATTGTGTATAAACCTGATTGGTCAAGCCAATCCCACGGGCAAGAGAGTTTTCTTTTTCCGGTACCACAAGCAAATGGACGTGGTTGGGCATTAAACAGTATGCCCAGATCTGCATCGCAAACGATTTACTGTATTTGCCCAGCAGTTCAAGGTAGGTTTTCCTGTCCTGGTCATCAAAAAACACCGTCGTGCGATTATTCCCACGTTGGGTAACATGGTGCGGATATCCAGGTGCGACTATACGAGCTATTCTTGGCATTTGCTCATCATAGTTAAGCACGGGACGAAAGGCAATGCGAAAATATGGGGAGTGTCCCTATTTTCCTCCTATTTTCCTCCCTATTTTCCTCCCTATTTTCCTCCCTATTTTCCTCCCTATTTTCCTCCGGGCCTGGATTGCCAGATGGTGGGCTTGAAATCATCGCGTTGCTCATCAATGGCCATGGCGTGACGCGCGAGTTTGAGTACATTGGTGGGGAATCCTTTTCGATGTCCTCTTCAGGCCGATTCCAGGTACCATCGGCACATACAACAATATTTGCCATGGGCGCATCCTCCTTGGCAGATTCAACCTCCTGGGTTGTTGTTCAGAAGAGTATAGGGGGCAAATCTGCGCTTTTAACTTTTGTTTTCTAAGAAAAACCTTTTTATCATCATCTCACATGGGGCGGCAATAAATCATCGTTTACTTTTGGTCTGGAAAAGCTGAATTTAGAAAGAAGGTAAACGTACGTTGAAGGGATAGAGAAAATAAGAAGCATCTCTGAACGGAGACAGATTTTACTCCCCAAAAACAAACAGCCTTGTAATCGCCCAACCACACCAAGTATCCTGTCCACCATTCCCCAATGCGGGTAACAGCAATACAAAAAAGTGGGCATCGACCATCAGGAACACGGTGGGTGGTGTTCATCCTCCACATCACTATACCCAACATAAAAGGATCATTCTTCATGGAACCTCTGTACTGGCAAATACCCGTGTTGTTCGGGGTGGGAATCGTGGCGGGGATTCTCAATGTTCTCGCCGGGGGCGGGTCTCTGCTCACCCTGCCGTTGTTGATCTTCATGGGGCTGCCCTCGGCCGTTGCCAACGGCACCAACCGCATTGCCATTCTGTGCCAGAATGTGTTTGCGATCCGCTCGTTTCGTCAACGCGGAGTGATGCCGCTGGAACTGGCACTGCTGTGTACCCCGCCGGCGCTTATCGGAAGCTGGGTAGGGGCGAATCTCGCCATCAACCTCAATGATGAACTCTTCAACCGGATCCTCGCCCTGATCATGCTCGGAGTGCTGGTGTTCACCATTGTCGACCCCATGAAGCATATGCGCACGGGAGATATCACCTTCGGCTGGGGACGCAAGCTGGTGCTGGTAGTCTCATTCTTCGGGGTGGGAATCTACGGCGGTTTTGTCCAGGCGGGGGTGGGGTTTCTCATCATCACGGCCCTGCTGATCCACGGCCTTGATCTGGTGCGCATCAATGCCATCAAAGTGGTTGTGATCTTCGCCTACACCTTTGTGGCTCTGGGGGTGTTCATGTTTCACGGCCAGATCAACTATGTGCTCGGTTTTGCCCTGGCGGCGGGGAATTCCCTCGGCGGTGTTATCGGCCCCAGGCTTGCGGTGGACAGGGGACATGAGTGGATTAAAAAGGTGGTGAGCATAACGGTACTGGTGTTTGCCCTTAAATTACTCCTGGCACCGTAATTACGTTCAGGATTTATCTTCGTTATCTGCGGAGCTCAGCCCAAGAAGAAGACCGAAAAACCCTCCGAGCAGTGCCCCTGACCAGGGGCTGGAAGTGAGACCTCAGGTATTGCCGGCACACTGGCCCATGTAGCCGATTCCGGCTCCGGCCAGCAGCCCCAGCAGGGTAACCGCCAGGGTTTTCAGGTGTTTTTTCTGCATATAGATATCCTTTGCGGAAAAGAAGAAAAAGGGATGCCCCCTTTCATGGAGCGAAACGCTTTAAGATGCTGCTGATCATGTTCCATACCAAGGTGGATTAAAACCCGTCTCTTTTTACATAACCAACCGGCTTTTTGCAATTAAGCCGGTTGGTTGCAATGTTCAAATCCCTTGTGCTTTCATCCCCTGCCATCCACCGCCGATGGCTTTGTAGATGCGGGTCAGATTGGCTGCGACTTCGCCCTTGCTGCTGATCCACTCGTCTTCGAGTTCAAGCAGAGAACGCTGGGCGTCGAGGACATTGTAAAAATCCACGAGACCCGCATTGTAGCGGTCCCGCGCGAGCCACTCGGTCCGCCGGGCCGCCTCCACCGCGCGTGCAAGATGCTCCTGCCGTATCTGCTCTTTGGCGTAGGCGGTAAGGGCGTCCTCCATCTCCTGCTGCGCTCTGAGGATGGTGGCGTTGTATTCCAGCACAGCCTGATTGTATTTCTCCTCCTGGAGATCGACATTGAGACGCAGGGCATTGCCGCGGAAGATATTCCACGAGATTCCGGGGCCGATTCCCCAGAACTGACTCGAGGAGTCAAAGAAGTCGCTCCCGGAATTGAGCGCTTCGAGCCCGATAGTGCCCAGAAGGCGCAGTTTAGGATAGAGTTCTGCCGTGGCAATACCGATGCGCGCACTCTGCGCGGCAACGCGGCGTTCGGCGCTGCGCACATCCGGACGCCGCCGCAGCGCTTCAGCTGGAATCCCCACCGCAACCTCAGGCGGTGCTTCGGGGATATTTCCTATAGAAGCGAATTCTTCACGCAGTGCTCCAGGTGACTGCCCGAGCAGCACGGCGAGATTGTTCTCCGCCGCGCGAATCGCCGTTTCGAGGCGTGAAACCTGAGCCCTGGTCTGTTCCAGATTGCGCAGAGACTGCTGCAGATCGAGTTCATCAATCAGCCCGGCATCAAAACGTGAACGGTTGAGGTCATAGGTCTTTTTCTGGGTGGAGATATTGTCCAGAGCCACCCTAAGACGCTGCTGGTAGGTGCGCAGTTCGATGTAGTTCAGCGCCACTTCAGCAGTGAGACTGGTCAGTACCCCGTGCATATCCGCGCTGCTGGCTTCGAGCTCCGCCTGCGCGCTTTCAACCGAGCGCCGGATACTTCCGAACAGATCGAGTTCCCAGGAGGAGTCGAGCCTGGCCATGTACCAGTCGTTCTCCTCCCCGCCGGTGGGGCTGCCGAGGTTTTCACTGCTGCGCTGACGCTGTATCTGCCCTTCAGCCCCAAGGGTGGGGAAGTGCTCCGCCCGGCTCAGGCCGCGATTCAACCGCGCCTGCTGGAGGCGGGAAAATGCGGTTCTGAGTTCGAGGTTGCCTTCGATGGCCCGTCGTTGCAAGGTCTGCAGCAACGGATCTTCAAATATATCCCACCAGGTTGCAAGTTCGCTATCCTCCGGAGTGGAGGTTTCCAGCCCCTTCTCCATCGAAGCGTACCACTGCTCCTGTGCCGCTGGCTCTAAGCGGGAGTAATCTGGCCCCACTGCGCAGGCACTTAAGGTCAGAGCAACCATGATAAGGCACAACCAGCGCAGTGTCTGAGCTTTTAAGGAACGTAGCATCATATCCTGTGTGTATCCATGCATAATATTCTGCCCTTTATTTTAGAGACCGGCTGGCGAGTCGCTCGCGGCGGCGCTGTTTCCAGGCGGACGATTTATCCCGCATACTCTGGAGCAGATAGTACAGCACCGGAATGATGAACAGAGCTATGGTTGAAGCCGCGATCATACCCGAGAATACCACGATGCCGATGTGGTTACGGCTCGCCGCCCCGGCACCTACGGCCCATACCAGGGGAGCAACCCCGAGGATAAAGGTAAGAGCGGTCATCAACACCGCACGGAAGCGCAGCTTCGCCCCTTCTACCGCGGCATCCCTGGTTCTGATCCCCTCCTCTTTGCGATCACGTGCAAACTCGACGATGAGAATGGCATTCTTGGCCGCAAGTCCGACCAGAAGCACCATCCCGATCTGAGCGTAGATCGACATGGAAAATCCGGTGATAAAAAGCCCCACCAGGGCACCCATGGTCGCCACGACCACCGATAGAACAATGCTCAAAGGCAGGTTCCAGCTTTCATACTGCGCCACGAGGAACAGATATGCAAATATAAGCGCCAGGACAAACAGATACCCCACGGTGCCGCTCGCACTCTCCTCCTGCAGTGACATGGTGGACCACTCAAAAGAATACCCCGGCGGCAGGTGCTCATCCGCAAGTTTCTCCATGGCCTGCATCGCTTCACCGGATGAATAGCCCGGCGCGGCCTGGCCATTGATGGTGAGACTGGTGAACTGATTGTAGCGATTGATCACCTTCGCTCCGAGAATAGTGGAGATATCCACGAGATTCTCCACCGGCACTTCTTCACCTTCGGCATTGCTCACATACAGATCCCTGATATCCTCCGGGTTTCTGCGGAAGTTGTCCTGGGCGCGCACCTTGACCTGATATGTGCGCCCGTAGAGATTGAAGTCGTTGACATACTGAGAGCCCAGGTGCTGATTCAGGGTGGCAAACAGATTTGCCGCTGGCACTCCGAGCTCCTCCATGCGGGTGCGCTTCAGATCGAGCCACAGCTGCGGGGTATTGGCGCTGTAGGTGGTATACACCATATTCAGGGCAGGATGCTGGTTGGCGGCTCCGAGCAGACCCATGGCCACCGCGGCAAGTTCCTGCGGCGGCTGATCTTCCAGGGCCTGGAGGCGGAAATCAAATCCACCCGTCACCCCGAGCCCCTGGATGGGTGGCGGCACAAAAGCACGGATACTTGCGGTGGAGATGCTGTTGAGAACCCCGTTCGCCTTCTCCACCAGGGCGTCAATATGCAGATCACCCCGCATCCGCTCTTCCCATGGCTCAAGGTCGGCAATCAGAAAACCGGCATTCTCCGCGCGCCCGCTCAGAAGACTGAAACCGTCCACCGCGATGACCCGCTCAATCCCTTCGATCTCGAGGAGCTTTTCTGTCCCCTCCTTGTTCACCTGGATGGTTCGGCCCAGGGTGGCCCCTTCGGGCAGTTGTACATCGATAAGAAACGCGCCTTTGTCCTCCTGGGGCAGAAAACTGCTGGGGATGCGCTCCGACAGGAACCAGGCTCCGCCCGCGATCAGAAGGAAGATTATCACCCCGATGGCAGCCTTGCGAATCAGCCAGCTCACCGCTGCAATGTAGATGTTGCGGGAAAAATTGAGGTATTTATTGAACCACGCCAGGGGGCCACGCCGATGCGGATGCGCCTTCTTCAGCACCACCCCGCACATCGCCGGACTCAGAGTCAGAGCGCACAGTGACGAGATCAGCACCGACACACACAGGGTTACCCCGAACTGCTTGTATAACAGGCCGGTGATACCGGGCATGAACGCGATAGGCACAAAGATCGCAAGCAGAACCAGGGTGGTGGCAATGATGGGCCCGGTGACCTGTTCCATCGCCTTGATGGTGGCCTCTCTGGGTTCCAGGTCCTCCTCTTCCATGATGCGGTAGACGTTTTCCACCACCACTATGGCATCGTCCACCACCAGACCGATGGCGAGGATAAGGGCAAACAGCGAGATGGTATTGAGGTTGAACCCCAGAGCGAGGAGGGCGGCAAAAGTGCCAATGATGGAAACCGGTATCGCCGCTGCCGGGATCAGAGTGGCGCGCACATTCTGCAGAAATACGAAGATAACCAGCACCACCAGCCCGAAAGTGAGCAGGAGCGTAAAGGTGATCTCCTTGATCGCCTCCTGTACGTAACTTGTGGTGTCGTATGGTATGGTGTAAGCAAGATCCTCAGGCATGCTCTGTTCCTGCTCTTTGAGAACCCTGCGCACCTCTTCCATAGTCTGGATGGCGTTGGCATCGGAGGAGCGGTACAGCGCCATGTGGATCGCCTGATTGTTGTCGAGATTGCCCCCGGCGCTGTAGTTTTTACTCCCGAGCTCGATATCCGCGACATCCTTGACACGCACCACCCCGCCTCTGGCGTTGGTCCGCACCACGATCTCTTCAAACTCCTCCACCGAGTCGAGGCGGCCTTTGGCGTTTATGGTGTACTGCAGCAACTGCCCCGGCACGCTCGGCGCGGTACCCACCGACCCCAAAGTCGCCTGGATGTTCTGAGCGCGAATGGCGTCAATCACCTCTGACGGGCTCATACTCAGAGCGGTAAGGCGATCCGGATCCATCCAGATCCGCATACTGTATTCATATTCACCGAACACATATACATCGCTTACCCCGTCCACCCGCTGCAGAGTATCCTTGATGGTGCGGCTGATGTAGTTGCTCATAAAGAGGCGGTCGTGGCTCCCCTGCGGCGAAGTGAAGCTCACGACCCCGAGCATGTCGGATGAACGCCGCCGCACCTCAATTCCCTGCTCCACCACTTCAGGCGGAAGCTGGGATTCCGCCAGTTGCAGGCGGTTCTGCACATTGACCTGGTCAATGTCCGGGTCGGAGTCCACATCAAAAGTGACCTCGAGGGAATAACTGCCATCGTTGGTGGAGCTCGAGCTCATATAGAGCATATCCTCCACCCCGTTCATCTCCTGTTCGATGGGAGCGGCAATGGTATCCTTTACCACCTGGGCACTCGCTCCCGGATACACGGCGCTTACCCGGATAACCGGAGGAGTGATGGAGGGGTACTCCGCTACCGGCAGCGAGGTCAGGGCGATACTTCCGGCGAGGGTGATTACCACGGCAATAACCACCGCCAGACGCGGACGCTGTATGAATATCCTGGAAAACATAGACTATTGATCCTTATCTTCCTGCAGGCGTACGTCTGCTTCGGTGCCGGGAGTGACCTTTTGAATCCCCTCACACACCACGAGTTCCCCCTCTTTCAGGCCTGTGGTTACAAAAATACGCTGCCCGCTGCGCCGCCCGGTCTCGATGCGGCGTTTTTCGATTCTGGAATCATCATCGACTACAAAAACGAATTCGCCATCCTTATCGCGCTGCAGGGCGGTCTGTGGAATGCTTGCCTGCATATGCGGGTCTGCGGGCTTGAGATATACGTTCACATATTCGCCGTCCACCAGGTGCCCCTCGGGATTCGGGAAACGCGCCCACATGGCAATAGTTCCGGTGGATGTGTCCATGCGGTTATCGACAAATTCAATCCTTCCCGCATGAGAGTACTCATCCCCCCCGGTGCCGCTTATGCGCACCTGCAGTTTCGCCTTCTCAGGGTTGGCGGCATCTTCGCCAGCCTGCTTAATCACATCACTATGGCGCTCGCTCACGGAAAAAACCACGCGCGTGGGATCGATGCTCACAACCTCGGCCATGGAGCCCGAAGAGGGGCTGATCAGATCACCTGTTTTGAAAAAGCTTTTGCCGATGCGCCCATCCATGGGAGCCTTTATGGTGGTGTAATCGAGATCGATCTGCGCCATCTGCAGGTTCGCTCTGGCCTCAAGCACACGTGCCTGCGCGAGTTCATATGCAGCTTTCGCATCATCCATATCGGTCTGGGGGATACTTCCCGCTCCGGCGGAACGCAGACGTTCAAGCTTGGTTCGCGCTTTAAACAATTCCGCCTCGGCCTGGGCCACCCCCGCTTTGGCTGCAGCCACACGTGCCCGGTACGGTGCCTGTTCTATCACATACAGAACCTGCCCTTTTTTCACCTGTGAACCTTCGGCAAAATTAACCTGCTCCAGATATCCGTCCACCCTGGCCTTCAGATCAATGGACTCCACTGCTTCCACATGTCCGATATATTTCTCCGGACTGTTGGCATCCTCAAGGATTACTTTCCGCGCCCCCACCACAGGTTTCGGCCCCTGGTTTTTCTGCGCGCTGGAATTCGCCGCCGGCGGCAGGCATAGCAGGGTAAGGCATATAACGGTCAATACACTTCTGAATTTCATAGGTTGATCCTCCTTGTACCTTCAGCTCCTGGATATCTGTGAGCGGGTACTGGCATACAAAAAATGTAGTAGCTATTCACTGCAGGGGGTGCAAAGTGTCCCTTAAAATGGGTGCCACAAAACCCTACTAAACAGTTAAGTTTTCAGCGCTTCAGCGCATCCCAGCAGGCGTTGATAGTTACTTCAACTGTGCGCTGGTCAATCGGGGTACCGCAGTTGGCATGCTCTTTGGCCAGAGTCACGATAGGACCGAACGCCAATGCTTCGAGACTTAAATCAGGAGCATCTTTTATCACCTTTTCCTCCCGGGCGCGTAACATAAGTCCGTGGAGATAGCTTTTATCCCGGTGCAGATCGCGGTTCAGGGTATTGAAGGAGGAAAAGTGAAACTGTTCCATAAAGCGAAATTCATCCGGATGGGAGAGAAAGTAACGCAGCAGATTGCTCAGCAGACAGATAATCTGCTCGCGGATCGGCATACCCTCATCCACATCACGGATCAGCGCGGCTTCAATTTTGGCACGCACCTCTTCAAACACTGCGTGGATCAGCTCTTCCTTGCAGTTGAAGTGGAAAAACAGGGTACCACTTGCCACCCCGGCACGTTTGGCAATCTGCGCGGTTGAGGCCCGGTTCATACCCTGTTCAGCAAACAGCTCCAGGGCGGCACCCAGCAGGGCTTGGCGTTTCTGTTGTTTACTGTTGCTGGCCAGGGACATATCTGCTGCTCCATCTCGACTGAGTAGTCAGTCAATATAGGCAAGTGCGGGAACGGCGTCAAGACAGAAAAACTCTCTACGTATGGGAGGCAGGGTCAATTCGTTCCGTCCTACAAATCCTGCACCACAGGCGGTCTCATCTTT
>JBNGCY010000081.1:0-10030 GCA_049975505.1 Desulfuromonadaceae bacterium | reverse complement strand
CATGTGTCGTATGAGAATATCCTCTCCGGCTCCGGCCTTGAAACCCTGTACCGTTTCTGTGCGGAACAAAAACGCTCTGCAATCCACCCCTCTGCAGATAAGATAACCCTGGTCAGTGCCGCTGAAGTCCACCAGAAAGCACTGGAGGGCGATGCAGCCGCCAGAGACGCAATACGCCTTTTTGTGAATATATACGGTGAATTTGTCGGCAATGCGGCCCTGATCTGGCCTTCGCGGGCCGGTATTTACCTCACCGGAGGAATAGGACCGAAACTCGCGGACTGGATGCAGAGCCGGGAGTTTGTCAGGTTTTTTCTGAACAAGGGCACCATGCGCCCGCTGGTGGAAAAGATGCCGGTCTATCTGGTAATGGATGATAAGATGGGACTTAAGGGAGCTATGCTGATGGCCCAGCGACTTTTTGAGGAGAAGATATGAAAAACTACCCGCGCAGTAATCGTTCAACGCATGATACCCTCGCTCTGGTTCTGGCCGGAGGGCAGGGGAGCCGGCTTCAGGATCTTACCCAGTGGCGTGCCAAACCAGCAGTGCCGTTCGGGGCAAAATACCGCATCATTGATTTCGTTCTCTCCAACTGTGTTAATTCGGATATCCGGCATATCGGCATTCTGGTGCAGTATAAATCCCACTCTCTCATCCGGCATGTACAGCGCGCCTGGAGCTTTATGCGCTATGAGGTCGGCGAATTTGTTGAACTCCTGCCGGCGCAGCAACGCCTGGATAAAGAGTGGTACCAGGGTACGGCCAACGCCCTGTACCAGAATCTGGATATCATCCGGCGTCACAATCCGCGCCATGTCCTGGTTCTGGGCGGTGATCACGTGTATGCCATGGATTATCGCGATATGATCGATACCCATGCTCAGTCCGGTGCGGATGTAACCGTCGGGTGTGTAGAGGTTCCGCGCACAGAGGCCACCGGATTCGGGGTGATGTCGGTGGATGAAAACTTGAAGGTCACCAAGTTTACCGAAAAACCCGCGGATCCGGAAGCGATGCCGGGCAAACCGGACAAAGCCCTGGCTTCCATGGGGATATATATCTTCTCGCCGGATTTTCTGTTTGAAAAACTCATAGAAGACCACGATGACCCGAATTCGTCCAAAGACTTCGGCAAGGATATCATCCCCTCCACTATCGGGCGCAGCGATGTAAGAGCGTATCCGTTTCAGGAGGAGGATGGCAGCCCCGGCTACTGGCGCGATGTCGGCACGGTGGAGTCATACTGGAGTGCCAACATGGATCTGTGCCAGATCACCCCGGAGCTTAACCTCTACAACCCGGACTGGCCCATCTGGACATATCAGGCCCAGCTGCCGCCGGCGAAGTTCGCTTTTGACGATGAAGGGCGCCGGGGTGAGGCGATCGACTCGCTGGTATCCGCCGGGTGCATCCTCTCCGGTTCGCGCGTGAAGCGCTCCATCATCTCCAGCGATACGTTTATCCACAGCTATGCCCTGGTGAAAGACAGCGTGGTTCTTCCTTCGGTGGATATCGGGCGCAATTGCCGCATCAATAAGGCGATCATCGATAAATCGTGCAAGATACCTCCTGATACGGTTATCGGTGAGGATATCGAAGAAGATAAAAAGCGCTTTTATGTGGATGAAAACGGGATTGTTCTCGTGACTCCGGATATGCTCGGACAGCATCTGCATACGGTACGCTGAAGATAAGACAAATAATCTTGTAATTGTTGACTGTCCTCCAGCGGCAAAGGCTTATGGTGCCCATTCCAAGGGACACTTTGCGCCGTCCATGGCCGTTCGACTGTCGCCGTCCGTGGCGACAGACGCCCTTTCCATGGGCACCATAAGCCTTTGCTGAACAGTTACATAATCTTTATATATGGAAAGTTGAACGCTATGGAAAACCAGATCAATGTAGTGTTGTGCTGGCATATGCACCAGCCCCACTACCGCGATGCCCTGGATGGAACCTATCATCTGCCCTGGGTCTATCTGCATGCCATTAAAGACTATTCTGACATGGCGCATCATCTCGAAACCTGCCCGGAGGCACGCGTAGTGGTGAATTTCGCTCCGGTACTCCTGGAGCAGCTCAGTGACTACGGGGCGCAGATGCGCGCCTGGTTAAGGGACGGCACCCCAACCAATGATCCGCTTCTTAATCTGGTAGCGGGGGCGACAACCATCAGTGCTTCCCCGGATGAGCGCGCGGATATCATTGCCGCATGCCAGCGTGCCTTTGCTCCCACCATGGTCGAACCCTATCCGGCATTTCGTACCCTGGTGAATATTGCCAGGAGATTGTACAACAACGGCGATCTGGATGTAGTGCGCGTCGGTTACTTGAGTAACCAGTTTTTTACCGATCTGCTCATGTGGTATCACCTTGCGTGGCTCGGGAGCAGCATCAAGAAAAACGATTTTCGCGTTACCCGCTTAATGGCGCGTAAAAACCACTTTACTCCGGTGGATCAGACCCTGCTCATGGATGTGCTGGCGGAAACCGTGGAAAGTATCATCCCGCGCTACCGGGTTCTGATGGAAGAGGGACGGATTGAACTCTCCATGACCCCTTACGGACATCCGATAGTTCCCTTGCTCCTCGATTTTTCCTGCATGCATGCGACCCAGCCCGAGGCTCCTACGCCCCTGCAGCGCGAATATCCCGGAGGGGCCGAACGGGTGGATTGGCACATGGAGCGCGGTTTTGAAGTATTTGAAGAACACTTCGGCAGCCGGCCCTCCGGAGTGTGGCTCTCGGAAGGTGCTATCAGCGAGGCCGCGCTTGAGGTGCTGGATAAGTGGAATATCCGCTGGACCGCCTCCGGTGAAGGGGTCTGGCGTAATTCCTGCGAAGCCTCCAGCGGGGGGAAAAAACTCCTGGAGCACAAAAACGGTCTCTACGCTCCCGCGCAACATCCTGACAGTGAGTGTGTCGTGTTCTTCCGCGATGACGGTCTTTCCGATCTGATAGGATTTGAATACAAAACCTGGAAAGCCGAAGATGCGGCCGCCGATTTCTGCGGCCACCTCCACAATATCCGCAAGTACTTCGGGCGCCAGGCGCATAAGCGGGTGGTGAGTATTATCCTGGATGGAGAAAATGCGTGGGAATACTACCCCGACAATGGCTATCCCTTTCTGCAGACCCTGTATCAGCAGATCAGTGCTGATCCGAATCTCAACATGACCACCTTTTCTGCGGTGCTCGAGGGGGAGAAGCAGTGTGATCGAATAAAGCTCGATAGAATTGTGCCCGGCAGCTGGGTATTCGGTTCTTTTTCCACCTGGATAGGGGAGAAGGACAAGAACGCCGCCTGGGATATGCTCGTAGAGGCCAAACAATGCTTTGACCGCTCGGTTAACGCGGCAGAACTTTCGGAACAAAAGCTCAACGAGGCAAAAGAGCAGCTCGCTGTATGTGAAGGCTCTGACTGGTTCTGGTGGTTTGGAGATCTGAACCCCGCCGCCAGCGTACGCGATTTCGATCAACTGTTCCGGCGCCATCTGATCCGGTTGTATCAGATGCTGGAAAAGGTTCCACCCCGGGGACTGAAAAATCCCATTTCGCGCGGTGGCGGCAAGGCGGAAAATGCCGGCACCATGCGGCGCAATTAACCAGCTTGTATTTTTATTGTCCTGTCCGGGACGGGAGCAGAACACCTGAAGGCGTATCTTCGCAGGGACGTTTTCAGGATGAATTGAGGTGTTTTTATGCGTAAAGCAGGAGTGTTGCTCCATCCAACATCTCTCCCTTCCGGAGTGTTGGATGCCGATGTGGAGAGTTTTCTCGCCTGGATGGAGCGTTGTGGGCTGCGGGTCTGGCAGATGCTGCCCGTGGCCCCTCCCCATGCGGATCGCTCTCCGTATCAGGCCTATTCATCGCACGGCATAAATCCTGCCCTGCTTCCTCCGGACATACGTTTTACTCCAGCGGACGCTTGTGCTTTTCAGGAGTTCAAATCCGCTCATGCCAGGTGGTTGGACAGTTACTCCATGTTTGTCGCCCTGCGGCAGCATTTTAATGATCGCCCCTGGTATGAATGGCCGGACGAGTTCAAATACCGTGACCAACGCGCATTGGAGCAGTTTGCCGCTACCCGTCACGCCCGCATTGAGCACCTGAAACAGGAGCAGTTCCTCCTGTGGCGGCGCTGGGACGAGATCCATGCCGGGGCACGTACCCGCGGGATTGAACTCCTGGGAGATATCCCCATTGCGGTGGCATACGACAGCGCCAATGTGTGGGCGAACCCCCATCTGTTCAAGCTCGATGCTGAACTCAGACCCACGGTGGTGGCGGGGGTGCCTCCCGACTATTTCAGCGAGACCGGGCAGCGCTGGGGCAACCCCCACTACAACTGGGACGAGATGATGCGCGATGATTTCGCGTGGTGGCGAAGGCGCATCGCGACGGTGCTCCATCTGTTTGACAGGGTGCGTATCGATCATTTCCGTGGTCTGGTGGCGCTGTGGGAGATTCCGGTCGAATCTGAGGATGGCAGAACCGGAGAATGGGTCCCGACTCCGGGACGGGAGTTGCTTCAGGCCCTTAAAAAGGACTTCCCCTCTATGCCGTTTATTGCCGAAGACCTCGGAGTTATCACCCCGGAAGTGATTGCGCTGCGGGATGAATTCGGCCTGCCGGGAATGTCAGTGCTTCAGTTCGGCTTTGATGGCGATGGGAACAATCCCCACAGTATTGAAAATCAGAAACCCAATACTGTAGTGTATACCGGAACCCATGACAACGATACTACCCTGGGATGGTTTGAGTCTCTGGATCCGGAGATGCGTAAACATGTACTCAGCAAGTTGCCCGATAATGTCGGCCCCATGCCCTGGCCTCTCATTGCCGCCGCCTTAGAATCTCCGGCGCGGACAGCGGTAATCCCCATGCAGGACTGGCTTGGGCTCGACAGCAGCCATCGTACCAATATCCCGGGCACCACCGAGGGCAACTGGAGTTGGCGCTTTGACTGGGCGCAGCTGCCGGATGAGCTCGAGCACAGGATTTTTTCGCTGGTGCATTCGAGTAAGCGAATTTCTTCTTCTACATATGACTAAGGTTTAGAATATATGGATCAGTTAGAAACATTTACCACCGGAACGGATGATTTTGTTCGCCTGTGTGAGGGCAGACACCACGATCCTTTCAGCTTTCTGGGGGTGCATCAGCTTACATCCGATACCTGGATTGTGCGGGCCTGGCTCCCCACTGCGGTTTCAGCGCGGATTGAGGCTGGGCCAGAGCTCAAACCCGTGGGTCAGGGGCTGTTCGCCCTGCTGCTGGATAAAAGTGCGCGCGATTCCCTGGAACTCCACTATATCCTGGAGTGGAATGAAGCGGACGGACATACGCACCGCACGTGTTCCCCCTACACCTTCGCCCCCCAGATCGGCAACATCGATCTGCATCTGCTCGGCGAGGGGCGCCACTGGCATATGTACGAGATTCTCGGCGCCAATCCGCGCAGCGTGGATGGCGTGGAGGGGGTGCTGTTTGCGGTCTGGGCTCCTTCGGCACAGCGGGTTTCAGTGGTGGGAAACTTCAATGTCTGGAACGGGCTGCGCCATCCCATGCGCTGTCGCGGCAGTTCCGGGGTGTGGGAGCTTTTTATCCCCGGCATTCAGGAGCCGGAACGCTATAAATTCGAGATCCGCAACATGTTCACCGGTGACTGTTTTGTTAAAGCCGATCCGTGCGCCCGCGCCATGGAGATGCGCCCGCGCACCGCTTCCATCGTGCATGTGAGCAGGCACACATGGCAGGATCAGAACTGGATGGAGCAGCGCCGCACCTTCGATTGGCAGCATGAGCCCATCAATATCTACGAAGTGCATCTTGGTTCATGGCAGCGGCGCGAGGACGGGCGTTTTCTCAACTACCGCGAGCTGGCCCATCGCCTCGTGGAATATGCGCAGTGGATGGGGTACACCCATCTTAACCTGATGCCGGTGAGCGAACATGCCCTGGACGAATCCTGGGGCTATCAGGTTACGGCCTATTATGCGCCCACCCGCCGCTTCGGTGATCCGGACGATTTCCGCTACTTTGTCGACTACTGCCATCAGCATGGGCTCGGGGTATTTCTCGACTGGGTGCCGGCACATTTCCCCAAAGACGCCTTTGCCCTCGCACGTTTTGACGGTACCGCGCTGTACGAACACGAGGATCCGCGCAAAGGTGAGCACCGTGAGTGGGGCACCTATGTGTTCAACTACGGACGCAATGAGGTGCGCAACTTTCTCATTGCCAATGCCATGTACTGGCTGCGTGAGTTTCATATCGATGGTCTGCGTGTGGACGCGGTGGCCTCCATGCTCTATCTCGACTATTCGCGTGATGAGGGGGAATGGCTGACCAACGAGTACGGAGGCAATGAAAATATCGAAGCGATTGAGTTCCTGCGCACCCTGAATACCGAATTACATGCGCAGTATCCGGGGGCGGTGCTGATGGCGGAGGAGTCCACCTCCTGGCCCATGGTTTCACGCCCGGTGTGGATGGGGGGACTCGGCTTCTCCATGAAGTGGAACATGGGCTGGATGAATGACACCCTGAGCTACTTTGCCGAAGATCCGATACACCGTTCCTACCACCACTCGCGCCTGACCTTCAGTCAGCTGTATGCCTATCAGGAGAACTTCATTCTTCCCCTCTCGCATGATGAGGTGGTGCACCAGAAGCGCTCTCTGGTGGATAAAATGCCCGGGGATAAGTGGCAGAAGTTTGCCAATCTGCGCCTGCTGTTCGGATATCAGATGTTGCATCCGGGCAAGAAACTCCTTTTTATGGGTGGAGAGTTTGCCCAGTGGCGTGAGTGGAATGAAAAAACCGCCCTTGACTGGCATCTGTGTGATGAACAGGAGCATCGCGGGGTTCAGCTGCTGGTGCGTGATCTCAACCACCTGTATTCAACCTGTTGTGCGTTATATGCGCACGATTTTGAAGCAAAGGGGTTTGAATGGATTGACTGCAACGACAACCAGCAGTCGATACTGAGTTTTGTGCGTCAGGATACCCGTACAGAAACCTGGCAGCGCCTGGTATGCCTGTTCAATTTCACTCCGGTGGTACGTGAAGGATATCGGGTCGGCATGCCCCGCGCAGGCGCATATCGTGAAATACTCAATTCCGATGCGGAGGTGTATGGAGGTTCCAATGTCGGCAACAGCGGCATGGTTGTCACCACCACGCAAACCTGGATGGGCCGCGAGGAGAGTGCCGTGGTTACCCTGCCTCCTCTGGGTTTTATTGTTCTTCAGCTTCAGGAGTAAAATCAGATGCGTATCCTACTCGCAACTTCAGAGATATATCCTCTTATAAAAACCGGTGGACTCGCGGATGTTACCGCGGGGCTGAGCACTGCGCTGCAGCAGATGGGACATGAGGTGAGGGTTATTCTGCCTGCATATCTCGATGTAATGGAGCAGCACGAATCGCTCTACGAGGTGGCGCATGTCCGAGTGCTCAGCTGTGGAAGTGAGCGCACGGTGCGCATTCTGCGCACCGAAAGTGACAGCGGGGTGAACCTGCTTCTGGTGGATATCCCCGGCCTGTTTGACCGTTCAGGTAACCCCTATCAGGATGCGCACGGGATAGACTGGTGGGATAACGGTGAGCGTTTCGGACTCTTCAGCCGGATTGTCGCCCAGGTGGCCCTGGATCAGTTCGACATGGAGTGGAAGCCGGAAGTGGTGCACTGCAACGACTGGCAGACGGGACTGGTGCCGGTGTTTATGCATCTGGCTGAACCCGGAAGCACAGAAGTGCCCCGCAGCGTTTTCACCATTCACAATCTCTCGTATGCAGGCAAATTCCCGTATGCGCTGTTTTCCGGTCTCGGTCTGCCCGACGCCCTCTGGCATCCTGACGCCCTGGAGTTTTACACGTCATTCTCAATGCTCAAAGGGGGGATCGTCTACGCCGACCATGTCACCACTGTGAGTCCCACCTATGCGGATGAGATATGCACCCCTGAGCAGGGCTTCGGCATGGAAGGGATTCTGCAGCAATGTGCGGCGCAGGGCAGACTGAGCGGGGTTCTCAATGGGATAGATACCCAAGTATGGAATCCAGCGCGGGACACCTTCATCCCTTATGCGTATTCGGCGGAAAAGGGGCGCGTCGCCCAGAAAAAGCGCAACAAGCAGCATCTGCTCAAGCGTCTGGCTCCAAGTGAAGAGACAGATATCGCTGCACCGCTGCTGGGTTCTATAGGGCGCATGGTGGAGCAGAAGGGCGCGGATCTGCTCGCGGAGGTTATACCTTTCCTGATGGATAAAACCGATGTCAATTTTGTGATTCTCGGCTCGGGTGAACGCAGTTTTGAGCAGCAGTTTACCGCCCTGGCGCAGGAATATCCGCACCGCGTGTTTGTCCGGATCGGCTATGCCGAGGATCTGGCGCATCAGATAGAAGCGGGGGCGGATATGTTTCTCATGCCCTCACGCTTCGAGCCCTGCGGCCTCAATCAGATGTACAGTCTCGCGTATGGGACTCCGCCGGTGGTTCACGCCACCGGGGGACTGAAAGATACCGTGGTGCCGGCAACTCCGGAAACCCTGGTGGATGGCAGTGGCAATGGATTTGTCATGCAGAACGCCTCAGTATCCGAGTTGTATAAATGTGTGGAGTACGCTCTTGAATTATATCGCCGCCCGCGCACCTGGCAGAAGCTGCAGAAGAACGGAATGCTGCAGGACTTTTCGTGGCAGCGCAGTGCCCGGGCTTATCTGGATATTTACCAGAATCAGATTAACCGCTAGTTCCGTCATTCCGGAACCCATCAGGAGCATATATGGTACCCTTCACCTACGACGAAAACGATGCTATAGCCCAACGCAAGGCTCTGCGCTGCCTGGGTAATGATGAAAACAGCATTGAAACCAGTTTTCTGCACTATCTGTACAACGCCTTCGGGCGCCATCTGTACTCACAGAAATACTATCTGTATAAAGCCCTGGCATATACGGTGCGTGATCGCCTCATGGCGTGCTGGAAGCAGACCTGGCTCGCCCACTACGAGGCGGAAACGAAGCGCGCCTATTACCTCTCCATGGAATTTCTCATCGGGCGCTCGCTGAGTAACAACCTCTTCAACCTCGGGATCGATCGCAATACCGGCAAAGCGCTGTATGAAGTGGGGCTTGATCTCGAAGAGGTTGAAAGCGCAGAACACGACGCCGGTCTGGGGAACGGCGGTCTCGGCCGTCTGGCCGCTTGTTTCATGGACAGCTGCGCCACCCTGCAACTGCCGGTGGTGGGCTACGGCCTGCGTTACCGCTACGGCATGTTCCGCCAGCGTATCCAGAACGGCTACCAGATCGAAGAGCCGGACCAGTGGCTGGGATACGGTGAATATCCGTGGGAGATCCGCCGCTCGGACTACACCTGCGTGGTGAAATTCGGCGGCACGACCAGAGCCTATCGCGACCCGCACGATCACGGGAAACTCACGGTCCACTGGGATCATACCGAAGAGGTGCTCGCTATTCCCTATGATGTGCCGGTGCCCGGATACAATAACAACACCGTCAACACCCTGCGCCTGTGGTCCGCGGCATCGGCCGAGGATTTCAACCTCAATGAGTTCAATACGGTTTCATACTATGACAATGTAGCGGAGAAAAAAGCCGCTGAGAGCATAACCATGGTGCTGTATCCCAATGATGCAAGCGAAAGCGGCAAGGAACTGCGCCTGCGTCAGCAGTACTTCCTGGTTTCGGCCAGCCTCAGCGACATTATCAAACACTGGAAACGCGCTCACGGTCAGGATTTTAAAGATTTTGCCGCCAACAATGTATTCCAGCTTAACGACACCCATCCCAGTCTTGCGGTGGCGGAATTGATGCGGATTCTGATTGATGAGGAGAATAAACCCTGGGATGAAGCCTGGGATATTGTGACCCGTACCATGGCCTACACCAACCACACCCTCCTGCCCGAAGCGCTGGAAACCTGGCCGGTGCAGATGTTTGAAAAACTCCTGCCCCGCATCCTTGAAATCATCTACGAAATCAACAGCCGTTTTCTC
>JBNGCY010000080.1:0-10146 GCA_049975505.1 Desulfuromonadaceae bacterium | reverse complement strand
TGGCGCTCGAATCAGCGCGTGAGGCGTGTGAGAAGCAGGAACGCAGTCTGCTGGGTAAGATTGCCAGGGCGATTCCTATGCCGGGATAGAGAAAACGTAAATTTCATCTGCGTCAGAACGCTGAGTTGCCTGCCCATACCAACCTTGTTCTGCGCCTTTAATTCCAATCTTATGTTATGAACCCCGTGCCGGCTGCAATGCCGACACGGGGTTGTTTTTTTACACCTTCTTGACAAAATCAGACTTGAGCTGCATCGCGCCGATACCATCAATTTTACAATCGATGTTGTGATCCTCTTCTGTCAGGCGGATATTCTTCGCTTTGGTTCATACTTTTACCACCGTGGAAGAACCCTTGATTTTAAGGTCTTTGATCACGCTGATGCTGTCACCGTCCTGAAGGACATTCCCGTGGGCATCACGCACTTGTAAAGAATCTGGCTCTTCCGGATTTCCCTGGCCATTCTGCCACTCATGGCCACATTCGGGGCAGATGTAAAGTTCTTGATCCTGATATGTGTATGTTCCACTACATTCGGGACAATCGGGCAGATCACTCATAAGTGTATCTTCCTTGGGTGTCAGAGATAAATGGGAAAGGTCCAATCTTTTGGCTTTACATATCATGAATATCCAGAGAACTCCATATCAACTATGTGCCACAGAATGTCTCATACACCCGTTCGTGGGGCAGGGGCGGTGCCTGATAGGTTGTGGGAACAGCGCCAGAGGCATAGGGTGTTTTCAGCACATGCATCAACGCATGAAAAGGCTTCATATCATCCGCATACGCCGCCTCTAACGCTTCTTCCACTTTATGATTGCGCGGGATAACTGCAGGGTTATGGCTGCGCATGAGGCGCAGAGAATCTTCCAGCGGCTCCGCATTTTGCTGCCTTCTGGCCTGCCAGCGCACATACCATGCCTCAAAACTCTGGTGCGTATAGATTTCACCAGCGGGCTTCTGTGTCTGGCTCAGGTCACGAAAGGTGTTGGTAAAATCCGCGTTATTGACTTGCATCCACCCAAGCAGATCGGCGATAAGCTTCCCGTCGCCTTCCAGAGAACCAAACAGCCCCAGCTTGGCGCGCATCATCGACACCCACTTATCCTGATAAATATCCGCAAAGGTGTTGATGACCTCTTCAGCCATTTCCACCGCTTTCTCCATGTCGGGATCGATCTGGGGCAGAAGCGCCTCAGCCAGGCGGGCAATATTCCACTGCGCGATATGCGACTGATTGGCAAAGGCATAGCGCCCCGTATGGTCAATGGAGCTGAAGACCGTATCCGGATCATACTCATCCATAAACGCGCAGGGGCCGTAATCAATGGTTTCTCCCGAAAGGGCCATATTATCCGTATTCATCACTCCATGGATAAACCCGGTGCGCATCCAGTGCACTATCAAGTCGGCCTGCTTTGCCATCACGGCTTTAAGCAGGGCGATGGCTTTGTTGTCACTCTCCATCAGATCGGGATAGTGGCGCTCGATAGCGTAGTTGAGTATCGCCTGAAGAAGGTGCGGCTCTCCCTTGGCGGCGGCAAACTCAAAGGTCCCCACGCGGATATGCGAGCCTGCCACCCGGGTTAAAATACTGCCGGGCAATGGCTTCTCGCGCAGGACAGATTCTCCCGTCTTAACCACGGCCAGGCCCCGGGTTGTGGGGATGCCTAAGTGATACATGGCCTCGGATATAATATATTCGCGCAGCATGGGCCCAAGGGCAGCGCGCCCGTCCCCACCGCGTGAATACGGGGTTCGCCCCGAGCCCTTGAACTGAATATCAAGGCGTTCCCCTTCCGGCGTGATGTGCTCCCCCCACACATGGGCACGCCCATCGCCGAGCATGGTAAAATGGCCGAACTGATGCCCGGCATAGGCCTGGGCGATGGGCTCGGCATCGTCGGGAAGCTTGTTGCCGGCAAACAACGCAGCCTTATCCGCAGCGCCAAGACCGGAAAAATCCAGCCCCATGACATGGGCCAGCTCAGTGTTTAGCATAACCATCTCAGGAGACAGGACCCGAACAGGGGCAATGCGGGTGTAGAACGCTTCAGGCAGTCTGATATAGCTGTTATCAAATTTAAAGCGACAATTATGCGTCATCCCCACACCCTGTTTATATGCCATGGTACTGCAAGTGTTCCGGAGGAAGAACCTCGCCCCCTTCCGGTATCCAAACAAATCTGCCAGGTCATTCCGACTGCTCAACGATAATCTCGACACGGCTGTTCTGCCGCCTTCCGGCGGGGCTGACATTTGAAGCTACGGGCTGGTAATAACCATAACCGGCAGCAGACAGACGTTCTGGCGGCACGTCTCCGGCGCGCTGCAAGAACGCGACGACAGCTGCGGCGCGCAAGGCAGAAAGATCCCAATTATTCGCATAACTGGCTGTTTCTTTCAGAGGACGGTCATCCGCATGCCCTTCAACCCGAAGGAGGATATCGTCCCTCTGCCCCAGTTCATGGATAACCTTCCTGAGCTTTTCTTTACCCGAAGCGCTCAAAGAAGTGGTTTCCCCGACAAACAATGAATCGTTGGTAAACACCCATCTGTCGGATTCGCGCCGCGGGGTTATGCTGTTTTTCTGCGCCGCGATCTGTTCTTCAATATTTTTCTGCATCGAAAGATTCGAATCATCAAACAGACGAATAACGGTTTTCTGTAACGAAATAACTGATTTTTGTCGCCTGATCGTCCGATTCAAATCTTCAACCTTGCGGTAAAGAAAGGCGTTGTCTTTCTCTAATTGCGCAGTCCGGTCCGCCACGTCAACCGCCTTACGTTCCACATCCTCGACAACCGTCTGTAATTCAAGGGTTTTCTCCTCACATTGCAGGAGCTCTTCATGAATTTTCCGGCACTCGTTGCCTATGGACAAAAATGATGTCGGAGTGGTACAACCGCTGACAAGCAGGGCAACAAGGCTCAACAGCAGGCTCATCTTTTGCATTTGCTCACCTTAAAAACGGTTTAATTTCGGACACGCACGGTAACCCTGCTGGCAAGTCTGAACAAGAAACGTCACATCATCCTCCAGCGATTGAAGAACTTTATAACGGACTGGTTTTGTGCTTGTCATGATGTCGCCATCTTCTAAAACATCCATTAAAACCACGATTCAGCGCCAGCTGTTTTTTCGCCTGTTAATCGCCTGCGCCCTGATTTCCCTCGCTCTGGCAGCGAGTGTTTTTTTTATTGAATTCCACAAGCTCGGCAACCAGGTCAGCAGGCGGGCCGATGAAATCGCGTCCCGCTTCAATGAGGAGATCCGCCCCCTCCTGGATGAACCGCAATTGCCTCAGACAGCGGCCTTGTGCGCAAAGCTCAAAGCCCTTTCCATCGCCGGGAAAGTCAATCTGGGCATGGGACACCTGGTTTATTCCGCCATCCATGATCTGGACGGCAACACCCTGGTAGTCGAAAAAGACGCGCAATATATCCATGCTCAAAAAATTGATGCGCTGATGAACTCACTCGATCACCAGCTGCCGACTCAAACTGAAGCGTATCACAAATATCACGACATCGGTGACACCGCCCACATTCATCTTGTTTATCCCCTGACCAACAACCGGGGGGAGCGGGCTGCGATTGTCGAGGGCGTGTTTGCAATTTCAGAACAGGTACAACAACAGGTACAGAAGCAGATCATTTTTTCTGTACTCGGAACTGTGGGGATCGTGGTTCTGACCACTCTGATCCTGTATCCCATTATCATTACCCTGATGCGACGTTTATCGAAAATGACCGAAAACCTTTTACGCGCGAATATTGAAACCCTGAGGGTTCTCGGCAATGCCGCGGCTAAACGCGACAGTACCACAGATGTTCACAATTATCGGGTCACGATCTACTCCGTCATGCTCGCCGAAGCCCTGGGCTTGAGCTCCCATTCGATTCAATCACTTATTAAAGGGGCGTTTCTGCACGATATCGGAAAAATCGGCATCAGTGACCAGATTCTCCTGAAAACCGATACCCTGACACGGGACGAACAGGAAACCATGCTCAATCACGTCACCCACGGCGTCGATATTATCAAGCACTCCGATTGGCTCAAAGATGCCAGGGACGTGGTCCAATATCACCATGAACAATACAGTGGAGACGGCTATCCGTGCGGCCTTGCCGGAAAGCACATCCCCATCAATGCGAGAATTTTTGCCATTGCCGATGTTTTCGATGCCCTGACCTCAAGCCGACCATACAAAGAGGCCATCCCCTTTGACAAAGCCCTGAAAATCCTTGCAGAAGGCCGTGGAAGCCACTTCGATCCGGCAATCTTCGATACGTTTAAAAAAATCGCGCCGGATCTTTACAGGCAGGTCTCAGGTCTTTCGCAAAAAACACTGCAGACACGACTGGAAACCATTACCAGCAAGTATTTCACCAAGGAGATGTACGACAACATCTGAGACTTCCTCAAGCCTGTCTGTACCCGCAAATGGGAGCGAAAAAACAAGATATTTGATTGTTGGGGAGATTTGAGTTTAAGGGATGGGGACGTTTCCACGCAGATCCTTTATTTTACCCCGCCGGGTTTTCTTATCCACCCGCCGCCGCTGCGAGCCCTTAGTGGGCTTGGTGGCACGCCGCCGCTTGACCGGCTTGATCGCTTCAAGAATCAGTTCCTTGAGCCGCTGCAACGCATCGTCTCTGTTCAGTTCCTGGGTGCGAAAACGCTGGGCCTTGATCACTATCACCCCTTCGCCGGTGATGCGCTGATCGGACAACTTCAGCAGGCGCTCCTTGCAGAAAGACGGCAACGTTGAGCGCCGGATATCAAAGCGCAAATGTATTGCCGAAGCGACCTTGTTGACATTCTGTCCTCCGGCACCCTGGGCACGCACGGGCTGAATGTCAAACTCCCACTCTGCGAGGTGAATATCTGGTGTGATTTCGAGCACAGTAATCTCTTTGTTCCAAGCGGGTTAATGGTTGAGGACCAGCACATCGTAGTCACTCAGCTCCTGATAGCACTAAGTTATTCGCATCTTTTTTACAATAACAGAGATGAGGCTGTCAGGCCACCTGGCTAATGCGCGGAGTATCCCTGGTTTTATTGGTTTGGAGGCGCCGAGCCAAGCTTGTCTCCAGCAACATCTGCATCCATTCATGGTTTCGGCTCCTCGTTCTTTTTCAGCAGGTTCTGCAACTCACCCATGGCGCGGCCGAATCCCTGCCAGTCCCCGTCCTGCAGTGCCTTTTGGGCTTTTTCAAAACGGCTGCGGGCCTCACCGAGACCTGCTGTGCTCCCGGACATCCCCTCGTTTAGCGGCGTGGTTCGGGGCGAGGCTTCCAGGGTTTTATCGAACACCGCGGCTACGGCCTGCCTGAGGGTCGGCTCCATTGCCACCTTGTCACCGTAGGCGACGATTACCCGCCGCAGTTGCGGAATGTTGTTGCCTTCGGCGATCAGGTAGACCGGTTCGACATACATGAAGGAATGATCGAGGGGTATCACCAGAAGGTTGCCGCGGATCACCTGCGAACCGCGCTGGTCCCAGAGCGAGAGCTGGCGGCTGATGACCGGGTCCTGGTCGATCATCGCCTCGACCTGCATCGGCCCCAGGATCAGCTTCTCTTTTGGCAGCTTATACACCAGAAGGCGACCGTAATCGGGCGCGTCGCAGCGGGCGGCAACCCAGGCAATCATGTTGTCGCGATTCTGCGGGGTCAGCGGCAGCATGAGGAGAAACTCCAGGCGCTCCTCCTGGGGTAAGCGCATCAGGATATAGTACGGATCCATCGCGAGTGGATCACCGGCGTATTTCTCATTCGGCAGGGTCCACAGGTCTTCGTTGTTGTAGAACACCTGAGGCACCGTCATGTGGTAGCGGTTGTACTTGTCCACCTGAACCCGGAACAGATCCTCCGGATAGCGCAGGTGATCCCTGAGCCCGGTCGGCATCTGTGCCAGGGGACGGAATATGCCGGGGAACGCCCGGCGATATACCTGCAGTACCGGTTCATCCGGCTGCATGGCGTAAAACTTCACGCTGCCGTCATAGGCATCGACCACGATCTTCACCGAGTTGCGGATGTAGTTTATCCCTCTATGATACGGTTCAGAGTAAGGGTAACGCTCCGATGTGGTGTAGGCGTCCTGGATCCAGTAGAGCCTGCCTTCATTGAGGACCAGATACGGATCGGAGTCGAGCTGCATAAAGGGCGCGAGCCGCCCTATACGCTCCTGAACCCGGCGGTAGAGTTGCAGACGGCTGTCCGGTTGCAGATAGTCGGAGAGGAGGATGTTGATGTCACCTAAATCCCAAGCGAAGAGGAGCTTTTTCCAGAAGGAGTCGAGCAGAATCCCGCCCGTACCCGCATAGCTGGTATAGGCGTTCTCATCCCCTTTCGGGTAGTCAAGCTCCTGCACCCCGGTGTTGACGATGCGATATCCGGGCATGTTCTCGCCGTAGAAAATTGCCGGTCTGGTCACGTTCAGTTCGGGGGAGCTTTGCGGAGGCAGATCCTGAATCAGGAACGATGGCGTCCCTTCGCCCCCCTCCTGGGAAGCCAGACTCATGACCAGGCCGTAGCCGTGGGTAAACTGCAGGGTGCGATTGACCCAGGTATCGGCGCGTTCCGGCAGCTGCGGCGCAAGTTCACGCGCGGCCAGCATAACCTGGCGATACTCTCCATTGAGGCGGTAGCGATCGATATCCACTTCGTAGAACTGGTAGTAGAGGCGGATCTCCTGCAGCTGACGAAATGTCTTGAGCAGGGGGCGCCAGTCCCAGAGGCGCACATTGCGCAGGGTCTGCTGATTGGCGCGCACCTTCTCCAGGGTCAGGTTCGAAAGGGCCGGATAGGAACGCTCTTCCAGAGCGTTAATCCCGTAGGCCTCCCGGGTCATGGCGATCTCGTGTTCGATAAAGGGGGTCTCGAGTTCTAGTTCATTGGGTTCGACAATCAGGTTCTGGATCAGCAACGGGGCGGCCAAAAGGGCCACGATCATTGTGCCGACGTAGGCGGCGACTCCCCAGACTGCAAGGCGCGGGCGGTTACTCCAATAGGCGTAAATGGCCAGCAGCGCCAGAAAGACGGATGCCGCCACCATGATCCACAGCGCAATCCGCACCACATGAAGCTCGGTGTAGCCCGCACCCTGGACCACGCCGGCCGAAGAATAGAGGAGTTCGTAGCGGTCGAGGGCATAGCCCCAGGCATAGCCGCCGAGAAACAGCACGAAGGTCAGGGTGAGATGACCGAGAGTGTCGTGGCGCGGGGGCGCAAAACCTTCACCGTTGCGGCGAATGAATCCGGTCAGCAGTGCCAGGGACACAACGGCGGCAAACGCGAGGAACGCGAGGAAGGTCAGACTGTTCTGCAGGACCTCCAGAAAAGGGAGCTTGAACAGGTAGAACCCGATATCCCTGGCGTAGATCGGATCTGTTCTTCCCACCGGTTCGCTCCATATATAGCGCAGGACGATATCCCACTGGGTGGTGAAATAGACGATAAACAGGGTTGAGGCGAAGGCGGCAAAGAGCCAGGCCCCCCAGCGCAACAGCATTGAGGGGATTCTCATATTGTCGTCGGGGAAAACCCTGATCACGCTTGTGCCGTTTCCTGATTCGATGCACAGGCCGTTGCGCAAAGCCCTTTTAAACGCGATATAGAAGTTGCTGCCGAGGTAAACAAAGGCGATCAGCCCGGCCAGCGAACCCAGAGCAAGTTTGAGGAGCAGAACGCGAGTGAAGAGGACGGTGGCGTCGAGCTCGCCGAACCACAACCAGTCGACGATGACTCCGGAGAAGCGCCCGAGCAGGAACAGTATCGCTATAATGACCGCAAAGACGAGGCCGAGGATTGAGGGACGTAAGCGTTTTGTCATGACACTCCTTTATCCATGAAATTCGGCAGCATTGTCGTCCGGTATCCCATGTATCGAGATCTTCTCCGGGGCGGATTCAGGGATTTTTTTCGTTGCATGGCGCAGCTGCGACGGTTTTATCTTTCGACTCTGCTCCCAGAGCTGCGTCTATCCACTCTTCTTGTGAAAGCAGCGGTATACGCCCTGAGCAAAGGCGATGGGGTCAATGTCTAAGGCCCGCGCCCAGGGTTCCTCATCGCATTCATTACCTTCGAGCAGCATGGCGAGCTGGTCTTCGGTGATCGGGAATTTGTCGAACCTATCGAGCATGCCAACGAGCGGTTTGACCAGCGAAAGCGGCTGGTGAAACTTATGCACCTTCTCTTTGCCGAGCGCCTGCCCCACCAGGTCGAGAATCCTGTCGTAGGTGTAACTCTCGGCGCCGCCCAGAAGGTAGGTTTCATTGATCGCATCGGTTTTGTCCAGGGCTTTGACATATGTCTCGGCGACCTGTTCCACCGCCACCGGCTGGATACGGTATTGACCATCGCCGAACACCGGTACGAACGGTAAACGGCGTACCAGACCACCAAGCATCTCGATAAACTCACCCCCAGGACCGAAAATCAGGGTGGGACGGAAGATGGTCCACTCAAGAGCAGATTTGCGCACGGCTTCTTCGGCTTCCCCCTTTGTGCGCTGGTAAGCGATCCCGCTGTCGGGGCGCGCGCCGTTGGCACTCATATGCAGATACCTCTTGACCCCGACCGCCGCAGCAGCTTGCACCACATTCTGCGTCGCCTCTACGTGCAGGCGCTCGAATGTCACGCCCCGGTCAGGAAAAGCGCGTATGATTCCAACCAGATGAATTACAGCGTCGCAGCCCCGCATTCCATCCGGCAGGCTCTGCGGGTCGGTCACATCTCCAACATAACTCCTGATATTATCCTCTTTGGGCAGTGTCTCCTCTGAACCCTGGCGTATCAGTGCAACAACATCATGCCCCGCCGCCGAAAGTTGTTTAAGCACTTCACTGCCGACAAAACCGCTTCCCCCGGTCACAAAAACCCGCATCGGTCAAACTCCTTTTCGCTTCAAGGGTGATGAATTCCACGCTTCCACGAACAAACGTAGACACTTACCATCAATACTAGCAACTCAGCGTAACGACACAATGTTTCGGGGGGTAATTATACGAAAAGAATTTGGAATTAATCTCGCGCTATTCCCTGTAAGGGCAAGAGCATGCACGGGAGGGGGAAACAGGCCTTCAAATAACCTTGAGTTTTAAACAAATATTCATGTAAAATTTTCATGTTTTTGGTTCATTTGCAGCAACACAAGAACCGCCCCGGCATCGTCATTAACATGCAAGGAAAGGCCTGAAGGGATGATGAAACCCACCAGCTGGCTGGAAAGTCTGAACTGCGCCATTGAAGGCATTCTCTGGGCGGCCAAAAGCGAGCGCCATGTGCGCTACCATTTTTCCGCCGCTTTGGCGCTTGTATTCCTCGCCCTTTTTTTCAAAATCAGCGCGCTGGAGTTTTTTCTTCTGGTGTTGGCCGCCATGCTGGTGATCTTTGCCGAACTGATGAACACCGCCATTGAAGCCGTGGTCGACCTGATCACCGACGAATATCATGAACAGGCCAAGATCGCCAAAGATGTTGCCGCCGGCGCCGTGCTGGTCACCAGTGTCGGCGCCGTCATTCTCGGCTATCTGGTTCTTTCGGGCCATATCTTTCCCCTGTTCGAAAGCCACTCCACCCTGGAAAAAGAACCCCTGGGAACCCTTCCAGTCGGGGCTCTGCTGCTGGTTATCATCCTGATTATTCTGCTCAAGGCTCACCATAACCGTGGCCGGCCGTTGCACGGTGGTATGCCCAGCGGCCATGCTGCCGTGGCTTTTTCCATCGCCGTGTCCACATTTGTGCTTGCTGAGAGTTTTATTATCGGATTGCTGGTTCTGTTGCTGGCGCTCCTGGTGAGTCAGAGCCGACTGCTGATGAAAATCCACACCCCACGGGAGGTCTTTCTGGGGGCTCTGTTGGGGACGGCGGTGACCCTGCTCGCCTATCTTGTGTGTAGCTAACCTCCCGATCGCCGAGGATCTGAACCACCGAAATCAAGGGACATTGTTCATCTATTGATATTCCCCTGCATGGCTAATGCAAATGTCAAAATATCCTCTGGTGCATATTTGTTCGAATATGTTCTCAGTCAGGCACTCTATACATTGTCCAATGTGCGACCTATATCGAAAACGTCATGACAAGAAGGGCAAATAAAGAGCCACCGAGTAAAGCCTTGTTCCTGT
>JBNGCY010000079.1:0-10515 GCA_049975505.1 Desulfuromonadaceae bacterium | reverse complement strand
CCTACGCGGGAATGACGGGAACTGTGTTTGCAGCTTTCTGCAAGAGGCTCATCCATTATATAGGCATACATCGTCAAAATAGGAACTATTCCATGCGTGATTTTATCCGCCACCTCTTCCCGCGGGTGGTGCTGAAAGACAACCTGCGAATCAGCTACACCTTCTGCCTCGGCGGGCTGGCGTTCACCATGTTTCTGGTGCTGCTGGGCAGTGGCGCGCTGCTGGCGTTTTACTATATTCCCCATTCGGCCGAAGCGTATAATTCGGTTCTCTTTATCGAGGAGGAGGTATACGGGGGGCATTTTCTCCACAGCCTGCACCGCATCAGCGCCAACCTCTATCTGTCTCTGCTGTTTTTGCATACCCTGCGTGTGATTCTCACCGGCGCCTATCGCCCTCCGCGCCAATGGAACTGGGTCGTGGGCTTTCTTCTTCTGTGCCTCGGTCTGTTCTCCGGCTATACCGGCTATCTGCTTCCCATGGATCAACTGGCCCTGTGGGCAACCCAGACGGGGATGGAACTGGTGCTGGTGGTCCCTCTTGGAGAGATGCTGCATGCGTTTATGGTGCCGGACGAAGTGGGTGCGCCTTTGTCACTGTTGCGCTTTTATGTCCTGCATATCGTGTTTCTGCCTCTGACAACCCTGTTGCTGTGTGCGATCCATTTTTACAAAATCCGGCATCAGAAAGGAGTGCTTCCATACCTGTGAAAGAATATGTCAAAAGCTCCCCGGCGTTTTTTACCCTGATCCGCAATGCCATGGCTGCGGGAATTGTGGTGGTGCTGGTTCTGGCAGCACTGTTCCCGGCTCCTCTGCTTGAACCGGCGGACTTTTCCGATGTCCCCAATCCATCGCGGGCGGCGTGGTTTCTGGTGTGGACCCAGGAAATGGTGAGCTATTCGAAATATGCGGTATACCCCATGCTTGCAGTGGGGGCGGCGTTCGCATGTCTGCCGTGGCTGCCCGGAACAAAGAGGGCGGAACGTGCGCGCTGGTTTGCCCCGGAGCAGAAGTGGGTAAGTATCCTGACCCTGGTGGTGTTTGTAGCCATAGTGGCGCTGACCATCGTGGCACTCTATTTTCGGGGGGAGAATTGGGTCTTTACCGCCTTTTTCTGATGATATGCTTCGGCCTGCTTGTGACCCAGAGTGCGGCGGCGCAGAAGTGCGCGAAGTGTCATGCCGATATATGTCCGGCTCCGGAGGTGCGCCAGACATGGGATGCTGCAGAACTGGAGAAATGCAGCACCTGCCATCGCGGCAATCCTCTGACTTCCCGCGCGAAACTGGCGCATACCGGTATGGTATTGCCACGCCACAGCTGGTATGTCGACACCGGGAGCGAGGCAGTTGAGGCCGGGGAACGAGCACTTAAGACCTATGCCTGTCGGCGCTGCCATGTAGTTGGTGAAAAAGGCAACGATCTTGCTACCAGCCTTGATTCAGTCGCGCCCCGGCGCAGCAGTCTGGAATTGGAGGAAGCGGTGCGGGAGCCTGCGGTATTTATGCCGTTGTTCCCTTTGAGTGATGCGGAACTCGCGGCAATTCTGACCCGCGTTTACGCTGGGGGGCATGCAGTGTCCGAGGCTGAAGCATCGAAGCCTATGGTGGTGTACTTTACCCATGCCGCTGCGGAGGAAGACCTGTTCAGCCGCGAGTGCGGCGCCTGTCACCGCATGTTAAGCCATAAGTACGGGGGGCTGGGGCGTGATACCATCGGTCCCAACCTCTCCGGCATGGGGAGTGAATTCTACCCTGAAACCGCAAAGGATGATAAGGCCTGGGAGCGCGACACCCTGGAGGACTGGATAGAAAATCCGCGTAAAATCCGCCCATTAACCACGATGCCGCCCCAGAAGATTGAAGATAAGGATCTGAAACAGATACTTGATATTGTGTGGCCCTTAAGGCCCGAGGAGGATTGATGCAATACCCAAGGTACGCAGCTTTTACCCTGGCGGGATTTTTTCTGCTGTTGTTGGGCGCCTGCAGTCATCTCCATGTGGATACCATGGATGCCTGGTCGCCACGGGATATTCACAGCGTGGTATATACCCTGAAGGATGCCCCGGAAGGGGAAGCGGATAAGCTGGTGCGTCAGCAGATTCGGGCCCTGGGGTGGGAGATCGCTCCAGATCCGGAGCAGGCGGATGCGAGGCTGCATTGTGAGTTCGGGTATAAAACCGACCTCAACAGTGAGAGCGAAATGGTTCGCACCCTCGAGAGTGTCCATTTGCGGATAAGTGATGCAAATGATATGCGCACTCAGGCCGTTTCAGATTACTTCTACGCGCATGGAAAAGAGAATGAGTGGGAAGAGGGGGTGCTGGCCGTATTTGACGCCCTGAATGAGGATGGTGTCCGGCGGGAGGTAGAACGCGGGCAGACAGCGGGAGTCCCGGAAGTTGAAACGTCTACAACCACAGAGACCACAGAGGTCGCGCCGAAGAGCGTCGAGGTTGTTGAAGAAGCACGTATTTCGACTCCGAAACCTGAGTCGGAGACAGAAGATGCGCGCGAACCGGAGAATATCCGCAGCCGCGCCGACATTCCGGAAACCACAGCCCGGACAGTCAACGAGCCGGAAAGCATCCGTGAGCCGGAAAAGATGGAAAAATCTCCGTGGATTCCGCGTTTTCAGGGCTGGGGACTGGAAGCCTGGGAAGGGACCGAATAACCGGACATGCATTTGTAGGGGTGCACCGATGAGTGCGCCCGTATTCGTACGCTCCCCCTCCTTATCCAAGGAGGGGGCAGGGGGGTGGTTGAGAACCGCAGGGATAATCAAAGCCCACACCACCCCCTAACCCCCTCCTCGTGAGAGGCGGGGGAACCCGGTGGAGGGTCGAGAGTAGGATATGGGGTGGACACCGCCTGCCAAATGCATTATTCACCGTATATGCACACCGATGTGTGCGCCCATGTTAGCAACTCGATGAACGAATGAATGGGAGACGACCAGGGCAGACATCTCGGTCTGCCCCAACAACAATCTCAACGGTATTCTCATTGATTTCAGCATAAAAAAGACCCGGATTGCTCCGGGCCTTTTTTGATTACCTTATTGCTATGGTCTCTGGATCATACGGTCCAGGTGTGACCTTCCTGCAGCAACTGATCCATGGTGCGGCCGCGCTTGGCTTTAACAGAATCAATCTGCTCGTAAACCATCTGGTCGTAGGTTTTCTTGCTGTCGTCAGCATAGATTACGCCGAGGGCAATAGGCAGGCCGCCATCAGGGCGCATACCCGCAAGTACCATTGCCATTTCAGCGTTCTTTTCGTCGTGAACAAGAATATCAGCTTCATTCACATCGGCAACCTTGGCGGATTTAACCCCGAAGCCGTCCTGTACCAGGCATAGATCATCATCCTTGCCGTAGATCATCTTCTCGCCATGGTGGAGGATGATCCGGTTGTTTGGACCTTCTTCCTTGTCTGAAAGCATTTTGTGGGCGCCATCATTGTAGATGACGCAGTTCGCGAAGATCTCGATCATACTGAAGCCCTTGTGAAGAACACCACGACTACAGATTTCCTCAGAGAGCTTCATGATGGAGTCAAGACCACGGGCGATGAAGGTTGCGCCTACGCCCATGCATACTTTCAGCGGAGTCATAGGGTAGTCGATAACACCGTAAGGGCTGGTCTTGGAGTACTGCCCCATCTCAGAAGTGGGCGAGTACTGACCTTTGGTCAGGCCATAGATCTTGTTGTTGATCATGATGTAGTTCAGGTCGATGTTACGCCGACAGGCGTGCATGAAGTGGTTACCGCCGATGGCCGTTGAGTCACCGTCACCGGAGATTACCCATACGTCCAGCTTGGGATTGGCAACCTTTATGCCGGATGCTACGGCTGCAGCACGACCGTGAATGGTGTGGAAGCCGTAGGTTTCCATGTAGTAGGGGAAACGGCTGGAGCAGCCGATGCCGGAAACAATCGCCACTTCATCGCGGGGTTTGCCTGCCGTAACCATCCCCTGACGCACAGCATTCATAATGGCGTAGTCGCCGCAACCCGGGCACCATTTTACCTCAGCGTCCGAGGCAAAGTATTTTTTTGTCAGTTCTGTATCTGCCATGGTTATTTTTCTCCTAACATTTCGTTTACTTTGTCGATTACCTCGTACTCACGGAACGGGTCGCCCTGAACCTTGGAGAGGCTTTGAACGTCAACCAGGAACTTGGCGCGCAGGAGCAGGCTCAGCTGACCCATGTTGAGCTCAGGTACCAGGATCTTGTCAAAGCGGCTGATGATCTCACCCAGGTTGGGCGGGAACGGCCATACCCAGCTCAGGTTGATTCCGGATACCGGCTTGCCGGCCTCGATAAGACGGTCAACCGCGCCTTTAACCGCGCCGAAGGTACCGCCCCAGCTGATAACCAGAACTTCGTTTGAGTCTTTGCCGTTGATTTCCACC
Organism: Desulfuromonadaceae bacterium; assembly: GCA_049975505.1. Classification (GTDB taxonomy): domain Bacteria; phylum Desulfobacterota; class Desulfuromonadia; order Desulfuromonadales; family Desulfuromonadaceae; genus JAIVHC01. Next base: position 6,092 of record JBNGCY010000079.1, on the reverse strand, counting down.
GGAGGCAGATCCTGAACAACCTTCTCCACTTTAGCCTTACGGGTTTCGGTCATGATCTGGTGGTTCATGGGATCGTGACTTACCGCACCGGTGAGAGCATCTTTTTCCAGTGAACCAATGCGATGTTGTGCCCCTTTGGTTCCGGGGATGGCCCAATCGCGAGCGAGGGTCTCGGGATCGCGCTTGTAGGGCTGGTAGGTTTCACCCGGGTGATCTTCCGGCTTCCAGAAGTTAACGTAAGGAGTCAGGTCTTCCAGCTCGTCCATGGTGGGAACCTTCCAAGGGCAGGATCCCTGACCGATGTAGCCGTCAGTGAGGCAGATTACCGGAGTGCGGTACTTCAGGGCAATCTTGGCCGCCTGGTATGCAGCATTGAAGCAGTCAGCGGGGCTCTGTGCCGCGATAATGGGCATATAGCTGTCGCCATTGCGCCCGAACATGGACTGCAACAGGTCGGACTGCTCGGTCTTGGTTGGCAGGCCGGTACAGGGGCCGCCACGCTGAACGTTGAGAATTACCAGGGGTATTTCCAGCATCAACGCCAGACCGGCAGCTTCTGTCTTAAGAGCAAGACCGGGGCCTGAAGTGGTAGTGAACGCGAGGTTGCCGGCACAGGCAGCGCCTACAGCGCTGCAGATACCTGCGATCTCGTCTTCCATCTGCATGGTTATCAGACCGACATCCTTGAATTCAGACGCATAGTGGAGCAGGTCGGTAGCCGGAGTGATGGGGTAAGAGCCGATGAATGGCTGGAGGCCTGCTTTATGCCCGGCAGCGGCGATTGCGAGAGCGGCAGCATCGTTACCGGTGATGTTGCGGTAAAGCCCCTTTTCGATCTGAGCTGCACCCAGGTCGTAGCGCTCCTGGAACATGATAGTTGTTTCACCGTAGTTCAGGCCGGCCTTGAATGCCTTGGTATTAGCTTCGGCGATAAGAAGCTTAGGCTTCTTGGCGTCAGGGCCGAATTTCTCCTGGATGAAATCGAGAACCAGCTGGGGATCCTTGTTGAACAGCCAGCAGAGTACACCCATGGTGAAGAAGTTTTTGCAGCGATCCTTGGCAGCGTTGGGCATGTCAAGATCAGACAGAGCCTCGCGCACCAGGGTGAACATGGGGATCGCTTTTACATCGTATCCCTTCAGGGTGCCGTCTTCGAGGGGGTTGCCCTCGTAGCCCACCTTCTGCAGAGCCTTTTCGGTGAAGGCATCAGAGTTTGTGATGATCATGCCGCCAGGCTTGACGAATTTGGAGCTGTGCTTGACCGCGGCGGGGTTGAAGGCCACGAGCACGTCGGGTGCATCGCCGGCAGTATAGATCTTGTGATCGCCCAGACACATCTGGAAACCGGATACACCTGCAATGGTACCGGCAGGGGCGCGGATCTCAGCCGGATAGTCCGGCAGGGAGTTAACATCATTACCGTCCAATGCTGCCAGAGCGGTAAGCTGGTTGCCAATGAGCTGCATGCCGTCACCGGAATCACCGGCGAATTTTACGACAATCTGCTCAGATTTTGTGAGTTTTGCATTCTCAGCCATACTGTCTCCTGTTAAATAACGATATGTTCTATGTCCCCGCCTGCTGTAACGTTTGCAACAGACGATAAACCAAAAACAAATAGAAATGAATATCAACAACCGTCATGTCGGCTTCTGAACCGATATTCAAACGCGGTTGTGTATATCACCAAATGAGTTTGAGCGCAAGAAGTGATAACGCCTAAACTATTAAATAATTGACTTTTTCAGCCAGACTATATGGTACCAACAGTGCGAAAATTAAGTGGATGTGCTCTGAAGGGTTAGGATGGCTGCAGGTAAGCAACAAGGGCAATGTTTCCATTGCCCTTGTTGGATGGTTTTATGTCTTTAGTTCAGGTCATTATGACTTGAGGATATCTGCCATATCCGGGAGGATATTGGGCAACTCATCGATGAGGCTTTTAACCGCAGCTACTGAATTGTCAAACATCGCCTGCTCTTCAGCATTGAGTTCAAACTCAACAATACCTTCGATACCGTCGGCACCGAGAATGCAGGGAACACCAACATAGTAGTTGTCTACGCCGAACTCACCACGAAGCAGGGCACAAACAGGCAGTACACGCTTCTGGTCGCGCAGAATGGCTTCAGCCATGGCGATTGCAGAAGAAGCGGGGCTGTAGAATGCAGAGCCGTTACCCAGGAGCTTAACCACTTCGCCGCCAGCCATCTTGGTGCGCTCAACCATGGCGTCCATGACTTCTTTAGCCTTGGCTTCGCCGTGCTTGCGTACCAGCTGCTCCATAACCGGAATACCGTTGATGTTGGCATAGCGCACGATGGGAACCATGGTGTCGCCGTGACCGCCCAGAACCATGGCGTTTACGTCGCGTACAGATACGCCCAGTTCCCAGGCGATGAAGGTGCAAAAACGGTTGGAGTCGAGAACGCCTGCCTGACCCATAACGCGCTCGGGAGGGAAGCCGGTAACCTTCTGGCACAGGGTAACCATGGCGTCGAGAGGGTTGGAGATGATGATAACAAATGCATCCGGGGCAAATTCTTTGATCCCTTCGGATACCTGCTTCATGATCTTGGCGTTTACTGCGAGCAGGTCATCACGGCTCATGCCCGGCTTACGCGGCAGACCGGCGGTAACAATTACGATATCGGAACCGGTGATATCCTTATAGTCGTTGGTCCCTTTGAGGTCAACGTCGAACTGGTCAATGCGCGCAACCTCGGAGATGTCGAGCATTTTGCCCTGGGGCATGTTTTCGACGATGTCGAACAGAACCACGTCACCAAGTTCACGCAGGGCGCACAGCTGAGCAAGTACGCCACCGATCTGTCCACCACCAATCAGGGAAATCTTCGATCTTGCCATGTTTCTCTCCTTCAAATCAATTAAATGAATAAAAAGCCGGGGCGACTGCGTGTCACGCCGGCACGAGTAAATAGAGTCAGAGGCAATGAAGGCTGTACACAGCGATATCCACACATGCACGCATATCAAAGCGTGCATGGTAAAATTCTTCCGGAATCTGCGCCGAAAAAACGATATTACCCTGTGTTCTGTGGCTTGAGTTCATGCCGATAGAATCCCGTTATCTGCGATATTTATCCTGTATGACGTCGGGATGAATTTGCTCCGCAACTACATAACAGGTATACAGTATGCAAAAGGGGATAGGCTGTCAAGTGAATTTGAGTGTGGCGCAACAGCAGTATCGGGTGCGGCTGCGGATGAGAATGAAACGCTGATTTATTTATCGGTGCCAGACTCCCCCTCGAAGAAAAAAACAGGGCTCTCCTTGGCCCTTGTTCGAGCCTGTTCCTTGTCCGGATCAGAAATATCCCGTGGAATATTAAGGACCTGACCAGGGTAAATCTGGCGCGGGTCTTTGATCTGATCGCGGTTGGCGCGATAGATAAGGGGCCAGAGCTTGCCATCGGCATAGATGAATGGCTGGCGTGCAATGGTATAAAGGTTTTCGCCAACCTTTACAGTGTAGTGCCTGATGTCTGCAGGGGGTTGGGAAGGGTGAGGCGTAACCTCATCAGGTGAAATCCCGGCCTGCTTTCGGGTGGGCACTTCTGCCTGAGAATCAATATCGCCTTCGGAGACATTGTCGACTGCAGAGATTGCTTCCGGGTGAATGCTTTTGGAGTTTGCTGCCGGTGTCACAGGTTGCCCCACAACAGTTTCTGTTGTGGGCTGGCTTTCGGCGCTGTCCGGTTTAATTCCGGGGTCAGGCTGCTCTTCATTCGCATCTGAAGAGGCATTGGACAGAGGCGAGGATTCCGTGGGCTTCGAAATCTTCCGTTCAGGTAAATTCAGGCTGCAGCCCCGGCATGCGGATTCCTGGGTATCGGCGGGGATGGAAGGACCGTCCACCTGTGTAACGCTGCATCCGCTTACAGCCCAGAGCAGTGCAAAAGCCAGACTCCAGGTGTGCAGGAGAGTGCGAAAATTACACCCGCGCCCGGGTGCAGCACCGGGCACGGAGATTGTAGGGGTAGAATTACTCTGCATACATATACTTAATTACCGCTATTGCCGCTTCGCTCGCTGGGTGGTTCAGGCCGAGCGGCATATACTCGGAAGTGCGCTGTATCAGTCCTTTTTGGTTTTCCGCAGCCGCAGGGAGAGCTCCTGCAGCTGTTTCTCATCCACTTCGCCGGGCGCATCCGAAAGCAGGCAGGTGCCTTTCTGGGTTTTGGGAAACGCAATGACGTCCCGGATGGAATCGGAGCCGGTGATGATCATGGCAAGGCGGTCGAGTCCAAATGCCAGGCCGCCATGCGGTGGCGCTCCGTACTGGAGTGCATCGAGGAGAAAGCCGAATTTAACCTGAGCCTCTTCCGCGCCGATGCCAAGGAGTTCAAACATCCTGCTCTGTACCTGCTGATCGTGAATACGAATACTGCCTCCGCCGATTTCAGACCCGTTGAGAACCAGATCGTACGCCTGGGCGCACGCTTTGGCCGGATCGGTATCAAGCAGAGGGATATCCTCATCTCTGGGAGCAGTGAAGGGATGATGTACCGCACAGTGCCGCTGCTCTTCTTCGTCCCACTCCAGCAGAGGAAAGTCGGTGACCCATACAAACTTATACGTGTTTTTATCCGTCAGACCGAGCTTGTGCCCCAGATGACCGCGCAGGCGTCCGAGAGCTTCGTTGGTAATTGCGGCGCTGTCCGCCACAAACATCAGCAGGTCACCGGGCTCGGCATCGAAAGCTTTGTTGATCCGGGCCATTTCGTCAGCTGAAAAGAACTTGCCGATGGGTGACTGCCAGCCATCTTCATTGACTTTAACCCAGGCCAGGCCCTTGGCGCCGTAGATTTTGACGAAGTCGGTCAGATCGTCCATATCCTTGCGCGAGAAATTACCGCAGCCTTTGGCGTTGATCCCCTTGACCAGCCCCTGTTTTGTCGCGGCATCGGCAAAAACCTTGAAGCCACACCCTGCTGCAAGATCGGTGATATCCACGAGTTCGAGGTCAAAGCGCAGGTCGGGATTGTCGACCCCGAAGCGATGCAGGGCTTCGGTGTAGGTCATGCGGGCCATGGGCAGGGTAACATCGACATCCAGGGTCTCTTTAAATACCCTGGCAATCATGTTCTCCATGGTGGTGATGACGTCGTCGGCATTGACAAAGCTCATCTCGCAGTCGATCTGAGTGAATTCCGGTTGGCGGTCGGCGCGCAGGTCTTCATCGCGAAAGCACTTGACGATCTGGCAGTAGCGATCGTAGCCGGAAACCATGAGAAGCTGCTTGAACAACTGCGGCGATTGGGGCAGAGCATAGAAATGCCCGCTGTTGACGCGGCTGGGCACAAGAAAGTCACGCGCGCCTTCCGGAGTGCTTTTGGTCAATACCGGGGTTTCAACTTCGATGAAGCGTTCTTCGTCCAGGAAGGTGCGTACTGCGCGCGCAATTTTGTGGCGTATAATCATGTTCTGCTGCAACGCGGTGCGGCGCAGATCGAGATAGCGGTATTTAAGGCGCAGATTTTCCGCTACTTCAGTGTATTCGTCCAGGCCGAAAGGCGGGGTTTTGGATTGGTTGAGAATCTTCAGTTCGCTCACTTCGACCTCAACCTCACCGGTTTTCATTTTCGGGTTTACCGTTCCTTCCGGACGGGGGGAAACCGTGCCCCTGATCGCGATAACATATTCGCTGCGCACGGTATCCGCTTTGGCGTGGGCTTCACAGTCGCGATCCGGATCCAGGGCAAGCTGGGTAACCCCTTCACGGTCACGCAGGTCGATAAATATCAGTCCGCCGTGATCGCGGCGCCGCTGAACCCATCCCATCAGGCAGACCTGCTGGCCGATAAGTTCACGTGTGAGCTCGCCACAGTAGTGGCTGCGTTTCCATTGTCCTAAGGTGTCGTTCAACGGTTCCTCCCGAAATCTTCAGTGTAATTGCATAAATTGTATGGCGATATGGATATTAAGGCCTTTTTGTTATCCAATGCGATTTGTTTTTTTGCATATCGCCGCAGCGATGTGCTTGTCGCTCTGTCTGCGCGAATTCAAAACAAAGCGGGGTATTATAGGCGTTAAGCCCTGGCGCCGTCAAGCGCTGCGGAGATAGTCGC
>JBNGCY010000078.1:0-10688 GCA_049975505.1 Desulfuromonadaceae bacterium | reverse complement strand
TCTTATTTTATTCACGGCGTATCCACAAAACTCTTCAGGCGCTTGGCGCGGCTCGGATGGCGCAACTTGCGCAACGCCTTGGCTTCGATCTGACGGATACGTTCGCGCGTGACATTAAAGTCCTGCCCAACCTCTTCGAGGGTGTGATCCGATTTCTCCCCGATGCCGAACCGCATGCGCAGCACCTTCTCTTCACGCGGACTCAAAGAGGCGAGCACCTCTGCAGTCTGCGCGGACAAATTACCCTTGATCGCCTCTTCAAGGGGAGAAACAGCGCCTTTGTCTTCAATGAAATCGCCCAGTGAGGAATCCTCCTCCTCGCCGATGGGGGTTTCGAGACTGATCGGCTCTTTGGCTATTTTCAACACCCGGCGCACCTTTTCGAGGGGAAGATCCATACGTTCGGCAATCTCCTCTGGCACCGGCTCGCGCCCGAGTTCCTGCACCAGTTGGCGGCAGGTGCGGATGAGTTTATTGATGGTTTCAATCATGTGCACCGGGATGCGGATAGTACGTGCCTGATCCGCAATCGCACGGGTGATGGCCTGGCGAATCCACCAGGTGGCATAGGTGGAGAACTTGTAGCCGCGCTGATACTCGAATTTATCCACGGCTTTCATGAGGCCGATATTGCCTTCCTGAATCAGATCGAGAAACTGCAGGCCGCGGTTGGTGTATTTTTTGGCAATGGAAACCACCAGGCGCAGATTGGCCTCTACCAGTTCTGTCTCAGCGGTTTTGGCCTGATACTCCCCCTTGCGCACTTCTTTCATCGCCTTAACCAGGCCTTCGGGAGAAAATCCGCTCTCGTCTTCCACCTTTTTAAAGCGGCGCTGCGCTCCCTTAAGGCGCTTTTCAATATTGAAGAGATCCTCCACATTGGTTCCGAGTTCTTCGGCTACTGCTGCGGCCTCGGCGTCCCCTTTGTGCATGCGCCGCAGGTAGCTGCGGATCTGCTTATGTGTCAGTCCCAGTTCTTTCTCACATGCTGCAACATCCTTAAGGCTTTTCTGCACCTGTTTGGAAAGCTCTTTCAAGCGGTTGGTTATCCGTTTAACCACCTTATCTTTAAGCCGCAGCTGGCGGATGGTTTCATACAGTTCCTGCATGATCTCATCAATGGCGGCCTGCAATTCATCGCGCTCCGCCGCCTTCCTGCTTTCCTCTATTCTGGCCTTTAACTCATCCAGATGCTCTTTTTTGCGCCCCACCTCGGCAATCAGTTCCGTAGTCTGGGCCCACTGCGCCTGCATATCTTCTTCCGAGGCTTCATCCTCCTCGGTGTTGCCGTCGCGGGTGATATCCGCAATGGAGATTTCACCCGCCTCAAGTTTCTTCCCCAGGCGCACCACTTCATTGAGGGCAATGGGAGTACACAGCACCACTTTGGTGATGAGGTTCTCCCCCTCTTCGATGCGCTTCGCAATCTCGACTTCCCCTTCACGTGTGAGGAGTGCCACCTGCCCCATCTCGCGCAGATACATGCGCACCGGGTCACTGGTGCGCCCGATCACCCCTGCTTCGAGGGCGGGTGTCTCGTCATCGTCATCATCGGAATCGGAATCGGAGGAGTTACTGTTTTTCACTACACTTTCCTTGGAGTTGGAATCGATTATTTCGATATCCATTTCACCGAACATGGTCATGACATCTTCGATCTGGCTGGCGCCGACCATATCATCGGGAAGAGCTTCATTAACCTCATCATAGGTGAGAAACCCCTTTTCCTTTCCGGTTTCAATGAGTTGCTGAAATTCTTCTTCTTTGGTTTTTTTTGCCATAGTGCGCATCTCCTGTTCATCGGTATGCAGCCGATTTATTTTATGCGGTAGTACCTTTTCTAGCGTTTGATCTGGCGGTTTATCGCTGTCAGCTCGCGTAAACATTCATTCTGCGTCCGGGTATCGCCCTTGCGTTCCGCTTCGCTCATCTGCGCATGCAGTTGTGATCTACGCTGTTTGAGTTGACTGCGATGCACCGCGGCGCGGCAATCGCTAAAAACCCTTTCAATAACTTCATCATCAAACTGGTCTCCGTCCACCAGCGCTGCAGTCAGAATTTCCTGCACCTCGCTGTCTTCACTCTGACTCAAAAGCCAGTGCCCCGGTTCGCGCTCCCGGGCATACGCGCTGTTAATCAGTTCAGCGCTCTTGCGACATCCGGCATGGGAAAAGAGGCTCTCAAGACCGACTTCCATAACCTCTGCAGCAACCTTATGTCTCCCGGCCATGAGAGCAAGGAGCATCTTCTGCGCCTTAAGGTCGCCATCTTCGCCGGCAGGCGACGGCGGACGCCGAACCTCGCGCCCGCGCCCCGGCAGGCGCTGCCGGGGTGCAGGTTCAGCCGGTGCCGCGGCCCGGTGTTCTTCTCTATCGGACTGCTCCTGCTCGATCTGTTCCACTTGGCGCTGCAGCACCGCAGCGTCCAGGGCGGTGCGTCCGGCAAGTTCCTGTATATGCAGATTCCGCTCGATCTCATCCGGAATCCGTCGCACCACCGCAAGAATCTGTGCAATAGCGCGCGCCCGGTCTTCAGCCTGATCCGCAGCCGCGTTCAGCTTTTGCTGCATAAAATACCCCAGGGCCGAACGCGCCTGTTCCAGCCGGGTTTCAAAGACGTCACTCCCGTAGCGGCTCAGAAACGAATCCGGATCCTCCCCGTGATCGAGACTGAGGTTGTGTACATGAAGACCCGCTTCGAGCAGAAGGGGCAGAGCCCGGAAACATGCCGCCTGCCCGGCCTTATCCTGGTCAAAGAGCAACACCACGGTGTCCACGTAGCGTTTCAGCAACCCGGCATGTTCAGCACTCAACGAGGTCCCGCAGGTGGCAACGACATTTTCAAACCCGGCCTGCACCAGGGCAAGATGATCAAAGTAACCCTCCACCACTATGACCCGCCGCTGGCGTCGCATCGCGTTTCTGGCAGCATACAGCCCGTACAGGGTTCCACCTTTATGATACAGCTGCGACTCCGGGGAGTTTATGTATTTGGGCAGACTTTCATCCAGCACCCTGCCGCCAAAAGCCACCACATGGCCGTACAGATCGTGCACCGGAAACAGCAGACGCCGCCGGAACATATCGTACACGCGCCCGTCTTCCCGGCGGCGCAGAAGCCCCAGAGCAACCGCGCTCTCTTCGTCCACCTGAGCCTCTCTGAGATGGGCTCGCAGACGCTCCCAACCATCCGGAGCGAAACCCAGCTTAAAGCGGCGCACCATTTCACCCTCGTAACCGCGGCGGCGCAGATAGGCGCGGGCTTCAGCGCCTTCAGGCTCCTGGAGGAGAATCCTGTGGTAAAAGTCCTGCGCTATCCCGACTATGTGTTGCAGACGCTCGCGTTCGCGGCGCTGTTGCTGGCGCCGGGGCGAGAGTTGTTCCTCTTCTATTTCAATTCCTGCCCGCCGGGCTAATCTATGCACGGCTTCGGCAAAACCCAACCCCTCAATACGCATTAAAAAATTAAATACGTCTCCTCCGGCGCCACAGCCGAAACAGTGAAAAAACTGTTTGCTGCTGTTGACACTGAAGGAAGGGGTTTTTTCTCCGTGAAACGGGCACAGACCGAAATGGTTGTCACCGGACTGTTTAAGCTGAACATACTCTCCCACAACACGGACGATATCGCTCTGCTCACGGATCTGCTCGATGGTTTCAGCGGGAATTTTGCCTGTCATCATTCCCTCCTGTTTCCGACGTGCTCTCCCAATTGAATCACGGTAACCGCGTCGCCACCGTGGGCATTATCGGCAGAGTGAAAAACACTCACCGCCCGATGCTGCCCGAGCATTTCACGGATGGCACTTCGCAGAGCTCCGGCGCCACGTCCGTGGGTTATGTGCAGATCACGCCAGTTATGCAGGAGTGCATCGTCGATGAAACGTTCCACCCGGGGAAGCGCTTCCTCAACGCGCTGCCCCACAACATCGAGTTCCGGCTTGAATCCATCGCGCTCCACCCCGGTACGGCTGTGGTGTACCTTCGCGCCTGCAGTTTCCACAAAACGGCGCGGTTCACACGCTTCCAGAGCATGCTTCGGCAGGCGCAACCGTTTCCCCTGGACATTCAGATCAACCTGCTGTCCCTTTATCTTCTCCACCACCGCTTCCGCACCGAGGGATGGCACCCTGACAATCTCTCCGGTACTGATTTCGCGCGGAGGCCTGGAAGAGTGCAATTCACGCCTGGGCTCATACTCTTCCACATTCCGGCGGACTTCGCGCATCAACTCCGCTTCTTCCCGCCCGCTGGCGGAATGGGGATCCAGTTCCCTGGCGCGCTTCAGAAGGGTACGCACCTTTGTGCGTGCTTCACTCACAATCTCCCGCGCCTGTTCCTGCGCTTTTAAACGCATGGCATCGCGGCGCTGTTCAAACTCGTGCAGCAGCTTTCGGCGTTTTTCGCGCTCCTGTCTGGCCTGCTGCAGCAGACGTCGAGTTTCATCGCGCTCTGCTTCCAGTTGGGCATACAGATGATTGAGACGCTCCACCACCGCGAGCCCGTCGCGCTCCTCCCGTCCCAGATATTCCTGTGCCTTTTCAATGACCCGGGGTGGTATCCCCAGCATTTGTGCTATAGTCAGAGCGCTGCTGCTGCCCGGAACCCCATAGTGAAGGCGATATGTCGGGGCCAGGGTCTCGGGATCGAACTCCACGGCGGCATTTTCCACACCTTCATGCAGAAACGCGTATCCTTTTATGGTATTCAGATGTGTTGTCACCACGGTGCGCGCCCCGCATGCACGCAGCTGATCCAATACGGCGAGGGCCAGCGCTCCGCCCTCTGAGGGGTCGGTGCCGGTACCGGCCTCATCCATCAACACCAGCGATCTCGCATCCGCATGTTTTAGAATCCCGCGCATGCGCACCAGATGGCCGGAAAAGGTGGACAGATCTCCCTCGATACTCTGCTCATCACCGATATCAGCAAAAATCCTGCGGAACAGATACACTTTACTCCGGCCATCGCATGGAATGGGAATCCCGGCGGAAACCATGAGAAACAGCAGCCCCACGGTTTTTAGCGCCACGGTTTTCCCTCCGGTATTGGGTCCACTGATAATCAGGGTATCGTGCCTGTGCCCCAGACGCAGATCCACCGGCACCGCATTGTGCTCGCGCAGGGTGCCATCCTGGTTCAGAAGTAACAGCGGATGGCGTGCCTGGAGCAGATCTAGCTGGGGCTTATCCACGAGTCGTGGCGCACTGGAACCGGTGAGACGCATGAAGCGCCCCATGGCGCAGCTGGCATCCAGGCGGGATAAAACCACCTGATTCCGGCGCAGGACTTCTGTTTCAGTGCGTACGCTGTCGGTAAGCGCTTCTAAAATACGGACAATTTCGCGTTGTTCTTCACGCTGAAGACTCTGCAACTGATTGTTGTCATCCAGCACTTGTTCAGGCTCGACAAACAGAGTCTGTCCGCTTGCGGATTCATCGTGGATAAATCCCTTGACCTGGCCACGACGATCAGCCTTTACCGGCACCACATAGCGCCCGTTGCGTTCGGTGATGATCTGATCCTGAAACGCGGATGCGAGGCTCCGGTTCTGGAGCATACGTTCCAGGGTATGGCGCACCCTGCGGCGCACATCACGCTGCTGCTGGCGCAGATCCGCAAGCTGCCATGAAGCGGTGTCCAGCACTTCGGCCTTCGCATCAATGCTGCGTTCAATACTGCGCCGCAGAACTCCCGGCACCTGCAGTTGCGCTGCCAGTTCCGTCAACTGCGGGGCCAACTCCTCGTGGCGGAAGTAATCCGCGCATGCTGCGGCGGCGGCAATGCTCTCCCCCACTTCCAGGAGCGCCTGCGGGGTCAGACGCGCCCCCGGCTTACCCGCCTGATGCAGAGGCGCCTGCAGATCGTGCACTCCTCCGAGGGGAGCCGCGCCTTTGTGCTCGAACAGTTGTGCCGCCTGCTCCACCTCCAGCAGCGATTCTTCCACCTCCCGGCGTTTCCGGAACGGACGCAAGCGCTCCAGGCGCATACGTCCCGGAGCGGTGACACTCATACGTGTGAGCAAAGCAACTATTTTGTCAAACTCCAAAGTCTTCAGAGTCTGATTGAGCATAGAATTAGTGTTTCTGATATCAGGATACCTGTTGAAAGAGTTTCTGGCTGTGTCTGACCAGGTCGCTGCCAAACTCTACGAAAGGCGGTCGGAGCCGGGATGCATCAAAGCTCGATTTCACGGCACGGGGCAAAGCGCTGTGGGAAAGGCCGTACAGAACCAGCGCCAGAATCAATACCCCCTGCATGAGACTGAAAAGTGCTCCCAGCACCCGATTGAGCCCTCCCATAAACAGGAGTTTAACAAACCTGGACAGAATCGCACCTACGATGGAAAAAAAGACCATGGTCAGTACAAACAATAGAATCAGCACCACCACTACACACAACTGGAGGGGCAGATGGAGCCAGGTACTTACGCGTTCGGCCAGAGGGGCATAGAAAGTAAACGCGATTACCGCCGCAGCCACCAACCCTACGAGAGAACAGACCTCTTTGAGCAGCCCACGCAGACATCCCTTCAATGTAAAGAGGAGTAAAATTGCCAGGATTGCAATGTCGAGGATGTTCATAGGTATTCCTTTGTCCAGCTCTGATATGATCCTGTCCGGCTAAAATCCCACAAAAGCAGAATCGACCCTGGAAACTACTGCGCCAGACGCTGCTTTACCATCTCGCTTACAACCCGTCCTTCGGCGCGTCCACGGGTGGCGGCGCTGACCTGCTTCATCACCCTGCCCATATCCTGCATGGAAGTGGCGCCGAGTTCTGTCACCGCGTGATCAATGAGCTCACGCAATTCCTCTTCACTGAGGGCGGCAGGCATGAACTCCTGCAGGATAGCAATTTCTGCCTCCTCCTTCGCGGCCAGATCCTCACGGCCACCATCGCGGTAGGTTTGCGCGGCATCGCGACGCTGTTTCACCTGGGTGGCAAGCAGAGAGATGATCTCATCGTCACTCAGCTCTTTTTTCGCCTCGATCTCGGCGTTTTTTATGGCGCTGCGCAACATGCGGATCACCCCGAGGCGCTCACTTTCCTTATTACGCATCGCGTTCTTCATGGCAGTGCTTAATTCAACCTGGATACTCATGATTTATATTTCCTTTTCATATGGAGGATCACGGCGTGCCATGCCTCTGTGTTCAAAACGCCATTAGCAGCAAAACACCAGTTACCCCCTGGCGCGCGACTCTTTCTCCTCAATACCGGAAAGACCAAAACGCCGGCGCAGTTCCGCGTAGATGCGCTCCGGTGGCAGATCGTAATACCCCAGGAGTACCAGGACATGAAAGAAGAGATCCGCCACTTCGTAGATAACTTCATCAGCAATGCCGCCTTTGCCCGCAACCGCGGTTTCAGTAGCTTCCTCACCGATCTTGCTCAGGATTTTGTCCAGCCCCTTGTCAAACAGGGAACACACATAGGATTTCTGCTCGGGGTTGCGGCGTCTGTCCTGAATAACATGGTACACCGCATCGAGGATATCCTTTTGCGCGTAGATCGCTGCAGCATCCACTTCCGGTTCCCCCTCCACTTGAGGGCGTTCACCATCCCAGACAGAATAGAAACACGATCTGCGCCCGGTATGGCATGCCATCCCCACCTGCTCCACCTTCAGAAGAAGGGTATCCCCATCGCAGTCGTAGCGGATTTCGCGCACATGCTGCACATGCCCGGAGGATTCCCCCTTCATCCACTGCTTTTCGCGCGAGCGGCTGTAGTAATGTGCCTTGTCGGTGCGCAGGGTGTTCTCCACCGCCTCGGCATTCATATACGCCAGCATCAGGACTTCGCCGCTATCCGCATCCTGGGCGATGCAGGGTATAAGTCCATGGGCGTCAAACTTGAGCTGCTCTATCAGTTGATTATCCTGTGTCATGCTTGAATTCCTATTCCTGCACCAGTGGACGCACTTCAACGCCGTGCCGGTGCAGGTATTCTTTGCATTGCGCTATCGTATATTCGCGAAAGTGGAAAATGCTTGCCGCAAGGGCCGCGCTCGCCCCCCCTTTGGTGAAGCCGTCTTTTATATGCTCCAGATTCCCCACTCCGCCAGAGGCGATTACCGGAATCTGCACCGCATCACTTACCGCGCGGGTCAGTTCGAGGTCGTAACCGTTCTTGGTTCCATCGCAGTCCATGGATGTGAGGAGAATCTCTCCCGCGCCGTTGCGCTGCATACGCTGTGCCCATTCAATCGCGTCGATTCCCGTAGCATTGCGCCCGCCATGGGTGTATACCTCCCAGCGCTGGGGAGAGCTCCCGGCAACGCGCCGCGCGTCAATCGCCACCACAATGCACTGGGAACCGAAGCGCTGTGCTCCGCGGGTTACAAAGTCCGGATCATCCACCGCCGCGGTGTTGATGGAAACCTTGTCCGCCCCGGCATTGAGTAGATTGCGAATATCCTCCGTGGTACGCACCCCACCGCCAACGGTCACGGGCATGAATACCGATGCAGCGGTGCGCGCCACCACATCCAGAATTATGCCGCGCTTGTCACTGGAGGCGGTGATATCCAGAAACGTGAGTTCATCAGCCCCCTGGGCATCGTAGGCGATGGCCGCTTCCACCGGGTCTCCGGCATCGCGCAGACCCACAAACTGTACCCCCTTGACCACGCGTCCGTCCTTGACGTCGAGGCAGGGGATTATGCGCTTGCTCAGCATCAGCTTTCCCCTCGGGCACACGCAATGGCGTCGCGCAGGTTGAGAGCACCGCTGTAGATGGCCTTGCCGGTAATAGCCCCGCATACTCCGCGGGCTTCGAGCTCCTTGAGATTGCGGATATCCTCCATGCTCGACACTCCCCCGGAAGCGATCACCGGGATGGAAACCGCATCCGCCAGAGCCCCGGTTGCGTTCAGATTCGGCCCCTGCATCATGCCGTCACGCGCGATATCTGTATAGATGATGGCGGCAACCCCCATCCCCTCGAATTCGCGCGCCAGATCCACCGCTTTCTTCTCGGTCACTTCAGCCCACCCGCGTACTGCGACCAGACCGTCTCTGGCATCAATGCCGACCACAATCCGGCCGGGGAATTTTTCGCAGGCCTGCCGCACCAGTTGCGGATTTTCCTTGGCCACGGTACCGAGGATCACACGTGAAAGACCGAGGCTCAGATAGGCTTCGACCGTATCCAGATCGCGGATTCCGCCGCCGAGCTGAGTGGGGATATCCAACGCCGCCACAATGGCTTCTATGGCTTCGCGGTTGCGTGGCACTCCATCAAAGGCCCCGTCGAGATCCACGATATGAAGCAACTCGGCTCCGGCCTCCTGCCATTTCAGGGCCTGGGCCGCAGGATCGGTGGAATACACGGTATCCTTGTCCATCAGCCCCTGTTCCAGACGCACACAGTGCCCCTGTTTAAGATCAATTGCAGGAATTACCAGCATTTACATCTCTCCAAAGTTTTTAAGAATTTTAAGCCCCACAGCCTGGCTTTTTTCCGGATGAAACTGGGTTGCCATCACGTTATCGCGCCAGATCGCGGAACAGAAACGGATGCCGTACTCCGTGGTAGTAAGGATGTCCTCTCTGCGTGCCGGAACCACATGATAGGAGTGGACAAAATATACATAGCTTCCATTTTCCACCCCGTGCAGCAGCGGGCAGTCGCGTTCAATTTCAATCTGGTTCCAGCCCATGTGGGGAATCTTCAGAGCTTCACCCTGTTCATGCATATCCTCGGCAAAACGTTCCACCGTCCCGGGAATTATCCCGAGCCCTGCATGGGTGCCGAACTCTTCGCTTTTATCAAACAGTACCTGCAGCCCCAGGCAGATCCCCAGAAACGGGCGTCCGCTCTCAATGTGGGAGTGGATAGCCTCGACAAAGCCCTGCGCACGCAGATTGGCAATGCAGTCGCCAAAGGCCCCTACTCCGGGAAGAACCAGACGCTGTGCACCCTCTACCTTGCGCGGGTCGGCAGTCACTTCAGCCCTGAAGCCGAGGTGTTCAAATGCCTTGTGGACACTGCGCAGATTGCCCATTCCGTAATCGACAATGGTTATCATTGCGCTTATTCAAGCCTCCCCTTGGTTGACATCACCCCCTGAATGCGCGGATCGAGGGCGACGGCCTGCCCGAGCGCGCGCCCCAGAGCTTTGAACACCGCTTCGAGGATGTGGTGCAGATTGGTGCCGTATTCAAGATTCACATGCATATTCACCCCGGCGTGATTGCAGAATCCCACAAGAAACTCCTCCACCAGTTCCACATCAAAGGTGCCGACTTTGGCTTTAGGCAATTCCACACGGTAGACCAGATGCGGCCTCCCGGAGAAATCCAGATCGATGCGCACCAGGCTTTCATGCATGGGAATGGAAACGCTTCCGTAGCGCTGAATTCCGCTCTTATCCCCCAGAGCCGCTTTGAACGCCTCGCCGAGACATATCCCCAGATCCTCAATGGTATGATGATCATCAATATGGGTATCCCCCTGCGCTTCCACACCCAGGCTCAACATCCCGTGTCGACTCATGAGGGTGAGCATATGGTCCATGAAACCGACGCTGGTGATAATCTGCGTCGGCGCGTTGCTGTCCAGATCGAGAGTCATCCGAATCCTGGTTTCCGTGGTATTGCGTTCGATGCTGGCTGTGCGCGCCATATTCATCTCCTTGACAACAGGTGAAACAAAAGATGCAACCCATTCCACTTGATTTCC
>JBNGCY010000077.1:0-10705 GCA_049975505.1 Desulfuromonadaceae bacterium | reverse complement strand
TTTCACTACCGCCTGCCCAACTGTCAGATTGATAAAGACAACTGGAGCCTGGCTCAAAGTTGGAACACCTGGTGGGTTGTTGAGGAACTGGCAAACCAGCCCGAAGAGCTCGAATTTCTAAAGCGGAAGTTCCTGGCCATGAATCGCCCCATATTGGGAGTCAGCCGCAGCGACTGGACCCAGCTCATCCATACCTGGGCGCAGAACAAAAATCTGATTTAAATGTTCTCCTCCCTCCTTCTGCTCTTCAGTACGGCATTTCTCGCCGCTACGATTCTCCCCTTTTACTCCGAAGTGATCCTCTTCGCCCTCCTGCGTGAAGGCCACTCCCCGGCACTGCTGGTCGCTGTAGCCACCATCGGCAATACTCTGGGCTCTGTAGTTAATTGGTGGATGGGGATATATATTCTCCACTTTCGCCATCGGCGCTGGTTTTATTTCAATGACAAACAGATTGAACGCGCCCAGCGCTGGTTCCGGCGCTACGGCTTCTGGAGCCTGCTGTTCGCATGGCTACCGGTGGGAGGTGACGCTCTCACCCTGATTGGTGGGATCATGCGCGTCCCCATGTGGATATTCCTCCCCCTGGTCGCCCTGGGCAAGGGACTGCGCTACATAGCGGTGGTGTATTTTAATGCGTGGTGGTAGGGATAATACTTTTCATTTCTGTGCGTAATTATGCCAGTCAGATGATTAAATAACCAAATAAGGAAAGTGCGACGCAGTACCCACATGACGTGGGCGGTGGCCCACACCACCTTACTTTCCTTGCTTGTCCAAGGAAAGTAAGCAAAGGAAGACACCCCTGTACCCCAGCCCTACGGGTTCCCTGCGCTTACGCTGCCATCCGGCGGATGGACCGGAACTCGCTGACGCTCAGACAGACGGTCCATCTTTTTCGCCTCCTGGCAGCAACGCTCCGGCTAGGGTACGAAGGGGAAAACAATGTAGGGGCACGGCATGCCGTGCCCCAATGTGTAGGTATGACAATCCTGGCAGGTTATCGTTACTGCAGCGGAATACTCAGGAGGTAGCTCGCTTCGCTGCCGTCGAGGAGGCTGCCTGCGTCGGTGGCAAGCATGTATGCCTGACCGTTGGCAACGCTGATCCCCTGGAGGGGGCGTTCGAGCTTATCTCCAACGGAGCCTTTCATCACCATGCCGTTGCGATATTTGAACACCGCGAGCCAGCTGCTGTCGATGGCGGATGCCACCCCTACGCTGCGCATGATGTTGCCGTCTGCGGCCGGCGCTACAATCTCGCGCGTCCCATCGCCGTCCAGATCCGCAGCCACCGGAGCTACTTCGATGCTGACATTGTTAATCATGGGATTCTGCGCATCGGGGTCCACATCGTAGGTTACCGTAGATACAGAGCCGCCGATTTCGCTGCTTGACTTGTAGATCTGCTCGGTGCCCCGGAAGATATACAGGCGGCGGTTGCGCACGTAAATCGCTTCTGCCTTGCCATCCCCGGTTACATCGCTGAGCAGAGCGCCAAATATCTGGAACGAGCGCGGCAACAACACCGGCGATTCCGAGGTTTCAAACGCTCCATTGCGCAACGTCAACTCGTTAACGCGTCTGCCATAGAAATACTCGCGCTCAAACTCCTGCCCTAAGAGCAACTCCGAACGCATATCCCCGTCCAGATCGAAACCTGCAACCATACGGGTATAACCGTGAATCACCGGGGTAAGGGTATCGCCTTCGAGCTTAAGCAGATCGGTGTTGATGCGCTTATCCGACCACACGGTAACCGCAAGGTAGGCTTCTCCCGCCTCGGGCTGATACCAGCTCAGGGATAAAATCTGCCCCATAGTGGTGCTGTCGCCCGTGGCAACGGATTCAAGCTCCTCACCAACAGCAAAAACCTCAATAGACCCACCGTCGGTGGTGGCGAGGAGCAGCTTCCCATCCACCTTTTCAAAATCCGCCATCACGGTTTTCTTCTTGAACTGGCCGATTTTGTTAAAGCGGGGGAAATCCATGTTGAAGATATCGGAACCCGCAGACGCAGATGTTTCACCTGTAGGTGCTGCTTCGTACTCGACGGCCCCTTTGCTTTCTGCCTGCGCTGCTACATTGCTCACTGCAGCGCTACCTGCCCCTGCAGCGGCCGCGGTTACACCTGCTGCCGCACCAGCGGCACCTTTTACCTTCGGAGCCGTAATAAGATTGGTGGGGATACTCTGTGACGCCGAGTTGGCAGACTTTTCAGGCGCGTAGGAGCGGATCAATGTCCCCTCACTGTCACGCACCTCCAAACCGTTTGGGGTTACAGTAAAAAACAGATCCGCCATGGTGGCGCTCATGCTGTCTTGCCATTCAAGTTGCGGTAGCGCGCGCCGGAGGTCAGCATACATGGCTTCAAAAGAGCCGGTTTCATCGCGGAATATTGCACTCAGGTTGCTGAAGCGCTCTACTTGTGTCCCCGCTTCAATGGTGGCTTCTTCCTCTGCTTCGATCACTTTTGCATAAGAATATCCGGTTTTCACCTGAGAAACCTGCAACACCGCCATGGTTTTATCCAGGGTGCCGAGAATCTTCTTCGTCACCGGGTGAACTATCTGTTCCCCCTTTTCTACCACCGCAAGCAAATCCCCCACAGCGATACCATTCGAGCCATCAAGGTCTATGATATACTCATCGCCACCTGTTGGCATAACCACCACGCCGGAGACGGGGGCAAAATCCTTCTCCACCTTTTCAATCACGCCGGCGAATGCGGACACACTCAACAGCAACCCTGCCAGAAGCGCAGCTACCGTGAAACCAAAGTTCTTCAATTGAACCCTCCATATGCCAAAATTCAACATGCAATCTCTTGCTAAAACACAAGGATATATAATTTCGCGAATTATAGCGCGTTCTCCCGGCGCTGCCCACACCCAAACTGAAAACTAACAAAAAAGCCGGACACAAATGGTCCGGCTTTTTTGTTACTACACTAAACGTGGAACTTTAGAACTTGTAGCGGATGCGGCTGTTGATGATGTAGATATCCTCATCAGCGCTGCCATCACACTCTACCTCATAGTAGTCCATGGCGTCGTCTGCTGCAAGATAACCGGCCTGAATTGCGACTTCGGTATTACTGAAGAGCTTGTAGCTCGCGTATGCATCAACCTCTAGCCCGATGGTATCGTCGGCATAATCTGTACCAGCCACATTATACTCAATATCCTCAGCGGTCATGAGATACAAAGCTGCAGCTCCCACTTTGAGTTTATCTGTAACCTGGTAGTCATAACCCAGGCGGTTCAGGATCAGACCCTTATCCTGGAGATAAGGAGAAGCTGAGAAGTAATCGTCATCGGTGTAGCCTTCAAACAGTACCACGGAGTACTCGGAGTTAATGTCGGTATCCGTGGACACAAAAGCATCAAGATCGCCATCAGTCGGATCGTCATCTCCAGAAGCATACCAGAAGGTATAGGTGAGCTTACCCTTGCCCATTTTCATGCCGACATCAAAGTGACCAAAGTAACCACCGAAATCGTACTCTTCCATGAAATCTCCGGTCTGGTACATCAGATCCCACTTAGCAAAGAAGTCACCGGATTTCCAGTTACCATCAAAACCGAGGGTGTAAAGGTCAAGATCGGTAGGAGTACCACCTACATTAAATGCTTTGACGTAGTAGCGGCTAATGTCACTAAAATCTGCACCATCAGAGAGCCCGACACCATCACTGTGCTGCCATACGCCGAAGAAACCGAGATTAGTTCCGTCTGCCGGTTTTATATTGTATCGGATATACAGTGCATCCAGGTCTTCAAAATCGTTGTTATCATCAGTAGCAATCACTTCGTAGCCACGATACCAGCCCAAAGTCAGGTCACCAGCACCTGCTGCTACTTTGTAGTCAATACCTGTTACTGTCTCTGCCCAGAAAAATTTATTTATTTTTATCGGCATCAGACCGATACGCGCACGCCCTTTGCCCAAAGCGAAATCGGTGTATGCCCAGCGGGTTTCAATATTCACACCATCACCGGAGAATTTTCCACCTTTCCCTGCATCACCAAACTGAATACCACCAATCTCAACAGCGTAAACACCTTTAATGGCCCCGTTGTCACTGCTAGCAGTAGTCCAAAGACGATATTTGATCTCGCCCATTAGATCATCATTTGTATCGTCTTCTATCAATGCCCCTTTTGCACCACCAAGCTTTTCACCTTTATCTACGCTATTGAAAAACGTGGCTTGATTAGTATACAAGCGGAAACGGTGGTTCAAATCGCCGTTAAAGGTAAAATCCACCGCAAAGGCGGGGGCCGCCATGCTCAGCATCAGTGCCAAAGCTATACAAATTCTCTTCATTCTCTTTCCTCCTTATTCAAAATTTCTACCCGTGGTCCCATACCAACCAATAAATTTTGCGATTAAGCGTTTTGCGTTGCGGTTCGTGCGGATGCGCTCCGCATCCGGTGTGCTATCCAACCTCCTTTCGTAGTTTACCTGTTACCCGAAACAAACAGGTTTTGCAAAACACCGTACTGCACTTCTCTACACATAATATACCAAATACTGGCACAAGCCTAACTTTAGTGTGTAAACATCTGAAATAATGGGATATTTTTAACTTAAATCTCCATGAATAACAATCCTGAAAGCGGCGCAACTACGATTTAACTGTGGTTTATGCGCCACACCAAGGCGTAAAAGCCACACTTTGCTAAGCTTTTAAATAAACTACGTTCTATTTACTTGTAGAAGAGAAACATTGTCAAGCTAAAATATTCCATTAATCCATATAATCAGGATCTTATAGCGAGTACTCGCACAAAATTCCACATAACACGGTTTTATTTTAGCGCAAGGGCCACATAAATTTTTACACCTGAAGACATGAAACACCAGCATAATTTATTGCAAAACATGCCAAACGAAAAACCTGGGTAAGTCACTTTTTATTTCAGTGCCCGTGCTGGCACAGTTCCGTCAATACCCCACCGCTGCTTTTGGGATGCACAAAGGCGATCTTTGTCCCGTGTGCGCCGTTGCGCGGCTCTTTGTCGATCAGGCGTACCCCTTGTGCTTCGAGGTTCTGCAATGCATCGATCAGGTCATCAACCTCATACGCAATGTGGTGTACGCCGGGACCATTCTTTTTCAAAAACCCCGCCACCGGTGAATCATCGCTGGTGGGTTCGAGGAGCTCAATGCGACTTTCACCGATCTGCAGAAATGCAACCTTCACCTTTTGCTCGGCTACTTCCTCGCTCCCCTCGTGGTTCATGCGCAATTGATCGCGATAATAGGGGAGTGCTTCCTCGATGCTCGTAACAGCGACGCCAATGTGGTTGATCTTGGTTAACATGGTGTTAGCTCCTCGTTGAATTCGTGTAGAAAATACCATTTAAGCGAGATATTGAGGGATCTGAGAACAAACAGCACTTTTAAATATGCCTAAAAACATTTTAGCAGAAAAAAACTTCCCCTGTGCTTCTGCACTATATTGTCATAAATGCCAAAAATATAAAATGACGGTATATTGTGAAAAACTACTAGTCTATTCAGAGCAATAGACAGCCCTGGCTGAGTATTTCTGCTGCGGTTCTGCATTCATATAAAAATCGCTTTCAAACTCACGGTTTGCTCTGCAAAACACTTTCACGGCATAACATGCTGTTTTGAAAAGACTTTTCGTCAAAAAGGGGTTGTCAAGCGAAAAAAGAGGTATATACTAAATTTTGTAAACGCACTGTATCGAAAAAAACAAGCATCACGCAAAAACATTGAACTCTGACATAGACGTTATGCGCACCTAACCCATAGAGCGATACAATTTCCCCACAGTGTTTAACAAACCTCAAAACGAAAGGAAGTAATTATGAAATGCCCGGTATGCAAAAACCACAAAGACGCTACAATCTCTCTGCACGTGGATGGATTCTACGAAGGAATCACCGAATGTGATGTATGCGGAACCGTATGGTCTTCCAACCACGGTCTCCAGGAAGTAGTCAAGGATGGACAGGCGCTTTCCTTCCTCGAAGGGATGTCTGAGAGTGTGGAAGCAGACGACTACTGCTACAACTGAGAGATCCTCTCTCCCGGCATCGCCCTTCCCGCAATACTCTTCCCTGTTTGTGTGACTGAAAGTAAAACAGCAAGCCCCGGTCAATGGTTTCCCCCATCCGGAGCTTGCTGTTTTTATTTTGCCCGTTTGCGCAGAAACAATCAGTCGATAATGCTCTGCAGATACGCCTCGGTAGTCTCGCGGCGCTCCCTTTCAATTTCCTGGGGATCAGTTTCCACGAACTTCTCATCCGGGGTGACTTTGAAAATCGGCTGTCCTTTAGAGACGATCACGCCATCGCCACCATCAATGAGAATTTTATCCACGGTACCGGAGAACGGTGCGGGAATCTTGTTGAACATCTTCATGACCTCGAGGATGAAGAGCGGCTGTCCCTTCTCGAAGTGTTCGCCCTCTTTGATGAACGGCGGCATTCCCGGAGCTTCCTGGGCGTAGTACATACCCCCGCCCGGAGTGACAATCTCGTCCTCTTTCGTTGCGGGCGGCGGCACCAGCACCTTCTTCATTTTAGCCTGCAGCTCCGCATCGTGCAGATACTCGGGGATGGTGACCTCAAGATTGTCTTCCACCCTGAAATCGAAGAATCCGGTTTTCTCCCCGACCAGATAGAGCAGCCCCATCAGTTCATTACCTGCTTCAAACCCGGCGTGGGCGGCCTGAACCTCGGCCCACTCCTCGGCACTGAAGTCACCCTGCGGCTCATCCTTTTCGAGCAGGGTGTTGAGTACCTCAAATTCCTCCACGCTGACGGAAAAATGATCGCGTAATTTGGCGTAAAAGGATACCGCCTTCTGCAGCTGCTCGTTGTCATGCGACCAGATCACCTCGGAAGCCGGGGCTCCGGGGCGCATGTTCATATTCAGGTACTCGTAGGTCTCCGCAATAACAACCTGAGGGTTACGCAGCCATTTCAGCTTGCCGTTCTCCACGCGGAAGTTTTTCTGATTGAGACTCAGCCAACCGGAAAGCAGATGCGGATCCTTGAGGATAGTCTGCAACGGGCGGGTAAGCAGGGTACCCTTGCGATCCAGGATGCTGCCGATCGCTTTCTTCGCTTCGGGGTCATCAGCATACTGCCGCACATAATGCTTCTTCAGCGAGAGGAACGCCACCACCGGATCGAGCTTTGCGGCCTCCTGCTTCAGGCATCCCATCAGGGTAAGATAGGGAACCACAAAGCGGGTGGTGGGCTTGGCCATCACGTTATTGCCGATAAACCAGTTCACCAGACCGTAGTGGAATTCAAGATTGGTGGCCAGGTCGGTGCCGTACATAGTGGTGCGGCGCAGCACCTCGGCGAGATGATCATAACTCGCGCGCCGGTCATCACCCTTGGTGAGCAACAGGGCAATATTGGAATCATAAGCCCCGGCGACGGTATAGCGCATGAACTGCCCGGTATCGGGGTTGTGGGTACAGATCCCCTGATCGTCGCGGATCTCCCCTTCGATGGGATCAGACCAGTAGCGGATCACTCCCCCGGCCGAAGGCGACAGGGAGCAATCGGTGGCATTGAGGCGCGCCTCAACGGCAGCTCCGAAACGGGGCACCCGCTCCGGACGCGGGAGGCGATCCTTGTGCATGGCCAGCAGCGCCATGGCTTCAACCAGGGATTCAACAATGAAATAGTCGTTTTTGTCTTCCGGATTGGTGAACTTGAGCTTGTAGACCAGTTCGGTTACGCGATGCTCTACCTGGATCCGCGTATTCACCTCCATGAAGTAGTGGCGCTGGCGATCCACAATACACTCAAAGGTGGACGCAGAATCAAGACCGACGGCCTGACCAAAGCGCTCTGATTCATTCTCCATGCGCTTCAGAATCTCCAGATCACGTTCCAGCGCCTTCGCGGCCTCATCCTTGCCGGCGGCACGCGCCTTTTGAGCTTCTTCCGCCAGACCTTCCTGGGTTACAGAGACTTCGAGAAGCTTCTGCTCATGCATCTGCAGGGAGCAGTCACGCCCGCCCAAAGCGATACACCAGTCGCCATTGCCGAGAAGCTGAATCTCGTTATGCCGGGTCTGTTCGATATTGAGCTCGATGAGGACGTTTTTGTTGTCTCCGACCCCGCCGGCCTTGACCTCATTGAGGATCTCGAGCACCAGTCCCGGAGCATCCGCCGCCGCTTTGGCGATATCCGCATCCGTGGGATTGTCCTTGGCGAGCAGAGACGCGCCGAGGATACGCTGTCCCTTACCCCCGCCGCCGCCGATGGCTTTCAGACGGATGCGCGCGCCGGGGTAGTCGCGGAACATCGCCGCGCATTCAGCTTCAACCTGCTTGCCCAGCTCTTCGATAGAGAACAGATCGATCCCCTTGCGATACGAAGCGGCAAGGAGATGATCCGCAAGCTCTTCGAGGGAAAGTTCGGTATTGTTGAGCACCGCTTCATCGCACTCCAGCCCTTCGGATTTGACCAGGGCCACAAGACTGTCGCGGTCAGGATGCTTGTTCACCAGGGTACGCGCGGTGACATTGTCGATCCCGGGGGTGACCGAAACCCCGACATTGAGGGCGGTACGCTTTGCCTCGTCCTTTTTGCCCGCACCGCGCTGAGTAGCGCTGCAGGGGCCGATAAACTTCAATCCTGCATCTTCAATGGCGGCGACAAACTCGTCATCCTCGGCCATGAATCCGTACCCGGCAAAGATGGAGTCATACCCGTTTTCGAGCGCAATATCGATAATCTGCTGGATGCGCTCCACGCGCTCTTCCTTACTCGCTCCGCTGTAGTCGGGGACACGGTGCACGCGACTGTTATCCGTCAGAGTGCGCAGCTCCGGAGAGAGGGCATTGGGATACACGATGGAATCCTTCTCGGATAACAGAATGCCGTAATGGGTGATCCCCATCTCATCGTATACGTCCATAGCCTCTTTACGGATGGGACCACGACATACGATCAGGGGCTTGAGCTCTTCACACGAAAATGAACGCACCCACGCCGAATCGGACTTGCTCAGACGGCGATCACGGTGGATCAGAGGATTGTTGTAGTACAGGTCGTTTTTCTGTGTATTTTTTGCCATGGGCTTCATCTCCAGTTCCATGGGGTTGTCAAAACAGGCTTTTTACCTTCCGGGCCGCGCGCTTAATGGAATTCTCGCTGCACTGACTGCCATGCACTCGGCTCATAGTGACGCAGGAAGAAATTCATGTTCCTGCCCAGTTCGCGGCGCAGATCCGTGGGCATGACCAGAGACGAAATGGATCCCAGAGAGAGCCCTTCCTTTGGATTCATCAGTTCCTTTTCGTAGCGGGTGTTGAGCTTCACTTCTTCCTGCTGCAGCCACGCCGCGGCTTCTTTTTCGGCCTCTTTTTTCGCTTCTGAGCGATCAAGGCCTGCAGCCATACGTTTTTTGATCCCCTCTTCAATCATGCCCGGAACCGCACCGCGCACCTTGCGCAGTTCATCCTTGTAGACAAACTCCTTGCCCGCCGGCCCCATAACCGCAAGGCGTGTAGTGGGCAGGGCGAGAACCAGATCCGCCCCGGTGGGGTAGTTGTTGTAGGAAGCATAGGCCCCGCCGTAGGCGTTGCGCAGAATCAGAAGAATACGCGGAGTGCGCACATCCACGATGGAGTCGAGCATGGAACGCCCCGCCTGGACAATGCCGCGGGCCTCCTGCTCACGTCCGGGAAGGAAGCCGGTGGTATCTTCCATGAATATCAGGGGGATATTGTAGATATTGCAGAAGCGTACGAAACGCGCAATCTTCAGAGCCGAATCGCAGTCGATCTGACCGGAGGAAACTGCAGAGTTGTTCGCCACAAAACCGACTACATTTCCATCCAGACGCCCAAAGGCGGTAATTGCCTCCCGCGCTCGGGTGGGCTGAATTTCAAAGTAATCCCCGTGGTCGCACACCTGCTGGATAATAATGGAGACATCAAAAGGGGTATTAAAGCCGGTGGGGGAATTGAACGCCTTCTTGAGCATGGTGTTGATCTCCCAGGTCTTGCGATCCAGGGGATCGGAAGTATTGAGGGAAGGTGCCATGCTGTGGTTGTTGTCCGGCAGATAGCCGAGCAGATGCACTGCGGTACGCAGCGCGGCGGTTTCATCCTTTACGGTCAGATCCGCAACCCCGGAAGCACCGTGCACCTTGGGACCGCCCAGATCCTCAGGGGAGATATCCTCCCCCAGAACCGACTTGACCACGCCGGGGCCGGTAAGGCCGAAGAAGGTGTCCTCGGGCTGAATCACGAAGCTGCCCTGACGCGGCAGATAGGAACCGCCACCGGCATTAAAGCCGAACATGCACATGATACTCGGCACCACCCCGCTGATCTTGCGCAGGGAGGTAAACGCCTCGGCATAACCGTCCAGACCGCCAACTCCGGCAGGAACAAAGGCGCCGGCACTGTCATTCATGCCGATAACCGGAATCCCTTTTTCGCCGGCCATATTGAAGAGCTTCGCGAGTTTACTCCCGTTGGTGGCATCAATGGAACCGGCGCGCACGGTAAAATCGTGACCGTAGAAAGCCACATCTCGCCCGTTGATGTTCAAAATTCCGGTAACCAGGGAGGCACCGTCGAGGTTGCGTCCCCAGTTCTGGAAGTGGATGTTGGGTTCATCTTCACTGAGAACCTTGATCCGCTCCCACACGGTCATGCGCTGCTTGAAA
The DNA here is from genome assembly GCA_049975505.1 of Desulfuromonadaceae bacterium. GTDB lineage: Bacteria > Desulfobacterota > Desulfuromonadia > Desulfuromonadales > Desulfuromonadaceae > JAIVHC01. The sequence goes on along the minus strand of JBNGCY010000077.1, from coordinate 23 downwards.
TGCTGCTTTTCAATCTGCCCCAC
>JBNGCY010000076.1:0-10992 GCA_049975505.1 Desulfuromonadaceae bacterium | reverse complement strand
CGATTTCAGTAGTTTATGGGGCGGCCGGGAATTGCTGATCTTACCCACACAAAATGGAACAGAACCACTTTTTTATGATCATGCGTGCTACCGGAGAGTCGTCAACAATAAGTAAACTCTTCAGCATATGTGGGGATACTCCGAACTTTTAATTATCATCATAAACTACATTTAAAACTGATTACGAATTCTAGCACAGATGTACAAGCGTAATAAACAGCTAATCGAAAAGGCTTGTATGCTTTGAACGGTGTTTATTATTACATACACGGCTATGCTTAATCATTGAAATTGATGGAAAAGAAAATACAGGGAATACAGTTGCGACCCTATATAGGATATCCAAATAATATAAAGACAAGGTATCGATATTTATTATTTGCAACTATCCGTTATTTATAAGAGTATTCAGGCCGAATGATTAACCTGAAAGAAAAGATGAACTTCTTGCCGATTTTAAATCAGAGGAGTTGATGCAAACGTATACATACTCAGTTCATCCTATCCCTTGCGCCTGCCTGATTTTTGTACTGGTATTTTTACCCCGTGCAGATGTACGTGCGGAGGACTTTGTTGCCACTCAGGCTTTTTCAGATCTTGAGCTAAATAAAGCCCTTACTCCAAAGGATCGGGTCTTCGTAAATCTGCAGTCCAGATTCCAGGATGAGGAACCGGAGTGGTTTCGGTGGCATGTAAAAGCCGGGATAAGGCACAAGTTCAACAGGTTGGCCGTGCTTCAGCTCGCGCACCGGTATCAGAAGGATCGCTCCAAGGGGAGCTGGATTCGCGAATCCCGCAGTGAAGGACAGATAACCTTCAAGAAAAAACAGGGTCTATGGGGTTTTTCTTCACGCAACCGCCTTGAATTCAGGGATTTTGCTTCACCCAAGGCTGATACCTGGCGCTATCGCAATCAGTTCAAGGTTTCGCATTCCCTCCCTTGGGAAGGAGTCTCGATGTATGTATCGGAAGAACCTCAGTACGATTTTGAGCTCAAGCGCTGGTATAAACACCGGGTTACAGCCGGAGTTAAATTCCCTGTATGCACAGGGGTTTCGGCCTCAACCTATTACCGCTGGGATATCAAGGAACATAAGGATGATAAACACACCTGGGATAAATATCAGATATTCGGTTTCAAGTTGAGGGTAAACCTCGATGCGCTGTAAATGTTTTGCTCAGTTTGAAATAGCCTCCTGTTTACTCCTGTAATAGATATTTACGATGCGCATTTTTTCAAAACTTAAAATATCTCTTGTGCCCTTTTTAGGGCCCCTGGGTCTGATTCTCGCGATCTGGTATGGGGTGAGTTTTGCAGCAGAAATGAACAAAGGAATTGACTTTCCTGATCCCCTGGAAACAGCAAACCGCCTGCTTGAGCTTCTTCGTGGCAGTTCTTTGCACGATGCTTCTATCTATCGACATATCAGCGCGAGTCTGCTGCGCTGGTTCAAAGGCTTTGCCATAGCGGTAGGTGGTGGTGTCCTGCTTGGCCTGGGTGCAGGATGGTGGCGTCTGATGTATATCAATGTCGCTCCATTGCTGCGTATTCTGCAGCTGATCCCGGGGCTGGCTTGGATACCGGTAGCGCTTTTGCTCTATGGTATTGGCGAAGAAGCGACCATCTTTATTCTGGCGATTACCGCATTTACCCCTATTGCCATCAGCACCATGGATGGAGTACGCCAGGTGGATACCGGCTACATCCGCGCTGCACGTATGCTGGGCACGGGCAGGCGCGCCATGTTTATGCATGTCCTGCTCCCTGCGGCATTGCCTTCCATGCTGACCGGTCTGCGCATAGGTCTCGGCAATGGATGGCGCGTCCTTTTGGCCGCGGAAATGGTGGTTGGCACCGGTACGGGGCTGGGTTTTTCCATTATCGAAGCGCGTTGGACCCTCGACTATACCGCAGCCTTTGCTCTGATCGGAGTTATCGCTGTGCTCGGACTGGTGTTTGAGCGCATATTTTTTACCTCCCTTGAGCAAAGAACCATCAGAGCCTGGAGTAATTGCAAGGACTGAGCGCATGATTGAACTCCGCAATGTGGGGCTTACCTACACACATAATTCCACCGGTTCAAAGCAGATCCTGAACAATATCAACCTGCATATCAGGCAGGGGGAATTCGTCTGCCTTCTCGGTCCCAGCGGCTGTGGCAAAACATCGATGTTAAATCTTATGGCCGGGTTTATTTCGCCAACACAAGGGCTGGTGTATTTCTCGGGAAGACAGGTAACCGCGCCCGGCCCGGAGCGGGGCGTGGTGTTTCAGGAGCATACATTGTTCCCGTGGCTGACAGCTGTTCAGAATGTTGCCTTCGGATTGCGGCGGCAGGGGATGCGTAAACGCAAAGCACTGGGCATTGCACGCCAAATGCTTGAAATTGTCGGTCTTTCCGGGTGTGAACATAGTTTTCCGCACACCCTTTCCGGAGGTATGCGTCAGCGCATAGCCATAGCGCGCACCCTTGTACTGGACCCTGAGGCGTTGTTGATGGATGAACCATTCAGTGCTCTGGATGCCAACAGTCGCGAACGCCTTCAGGATGAGTTGCTTCGTCTTTGGAGCAGGCACGGACATACCCTGGTGTATGTAACCCACAGCGTGGAGGAAGCTGTGTATCTGGCCGACAGGGTCATCATTATCGGCCCGGAACCTCCTCACATAGTGGCAGATATGCGCATCAGTCAGACAAATCCGCGTGAGCGCTATTCTGCATCCAGATTGGATCAGGTCAGGACACTGCGTGCCTGTCTTGACTCGCTACCCTGCTGCATTGCACCCTAATATAGTCAGAATGGAGATTGTTGAATGGTAAAAGAGTTAAAAAACCTGGTTGTGTTTGCCGCATTAGCTACTGCAGTTGTTCCGGCGTTGATCTCGTGTTCTCAGGATAGACCGGATCTTGAACCTTCACCTATTCGTTTTGCATATCAAAACCGCATAGGCAGTGCCATTTGTGTAATTGCCGTGGAAAAGGGCTTTTTTTCTGCACATGGGGTGAAGGTGGAGCCATTCCCCTTCAACAGTGGTCCGGCATGTGCGGAAACCCTGTATACCGGAGCCGCGGATATCGCTGCAATGGGGGACACAAGCGCGATTATAACCTTAAGGCGTAACCAGAATGTATCTCTACTTGTCTCGCATGCCAGTGGTGAACATCGGCATCGCATGATGGTTGGTGCTGATTCAGGGTACATGAATATAGGGGATCTCAAAGGAAAACGCATAGGAATAAAAAAAGGAACCTCTACCTATGGAGGTCTTCTGAAGTATCTGCAAGTTAATAATTTTGATCCTGATATGTTTGAGATCGTAAACCTCAAGCCTTCAACCATGCCTGAAGCCCTGGCATCGGGATCAATAGAGGCCTTTGCCGCCAGTGAGCCGACCCCGTCACTGGCAGGCATGCAGGGCGCACGCGAACTTACAACCTTTGGTAATCTCGGCAACAACTATCCCATCCTGACCCTTGTGAACCGGGAGTTCGCATCATCAAGGCCTGAAGATATAGCTGCTTTCATGGCGGCGTTGGCCGATGCCGAGTCATTTATCCGCCAGAACCCGGGTGCGGCAACACAGATAATGGCGCAAAAACTTAATATGCCCCTGGAAATAACCCAGAAAGCAATGCAGCGGCATGATTTCACCCTTGATATGGGGGAGACAGTTCTATCCAGTTTGAGCCAAACCGCCCGGTTTCTTCATTCTGAGGGGGTCATAGACCATGTGCCACACATGCGGGTATTCAAAAAAAATGCATCCCCAAAGGAGCCTCGAAAGTGACTATTCACCCCTTTGCGCAATGGTTACACCTTCAGGAAATATTCTGCATAACATTCAGGTTTTAATTCATGTCCTCCTTAAATAAATCACAATTCAGTATTGATCAATGGCAGCGCTTTGAATATGCGGGTACACCTGTGTATCTGCAGCCACAGCATCCCACATGGTTTGTTCCGGATGAAAGCGCAGATCTCCTGCTCCAGTCCATGGGCACGGGAACCGAGGCCACAGACGAAAACTTAACCGAAGCCCAGAAGGTGTTTGTGCAGCGCCTTCCACATGCACAGGGTGCAGTGTATCCCGGCAGAGAGGCGTTGCTGTCTGCTGATGCCCTGCGTGAACTGTGGCTGCACATAACCGACCGCTGCAATCTGGCGTGCCGTCACTGTCTGTTCAGTTCCGGTCCGGCGCAGCAACGCGAACTGCCCTTGAATACCATCCTTGCGCGTGCACATGAAGCGGCCGCCATGGGATGCCGCATCTTCGCCCTCACCGGGGGTGAACCACTGGTGCACCAGGATTTCAAAGCCCTGGTAAGCGCTCTGCTCGAAATAGATAACGCCCATGTGGTGATACTTACCAATGGTCTGCTCCTGCGCGAGCAACTGGAAGAGATGGAGTGGCCCAGGGAGCGGCTGCATCTGCAGATCAGTGTTGATGGAACCAGGGAGCGCCATGACCATTTGCGCGGGCAGGGCAGTTACGCACGCCTTGAACAGCAGCTTGAATGGCTGCGCAGCACCGGACGCCCGTTTACCCTGAGCATGTGCGTGGAACGTGACAATGCTCATGATATGGCGTGGCTGGTTGAGTACGCTGCGGCCAGGGGCGCGAGTAATGTCCATTTCATGTGGTACTTCATTTGGGGGCGAGGAACCAGTGAGCACTATATTGCTCCTGAACGTCTGCTCCCACATCTCATCCGTGCGTATACCCGCGCCCAAGAACTTGGAATCGGCATTGACAATATAGAAAGCCTGAAAAGCCAGGTGTTTGCGCCCCCAGGTACCATCCACGACGGTGCCAATGCCGGATGGGAAAGTGGCGCCATCGGTCCGGACGGGCATCTGTATCCCACCGCCGCAACCGTCGGAGTGGCAGAGCTGCAAACTCCTCTGACCAGTGCTGATTCTCTGGAACAGCAATGGAGTTCCAGCCCCGTCCTGGAGCGGATTCGCCGCAGCAGTGTTGCGCGCAGCAGCGATCCCTGGCGCTTTATTCTCGGCGGTGGCGATATCGACCACAGCTACTTCCATGCCGGCACCTTCAGCGGTTCCGATCCGTACCTGCCGTTGTTGGAGCAAGTGGCTCTATATCTGATAACCACTAAAGCTGCACAGAGTCGTACTGCAGTGTCTCCGGCGTTGCGCCTGAAGATGGGTGATGTCCTGGAGACCTGCGGCAGCCACGGGCGCGTGGCTCTGCTCCACTCCAACTGTCTGCTGGCTCTTGCCCAGGAGGACAGCCGCACGGTGGTAAAGAACTTTTACACTCAGGCCGTGGGAGACACCAAGGAGGACATCCTCAATCCGGTATGTTACGAAGGGGACATTCTGGAGCACATCCCGGCGCAGTACCGTTTTCGCGGCTATGGCTGCGGCAGCCCGGTACTGGATGCAGAATTGCATGCGGGTGAGGCGGTAACGGATCTGGGCTGCGGCACCGGAGTGGAGTGTTTTATCGCGGCCCGCCAGGTGGGCGCCGGGGGGCGGGTGACCGGGGTGGACATGCTCGGTCCCATGTTGGAACTGGCCCGCGCCGGCGCTGAGGCGGTGCGGCAAAACCTCGGCTACGACAACCTCACATTTACGCAGGGGTATCTGGAAGAGCTGCCCCTGGAGTCACACTCCCAGGATGTGGTTATCTCCAACTGTGTCCTCAATCTTTCCAGCGACAAACGTGCCACCTTCAGGCAGATATTCCGCGTCCTCAAGCCCGGTGGGCGCATGGTTGTATCCGATGTGGTGTGCGAAGAGGAGCCGGATGCGGCTATTCGCAACGACGAGAAACTGCATGGCGAATGCATTGCCGGGGCTCTGACCCAGAAAGACCTCCTCGGGCTGCTGCGCGAAAGCGGCATGGAGCAGGTTCTGATTCTGAAGCGTTTCCCCTACCGTGTGGTGCAGAACCATCCATTTTTCTCCATCACCTTCATCGCCACGAAGCCGCAGGCCGCAATACGCGATGAGGTGAGGGTAATCTATCCGGGTCCGGCCCGTTGGTTATGTACTCCAACCGGGCACATATTGCAGCCGGGGCACAATGCAACCCTGCCACGCCATGAGGCTGAAGCTCTGGGAGAACAGGTGTGGCAGCTGGATCGGCATGGATATGTCACCAACATAACCCTGGAGGCCGGATGCAATTGCAGCCTGCCCCCCGAGGCCCTGGCCCCGCCGGAGCCGCAGAGAGGCACACAGAAACAGCAGCACGGCTGCATGCGATGTGGCGCTCCCCTGGTGTATGTGGAGGTGGAGGAACCCCGCGTATGCACCTACTGCGGTAATGAGTATGCTGCCAATGCCTGGTGTGAACAGGGGCACTTCGTGTGTGATGCGTGCCACAGCGCCGACAGTCTGGATATCATTGAACGCCTGTGCTCTGAACACCGCGATCTGGATATGTACTCCATGTTCCAGTTGGTGCGTCAACACCCGGCCATCCCCCTGCATGGACCACAGTACCACTCCCTGGTTCCGGCTGTAATTATCAGCTGTGTGCAACACAAAGGCTTTCAGGCGGATAAAGAGCTGATTCGCACTGCCGTTCAGCGTGGCAGCAAGGTGATGGGGGGCAGTTGCGCGTTTCTGGGCACCTGCGGAGCCGCAACCGGAGTGGGGATTGCCTTGAGTCTGCTCCTTGAAGCCACTCCGGTGAAGGCACGCCAGCGCCAGCTGGTTCAGGAAGGGGTGGGCGAGATTATCCGCACCATTGCCGCATACAAAGCGGCGCGCTGCTGTCAGCGTGACTCCTGGCTGGCTCTTGACCATGCCGCTAAACTTGTTGCCGAGATCCTGGATGTTCAGCTGGAGCCACTACACTCTCAGCCATGTACCCAGGCGTCCAACAATGCAGAATGCATAGGCAGTTCGTGCCCGCTGTGGGCTGATGCGTAATCCATTATGTGAGTGAGAATGGTGGTTTCCAGGATTGACGGACAATATGTGAACTATGTCAAAGACCGTGTGGTTATAGGCAAACATAAATATTCGTCATTATATTATTGGTATTATCAATGCGACAAATGGGCATTATCTATGTCACAATCGGCGCTGCAAAATAATTTTTCATGGAGTAAATGATTATGAGCGCTTTTGGTGTTGAAACCATTCTCCAGCAGGGTGTTGGCAAATTTAATGAAGACACCGTTCTGGTTGATGACAACCTGTTTGGGGTATTTGATGGTGCTTCCAGTCTGGATGGGAAGTTATACCGGGGTAAAAGTGGTGCCTGGTGGGCGGCGCAACTGGCTAGAAGTGAGTTCGCGCGCAATGATGCGACGCTGTATTCTTTAGCGCGGCGGGCAAATCAGCGCCTGAAGGAGACCATGGAGCATCATGGTATTGAAACGGAGGATCAACTTCAGTGCTGGAGCACCAGTGCGGCCGTATTCAGGATAAAAGACAACATATTTGAGTGGGTACAAACGGGCGACTGCCTCATCGTCGGCATAGACATGGATAATCACACCCATCTTCTTACCCCATATACCAATCATGACGCTGAAACCCTGAACCAAATGCAGTTGGCTCCGGGGGAAACCCACTCCCAGGCTTTGGAGCGGGTGCGTGGTCAGATTGAAAACGTCAGGATGCAGATGAATCGTGAGTATGGTGTACTCAATGGTGCCCCACGTGCAGAGAATTTTTTCATACATGGGAGCATGAAATGTTCTGATCTGAAACATGTCCTGGCTTTCAGCGATGGATTGTTTCCTCCCACCCGGGCAGATGTAACTCCGGATTTTGATGAGATAGCTGAAATATATATGCACTCAGGCTTGAATAGTCTTGCGGATTGGGTGAGAGAGCAGGAGCGCAACGATCCGGATTGCCGGGAATTTCCGCGTTTCAAGCTTCATGACGATATCTCTGCAGTGGCCGTATCTTTACACGGGTAAAATTTCTTTATACACCTTCTCTATACGTTTGAAAGTATTACACCAGTTGTAATAGTTCAGAATGCCAGTGATTTCCGCAGGAGGTTTGGCGCTGAATAAGTTCTGGTCTAAATGTTCAAGCTGAAGTTCGATTGCATCGTTTAGTGAAGCAACAAAGTCATCTTCCGCTTTCGGGTGGGGGGTGTCAATCCCACTCATTCTCGGCAGAGGAACCCGCGTAAGCCATTCGCTGTTGTCAAGGTCCTGAAATATCTCGCTGATTCCGGGCAGATCCGTGGTTATAACGCGGCAATGGCAGGCCAAGGCTTCGAGTACTACCAATGGAACCCCTTCATAAAACGATGGCAGCACGAATAACTGGGCTGACTTGAGTAGCTGAGCCAGATGTGTCTGATCCATGTTACCGTGGATGGTAACATTATCGCCAATATGACCTGCCAGATTGATTATCTCTACCTTTTCCGCCCCGTCTCCATCTCCGGCCAGATGTAAATGCCAGTTTTTATGTCTGATTTTCATCAAGGATCGGATTAGCCACGGAACCCCCTTGGCACGACTGAGCTTACCGGCATAGACGATGTTGATGCATTGGTTCGATTCAGATGGGGTTTCTGGTGCGCAAAAGAGCTTCTTATTGTATCCAGCCCCCACAACATGAATGTGTTCAGGAGCAATATGGTAAGTGCGGACAATCTGTTCTTTCTGCTCCGCGCTCAGAGCACACACCGCGTTGACTTTACTGCAGCCGCAAAGTACGGCATCGCGTAGATGGGCACAGTTGTGGAATTGACGTAAATCGGAGCCATGACAGCTTGCGACCAGAGGTAAAGCAGGAAATTTCTGCCGTGCCAGAGAGGTCAGGAGCCACAGGTGGTGGGAATGGATAATGTCCGGGTTCCAGCGTTTAACTGCGTGGCGCAGCCGCGCGCTGAAGCACGTTTCATAGCTCAGCAGGTCGGTATTACTCAGATCACAAAAACGTGCGCTTGGATAGGGCATTACATCGCTCATTCCCACAATAGGAAGATCGATGTCGTGTTCAAAGCGGATCAGTTCCGGATCAGCGCAGGGTAAATGAGCGCAGTGCTGTTCAAAAGGGAAGTTCTTCGTAACTCCGGCTAGCAGATAATTCTGATGCTCGTGCAGATGAGCTTGTTGCATGGTGGCCTGAAGATAAAAACCACTTCCCGTGGCTGCCGGGATCTGGCTGAGAATGTGCAGGATCTTCATAGTATTGTCCTGACAGTAGACGCATTGAAGTGTGTTGTGATCCTGAGGACTTGATTATCTATGTGCAAATGTATCTGCAGCTTCCCTGAACGCAACCAGAGAAAAGCTCAAAGGGAAAATGCTTAAAAAGGGAATGGATGCCCAGTAACCCATCTCAGGTACCAGGGTGACCGGCAGGCATGAGTAAACAATAAGCACGGTATAGAACGCAAGACGCGGTACCGAACTACGCACCGATAGAAGGGGAATGATTGAAGCCCCTTTTCTGCTCTGGACTCCGTATTTGGCGGTACGATTAAAGGTGCCGCCGCGCCGGAATAACCCCGTTATGGATGCCAGAGCCAGACTTGGGGAAACCCCCAGGGTTAAGAGTGGAAGGAGTGGCAGCCAGCGCACATGCCTGAATCCTGTTGTGCTGTAAGCATAGCAGAAGAAATAACTCAGGATAGCCCCACATGCGAGACAAAACAGGGGCAGGTCGATGAGCAGGGCTTCAAGCGTGCCTATGGGGCCACGTCCGAGGAGGGCAGGATAGAGAGTCAGGCTCGCTACGGCCCCACATACCCAGCCGAAGTTGGCAAGCAGATGCGCACATGCTTCGAGCTTCACCAGCACGGGCTGCCTGGCTTTTAATACTTCTGGAAGTATCTTGCGCGCTGTCTGGATCGAGCCTTTTGCCCAGCGTTGCTGCTGGGCACGGAAATCAGCCAGGGTAATCGGGAGTTCCGAGGGAACCACAACATCGTCCAGGTATTTAAAACGCCACCCACGCAGCTGTGCGCGATAGCTCAGATCCAGATCTTCGGTAACCGTATCCGCTTCCCAGCCTCCGGCATCAACAATGGTACGTTTACGCCATATTCCGGCAGTACCGTTGAAGTTGAAAAATGCCCCAAGACTGTTGCGCACCTGGTGTTCGATGCCGAAATGCGGCCCGAGGAGCAAGCCCTGCACGCGCGTGAGCCATGAAGTCTCCCGATTCAGAAACCCCCAGCGCGCCTGCACCATCCCTGTAGCCGGACTGGAAAAGTGGGGCAGCATCTGGCGCAGAAAATCCTTATCGGGCACAAAGTCGGCGTCGAATATGGCAATAAACTCTCCGTCGGCGCTTTTCAGTCCTTCGGCCAGCGCTCCGGCCTTGTACCCCGTGCGTTCAGTGCGGCGCAGAACCTCAATATTGATTCCCTGCTTGCGCCACGTTGCACTTGCAGAATCAACTATATCACGGGTCTCATCCGTGGAATCATCCAGCACCTGAATATGTAGCTGTTCCGCAGGCCAGTCCAGTTGCGCTGTCGCGTCAATAATGCGTTTCGCCACAAATTGTTCGTTGTACATTGGCAGTTGCACGGTGATTGTGGCTGAGGTGCAATCAAAGCTCCCATGGGGCTCTCCCTTCTGGGTCAGTCTTTTCAGCGTATGCCAGTGGTACAGCATCCACAGGCGATGACAGCCGTAAAGTGCGAGTAACCCCATGGCGGCAAAATGGATCCACATCAATATGTTTATCAGCGTATTCATAGCGCGTTGTTTAGCACAGGTGGAGGGGAAAAATACAATAGATTTTATCCATGCAATTACGCAAAACTATCGGATAAACTTATTGGACATATTCGCCGCTCTTGTGTATATCTCACTTCCGACTGCCAGTTTAATTTTAAATATCATTTACTGAAAAACAGGAGGCGTTAATGCAACAACAAGGGATTAAACATTCAAAGGGTGCGAGAACCACAGGGGCTGTTTTTTTAGCTTCCATCTTCCTGATTCTGGCAACCGCTGGCATGAGCTGGGCCGGCGCCTGGACCATGCCGGCAGGAAAACTCTACACCCGCATGGCGTACAGTGAATA
>JBNGCY010000075.1:1388-11123 GCA_049975505.1 Desulfuromonadaceae bacterium | reverse complement strand
GTGATGGTGGGTTCCACTTCGCCGACAAACATCAGCATGGTTTCTTCTGTGGTATCAAAGGCACAGACGCTACCCGGCCACAGGCTGCAGAGCAACACGATCGGCAGCAGCAGGGGCAGCAGGTATCTTTGCACAGATATATGGGGCGCAATTGTTATCACGTTTATTTCCGTATCCTATCCTTATTGCTCGTTGTTCGCTGTGCCGTTTGCTCTGCGCCCGGGTGCGGTGGCGCGAGTTTCGGCATCGTCAAGAAGGCCGGTCAGGGTGCGAAAGCGCGCCCGGGTTACATTGAGCAGGCGTGCGGCGCTGCTCTGATTGCCCCCGGTCTGCTCCAGGGCCTGTCTGACAATGGTGCGCTGGAGCTCATCGTAGTCGAGCCCTTCGGGGGGCAGGGTAAAGGTTTCGGCACTGATCCGGGGTGCGGCTTTTGCCCCGCCGTTCAGATGGGTGAAGTCATCGGAGCTTAAAGGGCCGGCGGCGCTTTTCATAATGACGGCGCGCTCGACGGCGTTGAAGAGCTCGCGGATATTCCCCGGCCAGGGGTACTGCTCGAGAAGCCGGCGCGCGGCGGGGGTCAGGGCTTCCCCTTCGGAGGGGAGGGAGCCGAGCTTATGCAGGCAGTGATGCACCAGGTGGACGATGTCGGCGCGGCGCTCGCGCAGGGGCGGCAGATGGATGGGAAACACCGCGAGACGGTAGTAGAGGTCTTCGCGGAATTCGCCCTGGCCCACCTTTTGCTCCAGGTCTTTATTGGTGGCGCACACGAGGCGGCAGCTGACGGGGATCTCGGTGTTGCTGCCGACGCGCTGGACGGTTTTTTCCTGGATGGCGCGCAAAAGCTTGGTCTGGGCTTCGAGGGGCATCTCGCCGATCTCGTCGAGAAACAGGGTGCCGCTGCCGGCAAATTCGAATTTACCCGCGCGGTTTTTATCCGCTCCGGTGAAGGCGCCTTTTTCATGCCCGAAGAGCTCGGCTTCGAGGAGATTGGGGGGGATGGCGGCACAGTTGAGGGCGACGAACTGCCCCTGTTTGCGCACGTGGTGGATATAGCGCGCCATCACCTCTTTGCCGGTGCCTGACTCGCCGGTGAGGAGCACGGTGGCATCGCCGGGAGCGACCTTGTCCGCCATTTTGCGCACCTTCTGCATGGCGGGAGACGCGAACACCGCAGCGGAGTATTTGCTCTGGCGCTGCTGCCGGCGGAGCTGGGCATTTTCGCTGAGGATGGTGCGCAGTCCCAGGGCACGCTCGATCGCAAGGGTGACATCCCTTTCGTTGAAGGGTTTGACCAGATAATCGACCGCACCGAGGCGCAGGGCGTTGACTGCGGACTCGACGGTGCCGTAGGCGGTGATAAAGATCACCGGACAGCCGAGATTGTGGGCACGGATGTTTTTAAGCAGGCCAAGGCCATCCATCTCATCCATGCAGATATCGGAGATCACCACATCGATGGGCTCATTTTTGAGCACATCAAAACCCTCTCTGCCGTTGAGGGCGGAAAAGGTCTGGTGCCCTGCCCCTTCGAGCATGATGGAGAGAATGTCTATAATGCGTTCTTCGTCATCTACGAGGAGAACTTTTGCCATGACTACCTCTTGTGTATCCCATTTATTCTAGTTGGTTACTGTTCCTGCGTCTGCGCTGCCAATGGGAGCATCAGCATGAAGCAGGCCCCACCGGTGGCGATATTGGCGACTTTCACCTGACCTTTGTGCGCCTTGATAACATCTTTAACCAGGGCGAGCCCCAGGCCGGTGCCTTTGGCCTTGGTGCTGTAAAAGGGATCAAATAGACGCTGGATTTTATCCGCGTCAATGCCGGGGCCGGCATCGCAGATGGCAAAGTTGAGCCAGGTGGCATCGTTGCTGACCCTGACACTGACTTTGGCTGCGTCTTTGCTGGCCTCTATGGCGTTGCGCACCACATTGAGCAGAGCACGTTCAAACTGGATATTATCACACTCCACAACACGTTTTACAGCAGCGGGGTGAAGCTGCTTGTCGATATGGATGGTGTTATCCACCAGGGCGACCTTGTGCAGCATCCTGGTTACGAGATCATCGGCTCCCATGGGCTTGAAATCGGGATCGCGCGGGCGCGAAAACATGAGGAAATCCTCGATCAGCTTGTTCATGCGCTCGATTTCGTCGTTTATATATCCGGCCATACGCGCCTGCACCTCGGGGCTGGTGCGCTCCGGGCGGGAGATGATATCCATGGAGCCCTTGATCACCGCAAGGGGGTTTTTGATCTCGTGCGCGACCATCATGGAGAATTTACCCACTTCGGCGAGAACCTGCTGGCGCGCCATGGCGGCGTTGGTGCGCTGGATTTCGCGGCGGCGCTCTTCGAGGGTTTCGAGCATTTCGTTGATCGCCTGGGCGAGGGTACGGGTTTCGAGGAGGGTTCCACCCTCGGCGCGCACATCCATCTTACCGTGTGAGACCCGGCGCGCCACCTTCACCAGCTGCTTGAGGGGGGCGTTTATGGCGTGCGCCAGCATCCAGTACATGACTACAGGCGCGAGGGAGAGGATCAGGGAGATGATGGTATAGCGCCGCGCCAACTGGTGCTGGAGCTCGTGCAGGCCGCTGAGGGCGTAGGTGATTTCTATCCTGCCGAGGTGCTCGCTGGCGGGTAAATCGCCGGAAAAGAGGGCGGCTTCATCCATCACCTGAGATTTTACCGGCGCCGAAGCGATACCCTGCTCAGTGCCATCCGGGGTGCCGCTGCGGGCGATCTGTTTTCCGGAGGCGTCGAATATGGTTACACTCTGGATATCCTTGACCTGGAGCATATTCTGGCACAGGCGCTGGAGCATCTCCGGATCTCCCATCATCACCCCGAGTTCCGCGTTGTTTGCCATGTAACCGGCGAGGAGATTGAAGTGCTCGTGAAAACGCTGGCGCTCGAAGGATGAGGTAAAGCGGTAACCGGTTATCCCCATGACGACGGCGGTGCCTATGATAAATACAAAGGCAATGGCAACCAGGCGCCCCTGGATGGAGTGCAGCCCGGTACGGCGCGCAAGGTACTGGCGCAGACGTGCGAGTTTCAGCGCAAAGGCGCGCAGCGCGTGGGTGGGCGTATGTGGATTGGCATTTATGGGCATATCGGGCAATCGGGTCATCCTAATTACGATACTGTTTCAGCGATTCGACCACTATGGGATTGGATCTGACATCAAACTGCGGCGGGATATTTCCGCCGCAACCTTTACCTTCTAAAACTTGTTTGACCAGAGCAGCGCACTGCTGCCCGACTTTGGCATAGTCAATGGAAAATACCAGGGCGGCGCCGCTGGCATGGAAGAAACTGTTGTAGCCCACTACGGGCACTCCCCTGGTTGCGGCACTCTTGATGACGTGGCGAATCACCGCTTTGGAGATTATCGATTTGTCGGGGATAAAGAGCAAGGCATCGAGGCTGGCATAGTCGCCCACGATGGAGATGCGCGAATTCTGCGTGTTAACCTGGACGGGAACAAGCTCAATATCCATATTCCGGGCGATGGGGTGAGCGCGGGCAAACCATGCGGCATTGTTTGCCGGGTCAAAGAGAACCCCTAAGCGCCTGATTCCGGGAATGGCGGTTTTTAACACCTCAAATTGACTCTGCACGGGAAGGTTGAGGCTGACCCCGCACGGGGGGGGGGTATATTGGGGATCGATGACGTTCTCGGGGTTGAGAATCATGGCGTAAAGCAGGGGGATATCCCGGGCGCGCGGCTGCAGATAGCGCAGCGCTTCGGGGCCGACGGCCACGAGAACCGTGTAGGCTTCAGGGTCGAGGTCGGGTGTTGTGGCGGTCAGGCTGTAGGGATTGCCATCGCTATCGAGAAAAAAACGCTGAACCGCGTAGCTGCGCAGCGCGGATTCGAGGCCTTCAACCATCTGGATATAGGGAGCGATTTCGCGTGAAATGAGAACTGCTATGCCTTCGGTCTGAAGGGCAAGCCCGGCACCTGGCATCTGTAAAAACGCCAAAAACATGAATATGCGTACAGCTGATATTCTCATACGGTGTACAGCTCGTCCCTCGATGCAGGAATCAAAGGCAGATCATATTAATGCAGCGTTATGTGGTATCTCTACCGCGGATCTACAGATGATTTTCTCTGGTGCTGACTTTATTTCCCAGGGCATACTCCAATTCCACCGTTGCCTGCTGCACGGCATCAAAGGCATCAGTAAGTTTAAGCTCTGCACGCGTGAGACGCAATTCAGCTTCGAGGAGGTCATCGAGGGAGTACATCCCCATTTCCACTGATTTGATCGCCACATCGTAGGCGGCACGGGCATGTTCGATGCTCTTGCGTGCATCGCGGATGCGTGCTTCGCCCTGTTTGAGACGCTCAAAGCTGGTGTTGACTTCAGTTACGATGGTGTTGCGCTGGCTGGCAAGCTGCTGCTGATAGCGATCTACTGCTATGCGCTGTTTGCGCCAGGCAGAGATATTGCGCCCGCCCTGAAAGGGTTTCATGCTTAAATTAAGGGTAACGCTGTAGTAGTCGCGATTATCTTCGGGATAGTCGGTATCGTATTCGCGCTGGTAATCAGTCCAGGCGGCGTCAATCTCGGCACGGGGGAGATTGCGCGCAAGAATCGACTTTGCGTCATGGCGTGCCATCTCGATGTTGAGACGGCTGAGTTCAATCTCGGGACGCAGTTCCAGTGCGGTATCTATACAGGTCTGCAGATCCTCACAGGGTTGCTCACGCAGCTGCTCTATGGTTCCATCCACCTGGATATCTTCGGCGGGATGCAGGGCGAGCCATTCACGTAGTTGAGCGCGGGCGATGGCCTGATCGGAAATGGCGCAGGTGAGTTCATGCCTGGCATTGGCAAGTTCGGCGGCAACTTCATGCAGGCGTAACTGAGGAGCCATGCGCTGCTCGACCCAGGCTGCGGCTATATCTTCCTGCTCTTCGAGGCGCTTGACCGATTCGCGCCACTGCTGGGTGCGCCGCTGTGCGTAGAGGAGGTTGTAGTAACTGGAGCTGATGCGCTGAATCAGCTGATTGCGGATATAGCGCAGCTCTGCTTCGCGGTAGTCTTTATTGGCGCGTGCGTGTTTGAGTCCGGCAACTCCTGAAAACCCGGTAAACAGTGGCTGACTCAGGCGGGTGCTGAAGCTGTTGCTGTTCTGGTCGAGATAGTCATTATCACGCTCGTTGCTGGCGCTGTTCTGAAGCTTGTTGTAGCTGTAGTTGAGGCTCAGCGTGGGGAGAAAGGCCCCCCAGGCTTCTTCAATGCCGCGCTCGGCCTCTTCGCTGGCAAGCTCGTACGCATTAATTTCCGGGTTGTATTCGAGGCCGCGATGGATGCATTCCTGCAAGGTAAGGGGTACAGTGGCGGCATGTACCGGGATGCTGCACAGTATAAGAAATAAAGTGGTATAGAGTGTTTTTTGTAACATGTGCATTGGCTTTCGTGCCTCTGTTTGTCGGGTTGGGGATTACTGTGTGCTTAGCAGGATGGTGGATGGTAGCAGATAGCGGGTGTTTTTTTAAGGGGGAATATGCGATTGCGGGATAATTCTGGACGGAGATTGCGGGTCGGGGCCCGCAATGACGTTCTCTTTTTTATCGGCGTTCGTTGGACCGCACCGTCATCCCGCCCCCCCACGTCATCCCGGACTTGATCCGGGATCTCTTCGAATCACCGCTGACGGTACTTGTGCTACAATCAATTCTGTTAATAACATTACCTCCAAGGGAAGTCTGCCAACCATGAAAAAACCTGCTATATACATACTGGCAAACAAAAACAATTCAACACTTTACATTGGGGTCACCTCAAATCTTCTCCAGAGAATCTATCAGCATAAAAACCACCATATAGAGGGTTTTACCAAGAAGTACAATGTGGAAAAATTGGTCTACTATGAGATATTTGCAGATATGGATGTAGCTATTGAGAGGGAAAAGCAACTGAAGAACTGGAAAAGGGCATGGAAAGATGAGCTTGTTGAGTCCATGAATCCTCGATGGGTTGATTTGTGGGATGATGTGGTCGGATAGTGTTGCGGGTCGGAGATTGCGGGTCAAGCCCGCAATGACGGTTCTCTTTTTTATCGGCGTTCGTTGGACCGCACCGTCATCCCGCTCCCCCCACGTCATCCCGGACTCGATTCAGGATCTCTTTGGATCACCCACGGCGGTGTGAGTGGAGATTGCGGGTCGGGGCCCGCAATGACGTTCTCTTTTTTTATCGGCGGTACGCAACCAGACTCGTCATCCCGGACTTGATCCGGGATCTCTTCGAACCACCCACGGCGGTGTGAGTGGAGATTGCGGGTCGGGGCCCGCAATGACGGGGGAAGAGGCGGCGCTGCGCCCCCCCTGATCAGATCTCGCGCAAGGCGCGGTCGAAGTTCTCTTTAAGGGGCTCGATAAGGTAGTCGAGCACGGTACGGGGTTCGGTTTTTATGAACACCGCGGCAGGCATGCCGGCACTGATATACAGATCGTTGGCGCGGAGTTCCTCTTTATTGAGCTCTACATGGACAATATAGGTGGGCTGCTCGCCGTAGGGGGTTTTACGCATTATGCGGTCGGCGGAGATATATACCACCTTGCCGTGAATTTTAGGGGTGGTGCGCTGCTCGAAGGCGAGGAGCTGGACATCGGCTTCCTGCCCTTTGTGCACATGGGTGATATCCTTGACCTGGATGTTGCATTCCACAATCAGAGGGCTGTCTTCAGGGACGATATCGAGGATGGGTTCACCGGGTCTTATCACCCCGCCGATGGAGTGGACCTGCATGGCGATCACCTCGCCCGCGACCGGTGCGGTGATATTGAGACGCTGGCTTGCATCGAGCAACGGCAGGAGCTGCTGCTGCAGATCGTAGAGGCGCTGCTGGTTTTCGTTGTGCTCTTCGATGGCCTTCTGGCGGTATTCGCTTTTAAGAGCACTGATGCGCAGGTGGAGTTCGGCGATGCGTTCACGCAGCTCGGCGCGGGCGCCGTGAAGCTGAGCAAGGGAGCCTTCACGCTCGGCAATGCTGCGCTGAAGCTCGAGAATGCGGGTTCGGTCGATATACTGGCGCTCGTAGAGTACCTGCTTGGCTTCGAGCTCTTCTCTGAGGGCGGCAATGATTTTCTGTTCCGCTTCGATGCGGCCCTCAAGGCTGATATCCTGTTGCTGCAGCTGGTCAATCTGCTTTTCGAGCAGTGAGGTCTGCTCGATGAGGGCCTGCCGCCGGGACTGAAACACCTTCTGAGCAGACTCCAGCAGTTCATTAAACTTTTTCTTGTCGATATTCGGATCAGAGTCCGGCCAGTCTACGGATTCCTGGAGGGTACGCTCGGCCTGGAGGCGCACATCCGCAAGGCGCGCGGCAGCGAGGCGCAGCTGTATCTGCTCGGTCTGAGAGGTTACTCTGGAGCTGTCGAGGGTGATGAGAGGCTGCCCGACTTCGACCTTATCTCCGTTGCGCACATGAATCTCTTTGATGATGCCGCCTTCGAGATGCTGGACGGTTTTGCGTTCGGTATCAACCCGCACCTCGCCGGAGGCGATCACTGCACCGCTGATTTTGGCCAGGGATATCCACGCACCGCCGATGCCGAAGAAGACAAAGATTATAAGCATCCCCCACATGATGATGCGCCGACTGTCGGCAAAAGAGACATTGAGTTTGGGCGGGGGGGTATTTTCATCTTCGATCTGGGCGTATTCTTCGGCGCTTATACGGTTGCGGGAGAATATGTTTTTCAGGCGCTGTTTTATATCTGCCATGGCATTGTTACCTTACAAACTCTATTGAAGTATTAAAAGCGCGGTCTCTCAACTGTGCGGGAGAACCAAGGGAGCAAAGGTTTTTGCGGGTTACTGGCTCTGCATCTGGTTTTTGGTCTCCATGAGTTTTTTGAACACCGCGTCACGCGGGCCGAACATCACCTGCTGCCCGCTCTTGAGCATGAGGATTTTATCCACCCCGGAGAGGAGCGAAGGCTTGTGGGATACCACCACCAGGGTGGTGCCTTGTTCCTTGAGTTTGGGCCACGAGGCCACCAGGGCGCGCTCTCCCTCGTCGTCGAGGTTGGAGTTGGGCTCGTCGAGGATCACCAGCTTCGGCTTGTTGTACAGGGCGCGCGCCAGGCCGATGCGCTGGCGCTGACCGCCGGAGAGAACCACGCCGCCCTCCCCTATCCGGGTGTCGTAACCCTTGGGGAAATTGAGGATGAGCTCGTGGACTCCGGCCTGTTTGGCGGCTTCAATAACCGCATCGGAATCAACCTCGCCCATGCGCGCAATGTTTTCTGCGATACTGACAGGAAAGAGCTCAATATCCTGGGGGAGATAACCGATGTAGGGGCCGAGCTTCTGTTTGTCCCAGGTAAAGACATCGGCGCCGTCGAGGCGTACCGCTCCGGCTCCGGCAGGCCAGATACCCAGAAGGAGACGGCACAAGGTGGACTTGCCCGCCCCGGAAGGACCTATGAGGCCCATGGATTCGCCGGGTTCGAGAGAGAAGTTGATGCCACGCAGGATGGTGGCATCCCTGATGGCAAAGCTCACCCCTTCGGCGCTGAGTTTGCCGCTTGGCGCGGGGAGATCCATCCCCTCTTTTTCTTCAGATTGCGCAAGAAGGGCATCAAGACGCTTCCAGGCGCCGCGTGCTTCCACCATGCTCTTCCAGGAGCCAATCCCCATCTGTACCGGGGCAAGGGCACGCCCCATGATGATGGAGGAGGCAATCATACACCCGGCGGTTGATTGTTCCTTCAGGGTAAGCCAGGCACCCACGCCGTAGATAAACACCTGCATGGACTGGCGCAGCCAACCGGTCAGCGATTGCACCAGCCCGGCACGGCGACTGGATTGGGTCTGGAGCTTGGTGACGGTGTCGTTGTACTCGGCCCAGCGTCCGGCCACCCCTTCGAGCATCCCCATAGATTGGATGGTGCGTGCGTTGCGACGGGCGGTTTCCACAAATTTCATGGAGAAGCCATTGACGGTATTCGCCGCATCGAGGGGCTGTCGGGTTATCTTTTCATTAATAATGGCAAGAATTACGAGAAGGACAGCGCCGCTGGTGGCAACAATCCCAAGTAATGGATGGAGAAAGTAGATAACCGCAAGAAAGATCGGGGTCCAAGGGATGTCAAAGAGGGTGAAGATGGCGTTACCGCCGAAGAAATTGCGCACCAGATTGACATCGCGCAGGGTGGCCTGCCCCGGTTTCATCCCCAGAAGGGCGGATTGTTTGATTACATTGTCGAGCACGTTGCGACTCAGAGCCTGATCGATGGCGACACCGCAACGCACCAGCAGGCGCGAGCGCACGAATTCGAGCAATGCCATGACAATAAGGGATATTATTGCAGCGAGGGTGAGAACGTATAATGTCGGCATGCTGTAGCTTGAAAGAACACGATCATAGATCTGCAGCATGTAGATAGGAAAAGTCAACTGAAGGAAATTGATAAACATACTGAAGAATGCACCGTAGGTGATATACGGGCGCCAGTGTTTGAAGAAGTTTTTCATGGGTAATCTGCTTTGTTTTAGGCAATCAGTTGGGTGTAACAGTACCTGTTTTTATACCTGTGCCGATTAACGGACAGCTGGTCATTGTGTTGCAGCCGGTGGGGGGAAGTCAAGGTTTAATTCATGCTCAGGTTACAACCATGGGCCACCTCCGTCATTAGGAACCACTAGCGGCATTGCGCAACCACCACCGTCATCCTGCAACCACCACCGTCATCCTGCAACCACC
>JBNGCY010000075.1:0-1288 GCA_049975505.1 Desulfuromonadaceae bacterium | reverse complement strand
CCGTCATCCTGCAACCACCGCCGTCATCCTGCACTTGATTCAGGATCTCTCCGAACCACCCACGGCGGTGTGAGCGGAGATTGCGGGTCGTGGCCCGCAATGACGGATTCAGGATCTCTTCGAACCACCCACGGCGGTGTGAGTGGAGATTGCGGGTCAGAGCCCGCAATGACGGTTGTTTTCACTGCAGTGCAGAACGGAAAAAATCAGCATAGGCCTTACCGAGAACGGCGCCGGAGAACATCTCTTCATAGCGGTGGCGTGCGGCACGCCCCAGGCTGCGGGCCCGCGCCGGATCATGCACAAGGGCATTGAGGGCTGCAGCAAGTTCGTGGGGGGATTCGGGAGGGACTACAAAACCGGTGCGATTGTGCTGATTGATAAAGGATGTGCCGGTGCCAATTTCGCATGAAACCAGGGGTCTGGCATACATGGCAGCTTCGATGAGCACCATGCCGTAGGCTTCGGAGCGCAGATGGGACGGCAGCACCAGGGCGGTGCAGTATTTAAGCAGAGCGTGTTTTTCCGCATCGGAGACCTGGCCGGCAAAGATGATGTTGGGGCTGCGCTGCGCTGCGGCCAGGGAACGCAGATGGTGTTCTTCCGGCCCTGAACCGGCAATTACAACAGGGCAATCTATTGAATGCGCGGCTTCTATCAGGGTATGGAGTCCTTTGTAGTAGCGCAAAACTCCGAGAAAAAGGATATATGGCCTTTGTGAATCAAGCCCGAGGCGTACAAATACGTCGGGATCACAAGCGCAGGGGCAACTGGTCTCACATATTCCCAGAGGGATGATCCGGGTTTTAGCGCC
Organism: Desulfuromonadaceae bacterium; assembly: GCA_049975505.1. Lineage (GTDB taxonomy): Bacteria > Desulfobacterota > Desulfuromonadia > Desulfuromonadales > Desulfuromonadaceae > JAIVHC01. The sequence goes on along the minus strand of JBNGCY010000075.1, from coordinate 474 downwards.
GATGCCGGGCTCGCTGAGGACCGCACTGGTGCAGGCGTAGGCCGGGGAGCTTGCGGCTATGGCGTGCATGTGGCGCAGGGTATGGCGCATGAGAGGAGCATACATGCGTCCGAGGGATTGCTGACGCACGATATCGGAGATATAGGTCATGAGTGCCGGCTTTTCCCGCGGTTGAACGAGGTGGAGCAGGTCGGCAAACGGCCAGGGGAAAAAATAGTGCACAAGGTCTGCTTCGTGGGCGAGGCGCCTGAAGGTGGCGAAGGCCGCAGGCCCGCCGAGATCACAGGAAGCCGGGGACGCCCAGGAGCGGCAGCGTACAATCCCGGCTTCGGGGCGCACAATTGTCTGGGGTACGGGTCGGGGAGAAAGGGTGAAGATGGTGCTGCTGATGCCGTATGGCTTGAGGGCCAGGCATATCTGGCGAATGGCTTCCTGAAGGCCGCCGGGGGGGTCGGGATAGTAGGTGCGATAGAC
>JBNGCY010000074.1:4633-11207 GCA_049975505.1 Desulfuromonadaceae bacterium | reverse complement strand
GATAGGACAATGCACAGAATCGCCCCCTGTATGATGCGCGTGATTACAGACAGAGACAGGGTATGCAGGATATGCCTGGTGCATATGCCCCGGTTGGTGTGGGTTTTAAAAGGATTCATGGCGCAGATCCGCCTCCCGTAATTGTACACATTGGTGATATGAAAAGGGTACAATCCTCTCCCACGAATACAAGGGCAAATGCAGGTATCCGGAATTATTATTTTTTAAGGGCAGGAAATATCTCTATGTCCACGGCAGATTGTGCAGAATTCTCATCCCGGCCAATACAAGGACAAATGCGATCAGCACCAAAGCACCGATAACTCCGCCCATAAAGAGATATGAACGCCGCTGCTGTTGTTGGGGCTGTTCGAGGTGGCGTTCGAGTAATTGCATATTGCGCACATTGGCTTTCCAGCCCATATCAAAAAGATCGCCCACCAGGGGGATACTCCCCACCAGGGTATCAATCCCGACATTGAACGCCATTTGAAGCAGGAGCGCACGCGGAATCCCCATATGTGCGGCCCGAGCGACAATGTAGGTGGAAACCAGCGTCCCGATCCCATCGCCTACGCCGGGGATAAACCCCAGGATCCCGTCAACGCCGATCCGTTTGCGGATAAAAGGCAGGGGGATGGAGGTGTCCATCAGATGTGCGAGTTTAGCTATATCTCTGGGTGCAGCGGGCATCTTCAGGCTCCTTAAATATGGGAACGGTATGCACATTCGTTAGTTTATGCCAACTATTCAGGTATCATACCATCCTGAAATTTTTTGGGTAGCGTTTCTGTTTCAACAAACATCCACGCCTGCTTCAGGGGGTACATGCGCTGCTTTCAATTATGCGCAAAACACGGATAACTCCTGCCGCTGTCACAAGTAGAGCTGCCACCAGAATTACTACGCCGTTCCAGCCCCAGATGCTCCATACAAACCCGCCGCCGGTGCCCGAGATACTTGAGCCGAGATAGTAGGCCAGCAGATAGAGTGAAGATGCCTGAGCGCGCGCCACCGGGGCACGGGTTCCCACCCAGGCGGAAGCGAGGGAGTGGGCGGCAAAAAAGCCGATGGTCAGGATTACAATTCCCGCGATGATCAGAAGCAGAGGTTGCGCCAGAGTGAGAAACAGCCCGCCTCCCATGGTGAGAAGAGAACACATGAACAGTCGCTGCCGTCCCCAGCGTTCACTCAGCCCTCCAACCATACTCGAACCTCCGGCTCCGAAAGCGTAGGCGAAAAATATGAGCGCCACCTGGCTCTGGCTCAGACTGTAGGGGGCGTCAAGAAGGTAAAAGGTGACATAGTTGTACACGGTGACAAAGCTGCCCATGAGGAGGAATGCGAGCTGATACAGACAAATCAGCCCCGGATCGCGTAAATGTCCTATCAATGAAACGGAGAGCTGTTTTAAGTGAAAATCCTGCTGCCGGAAATGGCGCGAAGGGGGGAGGAGCACCCAGAACAACACACTCATCACCAGAGCCAGGCCACCGATGATGGCGACACTGATCTGCCAGGTGAACATATCCACAAACCAGGAGGTGAGGATGCGCCCGCTCATGCCGCCGCAGGCGTTACCCGCGATATACAATCCCATTGCGGGCCCGATAGCGCGCTCGGACATTTCATCGTTCAGGTATGCCATAGCCACTGCGGGAACTCCGGCTAAAACCGCGCCCTGGAGCAGACGCAATGCCAGGAGTCCGTTCAGGGTGGAGCTCATGGCGCAAACGATAGACAGCGCCGAAGTGAGTATCAGCGCCAGCCCCATCAGTTTCCGTCGTCCGAAGCTATCCGATATAGACCCGGAAATCGGCAGCATCCACGCGAGGGCAAAGGTTGAAACCGACAAGGTGAGACTCGCACTCGCCGGAGAGACACGGAAGTATTCCACCATTACCGGAAACAGCGGCTGAAAGGTGTACAGGGTGGAGAATGTGACAAACCCCGCAATAAAAAGGGCCAGATTGGCACGCACATACAATCCGGTGCCGCGGCGTATATAAGAATCTTGTTCCACGCGTGATTATCCTTTAAGTACCTCAAGTCGGGCGCGCAAAAACCCGTAGGCGATTTTTTCCTGCTCTAAACGGATATTGCTGCCCCAGTGGTTATGGCGCAGACGGGTGTAGAGCTCGGCTTCGGCGGCATTCAGATGCGGGAGATCGGCATTCTCGGGATGTGTTTCCGTGCCCCAGAAATCCCGGTGCGCAAGCAGGGTTTCGCTGTCCATGAGAAATGAGGTGGCGTGCGGCAGTAGTTTACGTACCTGATTGAGGATCGCAAACCCGTGGGTGTCGATATCGCCCCAATAGCGGATATCCACATGCTGGAGCCATTGTGCACTTCCAAGGTTGGCAAAGCCGTAGCCTGCGCCAAACAGGACGATGCTGCGCGCGCAGGCGGGGAAGGCGAGAAAGTTGATTTCGTTTTCAGTGATAAACACCCGCTCCACCGGGATATTCAGATGCGCAAAATCCTCTCCGGTCAGGGTGATATCCTGTGCTGCAGCGCCCGGCACCAGTTGAATGTCCGGGTCCAGAATCCTGAAGCGCACACGTGCTGGTTTGTCTCTGAAGCCGTAGCGTGCGCAGAAGCCGCTTACCCCGCTGTGGTTCTCATCAATGTATTCTGCAGGCAGTGCCAGGTCGAAGAGTTCCGCCAATACCCCGCGGTGTTGTTCAATAAATTTGCTGTGCACTCCGGGTAGATCGATCTGGCGCAGGTAGATGTCAGGGCGCGGATGAGCCTTCATCCAGGCGACCATGTGGAGCAGGGCGTCCCAGTCATTTTCAAGCTCGAGAGCACGCAGGGGGCGTTTCTTAAGCCAGGGGAGCAGGGTGGGTTCGTGCACTTCTACATGCTCAACCAGCGCGGCAAAGGTCTGCGCTGCGTGCTGTTTGCCGATAAAGCGCAGGGCGGCGTCTGTGCTGTCAATCCAGCTCCGTGCCGGGATTTCGTTGTTTCCAAGTATGCGGTGGTTGAGGGTGCGCCACTCGATGCGGTATGGGGCACCAGGTCTGGATAGGCGTGCGATCCAGTCACGCACTTCGCTGTAGTGGGTGCTCAGTTCGGCTGATTTGGGGGTTTTGAGATTCAGACGGCGCGGAAAGAGTTCTTCGCCGCCGCACATCGAAGCTAGAATCAGACCGCGATTCCACAGCCGCATTACCTGGGCGCGCAGATCCTCCGGGGTGGTCCACTTCATTCCTTGAACCTCTGTTTTCGGGCGCGGTATTCTTCGATACTCAGGTTACGCAGTACCGAGGCCTGCCCATCCTCGTTGTGCACAAATCCCACGCTGGAGACAAAGGGCTCGATGATGTGGATTTTCTGCAGCGGGGTGACAATAAGGAGCTGGAGGTTGAGCTGGGCAAAGAGTTTGAGTCCGTACTGTGCGGATTCATCCGAGCCGCGTCCAAACGCCTCGTCAATCACCACAAAGCGGAATGAACGCGAACGCACCGCGCCCCACTCGAGCCCGAACTGATACGCCAGGCTCGCCGCGAGGACGGTGTAGGCGAGTTTTTCCTTCTGCCCGCCCGACTTACCCCCGGAATCGGCATAGTGTTCGTATTCGCTGTCATCTTCGCGCCAGCGTTCACTCGCGGCAAAGGCGAACCAGTTGCGCACATCGGTGACCTTCGCGCTCCAGCGCTTGTCCTGTTCGGTCTGACCTTCGCGCCCGCGAAAGCGCTCGATAATGCGTCTGACCTGGAGAAACTTTTCCTCAGAGTACTGCTCATCCTCGGTGGCACTCAGGGTTCCGGAAGTGCAGGCGCGCAGTTCGGTCTGGAAATCGCGGATATCCACATCCGGGGCGGGCTGCGCTTCAAGAACGATGTAGCGCCCCGGATTGTAGTCGATCTGAATCAGGGATTCGTTGATGCGCGCAATGCGTTCCTTGATGGTTTCGCGCTCGCGGTTGAGCTGTGACTGGAAATTGGCCACTTCGCGTATGGTGTTTTCGTTGAGAAGTTCCTTGAAGCGTGCCTCAAAGCGGGGCAGGTCATCGGCCTGCAGCTGCTGCAGCATCTCCTGATAGTCATGCCCCGATTCCACCGCTACATCCACCTCCTGGGTTTCTAGGGGGTAGTCGGTACGGTAGCAGCGCATGGCATCGAGGATTTTATCGCGCAGATGGGCGAGGGCGCGGTTTTTGTTGTTGATCCTGGTCTGGAGCCACTCGCGCATTTCGCGTTCACGTTTTTCACACCCCTCCAGGGTGAGCTTCTGATTCTTAAGGGCCTCGGCGTACAGATCGGGGAGGCGCGGGAAATGTTCCTGCTGCAGAGCGCTGGCTTCCTCATATACACTCAGAGCCTCCTGGCGCTGCTGGTGCGCGTCGGCGATTTTCTGCTGGGTTCTGGCCTCATCCGCATATGCCTGACGCAGCTCCGCCTCGGTTTTTATCAGGCTTTGCTCCACCTCGCGCAGCTGCTCCCCCAGGGTGTGGAGCACGTCGGAGGCCTGTTCCAGATGTTGTTTCTCCTCCTCCAGGCGCGTGATTTCGAGCGCCAGGGGGCGCCAGTTCAGCTCTGAGAAGTCGGGATATTCATCCAGTTTGGAGAGGATCTCAAGACGCTGCTTGAGGGTGCTCTGCTCCTGTTGCAGGCTGGCTATGCGCTTTCCCATCTGCGCCATTTCGTCTTGCAGTTTGCGCGCCTTCTCTTCCAGGGCGGCGATCTTTGCGGCGTTGCTCCAGCCGAGCACATAGCGGCTGCGGTCATCGATGCGGTGGCGGTCATCCTTTTCGTGGCGCTCTCCCGGGGCTTTGATCTGCCCGGCGCGGGTTATCCCTTTGGTTTCGCGTCTGAACTCTTCGGCGCTGGTGCAGCAGGCCACGTCAAAGCGGCGCGCAACTTCACGCTCGAGCCAGGGATAAAGGGGGGAATCGGGCTTGATCCGGAGTTTCCGTGCGAGGGAATTCTCTTTGAGTTCTGCCACCTGAGTAGAGCGGGATTCGCGCACCCGAAAATACACCAAGCGGGCGCCCAGGTGGGTTTTATCCACCCAGGCGGCAACCCGGGCGTAGAGCTCGTCCGGCACCAGAAGCGAGAGGCCGAAGTTGTGCAGCATGCGTTCGATAGCACCTTCCCAGTCGCGTTCTTCCTCCGCCACCTGCAGCAGTTCGCCCGCAAAGGGCATCTGCTTTTCATCCACATCCAGCGCTTCACACATGGCGCGGCGCATGCTGATCTGAGCGCGCCCGATGTTGCTGCGCCGCGATTTAAGGCTCTTGATGTCCGCGTCTAGCTGCTCGTGCTCGGTGCGCAACGCGGCAAAGGTGACGCTCTCCCCGTTAATCTCGTTCTGCAGGCGGGTTTCCTCTTCGCGCGTCTGTTCGCGCAGCTTTTCACACTCGCGGCGCTGGCGCACAAAGGTGTCGCCATCCTCAGGCGGGTGCAGTTTAAGCTCTTCAAGGAGTTCCGTATGGCGCTGTGCTTTGTGGCGGCTGCGCTGGAGCTGTTCCTCCTTGCGCTTTATCTCTTCCTGCAGCTGCTCGATGCGATCGCCGCCCTGCTCCGCAATGGTGCGGCGCAGTTCACGTTCGCGTATCTGTTCCGTGCGGCGTTGCTCCTCCATGTTCTGGATGCGTGTCTGCTGGCGCTGCTGTTCAGTGGCGAGATTGTCGAGGCGCGTGTCGAGGAGTTCGAGCTTGCGTCCCGCAAACCAGGGGGTAAGGGCATCGCGGCAGTTGCACAGGGTTGCAACCTCCTGTTCCTGCGCGCTGTGGCGTTGCCAGTCCGCCACCAGGGGGGTGAGCATCTCTACCTGGCGTTTGGCCTTCAGTACTGCCTCATGGGCGCGGTTGAGGTCGTCAAAGTGGCCGATAAGGGCTTGGATGCGCGGTTCCACATCAAAGGGTTCGAGCATGTGGTTGCGCACAAAATCGGTGAGATTGCCCACGGATTTAAGGGATACGGTCTGGAGAAACAGGTCCAGAGCCTGTTCGTTGTTGATGCCGAAGCGGCGCCGGAACCAGGCTCCGTAGGGAGGAAAGCTGTCGAAGATATCCACCCTGTCGTTACGCAGACGCTTGCGCAGCTGATTGATGTCGGTGCCGAAACTCGAAAAATCGGCGCTGATGCTTAAGTCGCGCTCTGTGGCGGCATAAAAGCGCGCCGGCTGCCCCTTGGTATCCTTCATCCAGAACACCTGCGCCAGGGTCACGGTTTTCTCATAGCCTTTGTTGTGGAACACCCCCAGGATGACCGAGTAGCTGTTGTGCTCGCGCAGGGCCACGGGCTTCACGCTTCCCAGGGTGTCCTGCCGTTCCGATTTGTAGTATCCGAGCACATACGAGCGCAGGGAGCGTTCGCGCGCATCCGCACCTGCGGCCTTGTTGTAGGAGATGCGCTGGCTCGGGGCGAGGAGGGTGGTTATCGCATCCACGAGGGTGGATTTGCCCGAGCCGATATCCCCGGTGAGCAGGGCGTTCTTCCCCTGAAGATCCAGGGTCCAGATGCGTGAGTCGAAGGTGCCCCAGTTGAAGACCTCGAGGCGCGCGAGGCGGAACCCGGCAAGGCTGTCATCCTCCATGAACTCCAGTTCCATATTCTCATGCATG
>JBNGCY010000074.1:0-4533 GCA_049975505.1 Desulfuromonadaceae bacterium | reverse complement strand
TCAGGATGTTCATCCTGATAGAGTACCCCTTTGCACAGGGAGATAACCACCCTGGAGAGAGCGCTGTCGGTGGATGTCGTATCTACTGTATTGGTATCAGATGTTGATTGGTGTTCCATCAGGTGTTCCTTATAAAGACGACACGGGGGATGTGTGCCCGGCGCATATTCCCTTCAGGGGTGCGCCATTCGACCAGATCGGTGCAGGTTTCGTCAACCACGGTTTCGCGCCATTCCGCTCCGATCTGCAGATACGCCACCAGTTCCGCGAGACCGTGCTCCAGGGGATAGCGGGCACACACCTGTGCCAGAGTGATGCGCGGATGCTCCTGCAGGGCGCGGCGCAGATTGCTCCTGAGCTGAGCGCGATCGACAATGACCTGGGAAAACAGCACCTCGGTGTCGATATCTGCCTCGCCCTCTTCGAGGTGGATATCCTCGATCACCGGCTTGAACGGGGGCGTATACAGGGGGCGCTCAAACGCAAGTTCGATACGCGGCGCACTCTCATCCAGTTCCATGAAGGGGGCGCGCGGGATGCTGTCGCGCACGCTGAGGGCGCGGCCCTCAATTTCATGGAGGAGATCCATGATGCGCCGGTTTTCGAGCCAGACCTGATCATCGAGGAAGCGCCGCAGTTGCTGTGAGAGGCGCGCCACAGTGCGCTGCGTATGCTCACCCGCTTCAAGCCAGTCGTAGTGGACCCGGCGCAGACGCGCATCGGGGTGCATTTGGGCGATGGGTTCGAGGTTGAGAACCTGCTCGAGTTGTGCGCTCAGTTCCTCCTGGCGCCGGGTCGACATGAGAAAATCCCAGAAGGCGCGAAAGCTCTTACCCTGGTCGGAGTCCGCAATGGCGTCGCGCTCGCCCATGATCTCTTCGAGCAGAGCGCCTTTGTTCCCTTCCCACAGGGTTATGCGTTCGCGCACGTTGCGGTCCAGATTGCGGAAGTTGTGCTCCACCTCGCGAAAGTCTCCCAGGAGTTCACGCGCAAGCTGAAGAAACTGCTGGAACCTGTCGCGCAACGCAGTGTCATCCAGCAGGGGGATCTCTCCTCCATCGATGCGCGCTATTTCAGCGTCGATTTCCGCGCGGCGCTTCTGCAGCTCTTCTATGCGCGTCTGCGGGTCGGTTTCACTCCCTTCGCACATCTGGCGCAGGAGATCAAACAGGGTCATGAGGCGTGATTCGGTGCCCACGAAGGTGCGTTCGTTGAGGCTCTCCACCCAGGAGATCGCCTTTTCCGTCGCCGGGGTGAGATCGAAGTGGGGTTCATCTGAATTGGGGGGATAGAATTTGCGCAGCCACCCCTTGGCGTTATCCGCCCAATCGTTGAGGTATTCACGTGCCGGGCGCGGGAAACTCTCCTCGCCATGCAGCTGGCGCAGGGCAAAGAGTTCATCCTCCAGCGCCTCCACCAGCTCCGCCTGTGGCATGCTGCGCACATTGGGGGTGATGAACACCCGCTGCAGAAAGCTGGTCACAAGCGCGGCATGATCCGAGCGCAGCAGACGCCAGGCCGGATTGTTCTGGCGCAGATATTCGAGGGTGGTGTAGTCAAGGGACATATGAAATCAGGTGGTGTGTGTAGGTGGTGAGTATTTCAGAAACAACGGATTCCTGCCAATAAAGTTGCAGGCGGTTATTTTGATGCTTTTTACAAAAGCATCAAAATAGATGGCTAAGCAAAAAGCGCCAAATGCAAGGCGCGTGATTGTCTCTGTAGAGACGTTGCATGCAACGTCTCATTCGTACGTCGAAGCAGCGAGACAATTACGACTGTTTCTGTAATGGCGCAGCAGTTGGTGAGTTTTTGTGACGCCATCAAGTTTACCTATTCAACCTCCAGAATCCAACCCTCAACTTGAGCCATGGCGCTTTGATAGGCATTCAGACGCGGGTGGAAGAAGTTCTCCAGGGTCTGATTTAAATCGCATTGCTGCAACCACAGCGCGCTCACAAAGGCATCATGCTGATCGGGGGTGCGCTTTTCGCGTGGATGGTCTTTATTCCACAGGGAGGGATATATCTCGGCAATGGCATGTTTCCCGCGCGGGATATCCCAGCCGTCGAAGGGCCAGAAGTGCAGACGATGGCCTAATTCATAGCGCAGATAGCGGAGCCAGGGAAGCCCGGCATGGGTGGATTTGGCCACCTGTCCCGGTACGTCAAAATGAAATACCGATTTTGCGCCTACGCGCTCCTCGCATTCGCGCCGCCAACGGGCATTTCCGCTGCGGGCGGCGCCGTTGCCGCAGCTGCCGTGGCGCACGAAATCCACGTAGGTATGTTTTTCCGCAGTGGGCCAGTGGGCACAGAAGTCATCCAGAAAAATATCCCAGTCGGGTTCCAGATGATGAACCTCGAAATAGCGCAGCGGAAAGGAAAAGGCGTGATCAATCCCCCCCAGAGTGGGGACGCCATCCTGGAGGAGATCAGCGAGCCAGTGGGCAAGCTCCCTGCGTGACCAGTATTTACGTCTGTCATTTGGATTGCTGACCTCGGTTGGGGCTGTGTCGGCGGCGGCTGCATATACCCGAATCCCGGGGAGTGGATCTTCAGGGGTCTGGGCACCGGAGTAGTCGATGCCAATGTAGCGATTGAAAATTGGTGTTTTCATGGCGTGTTTCCTTCTGGTGCGTTACGCTATTTGAACTCAAATCAGAGTGGGGCACGATTAAGGTAGGAGAGGGCGGCGTTGATATCAAAAATGTGCGCGTTTACAGTGTTTACACCTAATTCTTTAAATCTGGCGCGGTGTTTTTCCAGGTATGCGCACGCATCCGCTTCGGTTTCAAACAGGTAGATTCCCCCTGCAAGGTTCTGCTCGCGGTTTTCTGTCCATATCTTCCAGAGAAATCCGGGTTCTTCATTTATGCTCAGGGCAAGCTCACGTAATGCTTCCGCCATTTCATCGCCGAAAGGTCCGGAAAAGGGGAAGTCCATTTGCAACAGTTTTGGCATAAGATGTTCTCCTCCTATTCTTGTCCTGCTTTTAGATTCACTGGTTGATGCTTTCGCAGAAAGTAAAAAATCAGATGGCTAAGCAAAAAGCGCCAAATGCAAGGCGCGTGATTGTCGAGCAATGAGACGTACTTACGTACGTCGAAGCAGCTAGAAAATTACAGCAACGCCAGTTGGTGAGTTTTTACGATGCCATCACTGGTTGAGTGTACACGGAATCAGGGTAAAAAGTGTAGCACAATGGCAAAGCGCTTTGCTCAGCGCTATTATGGGTAAGAGTTATCATTGACATAAAGCTATGTATTTGGTTATTTAACCATATAGGCAAATTGAGTGCGATTTGCACTGCTTATCATTGGTTCAACAGCTCAGCGACGGAGAGTTTTATGAAGGAAAAGATGAAGGTTCTGTTTCTATGTACCGGCAATTCATGCCGCAGCCAGATGGCAGAAGGGTGGACACGTCACCTCAAAGGGGACGTGATCGAGGCGTATTCCGCCGGCATTGAAACCCATGGGCTGAACTCCCATGCGGTAAAGGTGATGGCCGAAGCCGGGGTGGATATCTCCGCGCAGCGCTCGCAGAATATTGAAGAATTCAGAGATGTAAACGTTGATGTGGTAGTAACTGTATGCGGGCATGCACACGAAACCTGCCCCTTTTTTCCGGGGAACAGTAAGGTGGTGCATGCAGGCTTTAACGATCCACCGCAAATGGCAAGAGAGCTTGCGCAACAGGGTGCCTCTGAAGAGGAGCAGTTGGAATGTTACCGTCAGGTGCGGGATGAAATCCGCGCATTTGTCGAAACCCTGCCCGGAAGTTTGGAAGAGTAGGGGACGCAAGAACCATAATGCAGATTTTTCGTTTTTTCATTACTCTCGGAATTGTTGTGACCAAGCCATGATGATGTTTCTTATAATTTTTATTTCCATATATACTGCCATGCATGCCGTGGTGTTTTGGGGTATGGATCCACTTTTGAAAGGGCATCGCGCCCTCCCGACCCTGACCTGGATCTGGATGGCGCTGATGATTGTGGCGCCGCTATTGGTGCGCGCGCTGGAAAAGGGCGGTTACGATTTCGCTGCGCGTGCTCTGGCGTGGGTTGGGTTTAGCTGGATGGGTTTTTTGTTCCTCGCATTCAGCGTGTTTGTTTTTGTCGGGGCATGGCATCTAATCTCACTAGGGCTGAGACGTCTGGGAACACCAAACTTAAGTATCCATGGTCCGGTCTGCTCTGCTCACTGGTGGTGGCGCTGATCGTTCTGGGTGCGGGCATATATGGGATGTACGAGGCCACTAATTTACGTGTCGAGCGCATAACTCTACAGAGTAACAAACTTCCCACCGGAGTGGAGCGGGTGCGAATCGCGCATATCAGCGATCTCCATCTGGGGCTGATCCATCGCGAGGAAGCCCTGGCGCCGATAATTTCGCGTATCCTCGAGCTGGAGCCGGATATCCTCGTGGCCAGTGGTGATATTGTGGATGCCCAGATCGACCACATTGAAGCGCTAACCCAAGTTTAACACCCATAAAAAAATAAGTTTGCAAATCAGGTAGTTACCCT
>JBNGCY010000073.1:0-11212 GCA_049975505.1 Desulfuromonadaceae bacterium | reverse complement strand
GAGCGTGGGAACGCTCGCGAGATAAATTAACACTTAGGGCACTATATATTGTGGGGGAACTTCAGTAAACGGCTGTCATCTTACCCACACAAAATAGAATAGAACCTCTTTTTGCTTAGTGCCGCCCCCCGCTCTACAAACAGCAGAGGAACTGCACTTGCAGCTACCGACAGTATTTCCGAGTATTTTAGTCAAGGAGGGCGTGTGCCAAAACGTCATCCATGTGCGAAACTAAATGAATTTGCAAATCCCGTTTCACCTCTGCCGGCACCTCGGTAAGATGGCGTTCATTCTGTGCCGGAATCAGCACCCTCTTCAAGCCCGCACGCCGTGCCGCGAGTAGCTTCTCCTTGAGCCCACCGATGGCCAGAACTTCACCTCTGAGGTTGATCTCCCCGGTCATTCCCAGATTCGCGTCTACCGGGCGTTTGGTAAGCGAAGAAGCAAGGGCGGTGGCGATAGTGATCCCGGCAGATGGTCCATCCTTGGGAATCGAACCCTCGGGAACATGGATATGGATATCGAGATTGCGATAAAAATCTTCACTCAGCTCAAGTTTTTCTGCTTTTGAGCGGATATACGCATATGCAGCCTGGGCGGATTCCTGCATCACATCCCCAAGTTTACCGGTTACACTCAGCTTACCCTTGCCGGGAAAATCCAGCACTTCCACCATAAGAATATCGCCGCCTACCGGGGTCCATGCAAGGCCTGTAGCTATCCCGCAACGGGAGACAGAATCTTTTTGCCCGTAGGTATACGGCGGCACCCCGAGGTATTTCTCAATCTGGTTGACGCCGATATTCCAGGTTCTGGCATAGGCGGATTGTTCCGCCACCTGACGGGCCACCTTGCGGCATATGGCGGCAATGCGCCTTTCGAGGTCGCGTACTCCGGCCTCGCGGGTATAGCGCCGGATAATATCAGAAAGAGCATTGTCGGAAAGATTGAATTTATCCGGATCCAATCCATGTTCACGCACCTGCTTGCGGATAAGATGACGGCGACAGATCTGGATCTTTTCTTCCTCAGAGTAACCTTCGAGGCGCACTAACTCCATGCGATCCAGGAGTGGAGACGGAATATCCTGCATGGAATTGGCGGTAGCGATGAACATCACCTGAGACAGATCAAAGTCCAGATCGATGAAATGATCTCCGAAAGCCGAATTCTGCTCCGGATCGAGAACCTCGAGCATTGCCGAGGAGGGATCACCGCGAAAATCCATAGACATCTTGTCTATTTCATCGAGCAGAAACACCGGATTCTGCACTCCGGCTTTTTTGATTCCCTGCATAATCTTGCCAGGCATGGCGCCAATGTAGGTACGGCGGTGTCCTCTGATTTCGGCTTCATCACGTACGCCGCCCAGAGAAATGCGCACAAATTTACGTTTCATGGCACGTGCAATGGAACGCCCCATGGAGGTTTTACCTACTCCGGGTGGGCCAACCAGACACAGAATCGGGCCTTTGATTTTTTTTACCAGCAACTGAACCGCCAGATGTTCCAGAATCCGCTCTTTGACCTTTTCCAACCCGGCGTGATCCTCATCCAGAACCCGATGTGCCAATGCGATATCGTTGCAATCACGGGTGGTCTTCTTCCACGGCAGATCGAGCAGACACTCGAGGTAATTTCGCACCACTGTCGCTTCCGCAGACATAGGGGACATCATCTTGAGCTTGCGCATCTCCCCTTTTGCCTTGTCTTTTGCGGCAGCGGACATCCTGCTTTTTTCTATATTGGCTTCAAGCTCTTTGAGTTCCTGCTTGAACTCATCCTTATCCCCGAGTTCTTTCTGAATGGCGCGCATCTGTTCATTCAGGTAGTATTCCTTCTGGGTGCGCTCCATCTGACCTTTCACCCGCTTGCGGATCTTCTGCTCGACCTTGAGAATCTCCTCTTCGCGTTCCAGAATCTGCAGCACCGCCTCGAGACGTTCCTCCACCTCGGGAAGTTCAAGAATTTCCTGCTTATCTTCAACGCTTACATTGAGATGAGCCATGATGGTATCGGCAAGATTGCCGGGCTCTTCCACCGCTTCCACTGCGGTTACTACTTCTGCGGGGATCTTGGAACTTAAGCCAGCATAGCTGCTGAACATTTCACGCACACTGCGGCAAAGCGCAGTGGTCTCAAGATTGTCGCTACAGACATCCTCGAGAAATTCCACTTCCACCCTGGTGTATGATTCGAACTCTCTACACGTAATGATACGCGCGCGCACAACACCTTCAGCCAGCAATTTGATGGTGCCATCCGGCAGTTTCATCAACTGCGAGATACTCGCCACCGTGCCGACACTGTAGAGATCGTTTATATCGGGATCATCTACTTCGGGATCGTTCTGGGCAACAAGGAATATTTTTCTGTCGCCCTCCATCGCCTGCTCAATAGCACTGATAGAACGTGCCCGCCCGACGAACAAGGGCGTAACCGTCTCGGGGAAAACTACAATATCACGCAAAGGGAGCAGGGGGTATTCCCCTGCTCCCTCTACTTCTTCGGGCACTATATCATGTACAGGTGTCATGTAATATCCGCAATACGACGCTGCACTCAGGCAGATACGGTCTCAGCGCAGTCGTACACAATTAGAGGCTCACTCTTGTTTACCACGACATCTTCGCTGATAACCACCTCTTTTACGTGCTTTTGCGATGGTATATCAAACATGATATCGAGCATGGTTTCTTCGAGAATGGAACGCAGACCGCGCGCCCCCGTCTTGCGCTGTGCCGTGAGGCGGGCAATGGCTTCAAGGGCACCAGTGGTGAACTTAAGTTCGACATCTTCAAGGTCAAAGAGTTTCTGATACTGCTTGATCAGGGCATTTTTAGGCTCCTGCAGGATCTGAATAAGCGCCTTTTCGTCAAGTTCCTCAAGGGTTGCAACTACAGGAAGACGCCCGACAAATTCGGGGATCAAGCCGAACTTCAGCAGATCGCCGGGCTCGACTCTGGCAAGCAATTCGCCCTGAACCTTCTCATCTTTTGATTGAATATCCGCGCCGAAACCGATCCCCTTTTTGCCGATACGTCTGGAGACTATATCTTCCAGACCGGCAAAAGCCCCTCCACATATCACCAGGATATTGGAGGTATCAACCTTGAGAAACTCCTGCTGCGGATGTTTGCGTCCTCCCTTGGGGGGCACACTTGCAGTGGTCCCTTCGATTATTTTCAGCAGCGCCTGCTGAACACCTTCTCCCGAAACATCTCTGGTTATGGAAGGTGACTCGCTTTTGCGGGCAATTTTGTCGATCTCATCAATATAGATAATACCGCGTTGCGCCTTTTCGATGTCGTAGTCCGCCGCCTGTACCAGCGCCAGAATGATGTTCTCCACATCCTCGCCCACATAACCAGCTTCAGTGAGATTGGTTGCATCGGCAATGGCAAACGGTACATTGAGCACCCGCGCCAGGGTCTGGGCAAGCAGGGTTTTACCGCTGCCGGTAGGACCGAGCAGAAGAATGTTGCTCTTCTGGATTTCCACATCCCCTTTACCGGCAAGATATCTGACCCGCTTATAGTGATTATATACGGCCACGGAAAGTACCCGCTTGGCACGCTCCTGCCCGACTACATAGTCATTGAGGGTCTGAAGAATCTCTGCAGGGGTAGGAAGTTTCCCGTCATCGGTTATGTCAGACTCGGCAAACTCTTCTGCGATAATTTCCTGACACAGATCGATGCATTCATCACAGATATACACGGATGGACCTGCAATGAGCTTTTTCACCTCATCCTGTGACTTGCCGCAGAAGGAGCAGGTCAAATTTTTATTGCGTACATTATCGGAATCCATATTTTCCCTCCTGGCTCACACCTGTCGAACATTGCCCTGCATCAGCACTACGTCTTATATTGCAGCGGAGAGGTAGAACCATATAATATTACTTCTTTTTTTCTTCGATATGCTCATCGCGCCTTACAATACGATCGATAAGACCGTAATCACAGGCTTCCTGCGCACCCATGAAATAGTCACGCTCTGTATCCGCCGCGATCTTCTTTTTACTCTGACCGGTATGCGCTACCAGAATACTGTTCAGGGTTTCACGCAAATGGAGAATTTCTTTGGCGTGAATGCTGATATCCGAGGCCTGGCCCTTGAATCCGCCCAGTGGCTGGTGGATCATTATCCTGGAATGGGGCAGGGCAAAACGCTTACCCGGCTCACCTGCAGCAAGGAGCAGTGCTCCCATACTCGCCGCCTGCCCGACACAGATGGTCGACACCGGAGCCTTGATATACTGCATGGTATCGTACATCGCCATCCCGGCGGAGACAACACCTCCGGGTGAATTGATATAGAAGTGAATATCCTTATCCGGATCTTTAGACTCCAGAAACAGCATCTGCGCCACTATCAGATTTGCTATCTGATCATCTATGGGCGAGCTGAGCATGATAATACGATCCTTGAGCAGACGCGAATAAATATCGTAGGAACGCTCCCCGCGCCCGGTCTGCTCAACTACTATGGGAACCAGACTCATAACTACTCCTGTTCCTCTTCGGCATTCTGTTTTTCTTTCTCAAGCTCTTCTTTGCTTATCTCCTGAATATCAGCCTGTCCGAGCAGAAAGGTGATGGCTTTCTCTTCCTCTATCTGACCCAACAGCCCTCTTTGGGCTTCATCGGAAGCGTAGTACTTTTTAACTTCCTCGAGCGGAACATTGACCATTTCGGCTATCTCTTCAAGGCGGGCGTCAATCTCCCCTTCATCCACAGAGATATTTTCCGCCTTGACCACCCCTTCGAGGATCAAACTTCCCTGCACCTGCTTTACTGCCGTATCACGATACATCGCGCGGAAAGCCTCATCATTGAGGCCCATCATCTCCAGAGACATCCCTTGTGACTTAAGGCGGCCAGTAATATTCTGGAGCATAAAGTCGAGCTGGCGTTCCACCATGGACTCGGGCACCTCAATCGGATTACGCTCTACCAGAGCTGACATGAGGCGTTCTTTGAGATCTTCCTCAATCCGGTTTTTCTCCTGTTTGGCGTAGTTTTCCGCGATTTTTTCACGCAGATCCTCGACGGATTCAGCGCCAAACTCCTGCGCGAGTTCATCGGTCAGTTCGGGGGCGACCTTTGTTTTTATCTCTTTGATAGTAACCTTGAACGTTGCATCCTTGCCTGCCAGTTCCTCACTCCCGTAGTTGTCGGGGAAGGTTACTGTTACTTCCCCCTGATCGCCGCGTTTCATCCCAATAAGCTGAACTTCAAATCCCGGGATAAAACTCCCTGATCCTACTTCAAGCTCATGATCCGTGGCAGCACCGCCGTCAAAAGCATCGCCGTCGATAAATCCTTCAAAATCAATGCTGACAAAATCACCCTGCTGCACATCATCGCGCTCAACCGCCTCTTTCTGTGTCCGCGATTCAAGCATCTGTTCGATCCGTGAATCAACCACGGAATCATCAAAAGCATAAATTTCCTTTTTCAGACTCAAGCCGGAGTACTCAGGGTTTTCAACCTCGGGTTTCACCTCTACATGAAATTCATAGGTAAACGCCTTATCCTCGCCCAGTTCACCACTGTCTTTTATGGACGGCTCCCCAATGGCAGCTATGTCATTATCGGTAATGGCGTTGAAATAGGTATCATTAATGAGCTTGCCGATAACTTCCTGTTCCATCTGTCCGGCATAGTACTGCTTAACCAGGCTCATGGGCACCTTCCCCTTGCGGAAACCCTTGAGCTTTGCATTCCGCGCTATCCTGGAATATACGGAGTTGATCTCTTTATTTACCTGATCAGCATCAATTTCAACAGATATCTTCTTTTTTACCGGACTCAAATCTTCTACCTGGGTATTCATGTAACATCCTCTCTTAAAATAAATGATCTTTTGAAGCTATCTATGATTCAGGGAAATACATTCTGAATTGAAATGCGTGCAAGAAAAACCGGAATATTTATTGTCATATGCGTAGCGCAAGGTAGCAATGACGCGCTGCAATTTAAAGGGGCATGGACAAAAAAGGGCTAATCCCACAGAAAGAACCTGTGGCTGTGTGTGCACATAATCAATGGTGCGAGAGGGGGGACTCGAACCCCCACGGTTGCCCGCTGGATCCTAAATCCAGTGCGTCTGCCAATTCCGCCACTCTCGCACTCGACTTTCATACAATGCAGCCCGCTACCATCTGATTGAACGCTATCTGTTTCACGGACTGCGATTTATTACTGGCAAGGCAGCGGTCGCTGGATAATATCCGACCCCACCAATAAAAAAGACCCGACCCTGATGCTCGCCGGGAGTCCGACAAGAACATCGACGATCGAGTCCGGGTATTTAAATGGGGTGAGTGAAGGGACTTGAACCCTCGACAACTGGAGTCACAATCCAGCGCTCTACCAACTGAGCTACACCCACCACAGAACGGGAGCTGATACTACGTTTTCCGCTATTTATTGTCAACACCTATTCAAAGACGTTTACTTTAAATGGCGCGCCAGGAAGGACTCGAACCCTCGGCCCTGTGATTAGAAGTCACATGCTCTATCCAGCTGAGCTACTGGCGCCTTGAAATCAAAACTGGTCGGGGCGAGAGGATTCGAACCTCCGACCCCCTGCTCCCAAGGCAGGTGCGCTACCAGGCTGCGCTACACCCCGACGTTCAAGACGCTGTTGTTTATCACTGCAGCGGTAAAAATGCAAGTTTTTTGTCTGTTTGCCTCCATAACAGGCGAATTTTTCCCGTCCCGGATAAGCCGAACCATAGCGCTACATTCAGCCCCATCAGTTCTCAGCGAGTATTTTCGTTCAGATCAATAATCGTAGCCTCTTCACATTCCCCGCTTTCGTCAGTGCTGTCCGCGGCATCATTCGTGTGCAGTAGCTCCTGCTTGAAGCGCAGAAATTCATCGCGGGAGATAAGCTCCTGCTGGTACATCTCCATTAATCTCTCCAGGCTGCGCATGCGTGAAGTATGCGGATCCTCGAGCTGAAGTGGAGCATTCTGTTCCCAACCAGGGGCTCCCGGGTTCCCTCCCACTCGCATCGACGCCAATCCGCCGAGAAGACTTATTTCCACGCCGCGCCCCTCGAA
The DNA here is from genome assembly GCA_049975505.1 of Desulfuromonadaceae bacterium. Taxonomy (GTDB): domain Bacteria; phylum Desulfobacterota; class Desulfuromonadia; order Desulfuromonadales; family Desulfuromonadaceae; genus JAIVHC01. The sequence continues at coordinate 4,137 of JBNGCY010000073.1, read as the reverse complement.
TCGCATATGCTGAACCCTGCCACGCTGGCGCCGGATTTTCACCACCACCCAGATCAGCGCTGAGAGCAGCAAAACCAGCCCTCCGCCAAGAATCCACGGCATATACTGAATCAGGCCACGAAAGAAAACAATGAACAGTCCGAGCAATACCAGGAGAACTACATGCAGAATGAGGATGAAATAGCCGGTAAATATATTTTTTACGATGCCGGGATTTTCCGGATCAGAAGCCATATGGATAACTCTTTTTTGATTGGATAATATAATTGCTCAATAAAGGCCTTGTGGCACCCATTCCAAGGGACACGACTGTTTGCAAGCGGGGCCGTCCATGGCCGTTCGACTGTCGCCTTCCGTGGCGACAGACGCCCTTTCCATATGTACCACAAGCCCTCACCGGTAGCGGTGGTAAATAGTTACTGGATAATTAAGGTAAAATCCGCCATCCGACAGGTGATGTAATATAATCGCGAACCGGGTATGGGGCAATACATTTCTAATGGCACATCACTCGATCCGCCCTTCATTTAATCGGCTGCGCGCTGCCCATTAAGCCGTTACATTTATGTAATAAATATGCTAGATTCTTCTATATTTATTAACCCCACAGGATGTTTAACCCGTAAGGAGAACAATACCCATGCACAAAGCCACTCCCAAGGTACGTTTACATACCAGCGCTGGAGATATTGTCCTTGAACTCTATCCGCAAAAAGCTCCCCTCACGGTTGAGAATTTTCTTCAGTATGTGAAGGACGGATATTACGATGGCAAGATTTTTCATCGGGTTATCCGCGGCTTCATGATTCAGGGTGGGGGTATGGATGCAAACATGCGTGAAGGCAAGCCTCGACGCCCCATCAGAAATAAAGCCGACAATGGTCTGGAGAACACCACCGGTACCATAGCCATGGCGCGAACCCAGGTGATCGACAGCGCTACGGCGCAGTTTTTTATCAATGTGGCGGACAATCAGTTTCTCAATCACCGAGACCCCAGTCCAGAGGGCTTCGGCTACGCCGTGTTCGGCTCAGTTGTAGAAGGGATGGATGTGGTCCGAAAGATCGAAACCGTTCCCACCACCACGCGCGGTTTCCATCAGGATGTGCCTCTGGAGCCTGTCACCATTCTGCACGCCGGAGTGGATGAGACAGTCTCCTGAACCGGGATAAAACCTTCGCCTCAGCCTTTCACCCCCACTACATATTTAAGGTAACGACCTTCAGGGCAGGTTATCAGAAACGGGAAATCCGCACCCTGACCACCAGTCTGGATGATGCGCAGGGGCGTTCCCGCCTGGAGCGCCCCGCGCCGCAGTTCCTTCAGATACTCCGCCACATCGACCTTCTGGTGATTGGAGGAGGTTATCAGGCATCCCCCATCAGCAAGCACACCCAGCGCGGCAGCAGCCAGATTCGCGGTTCCACCGCTGGTGGTAAAACGGTTTTTCCCCACGGTGGAAAAACTGGGCGGGTCCATAATCACAATATCGAAGACCTCTCCGGCATGCGCAAGCTCCTGCAATATTTTATGGCAATCACCTACAATGAAGCGATGACGCTGGGGATCGAGACGGTTAAGGGTGAAATTGTTTTTCGCCCACGTCTGATATTGTGCTGAAGCATCCACACTCACCACTTCTCTTGCCCCTGAGGCTGCCGCAACCACAGAAAATGCCCCGGTGAAGGAAAACAGGTTGAGCACTCTGCGCCCTTCACAGAACGGCATCAGCGCCTTTCTGTTATGGCGCTGATCCATAAACAGCCCGGTATGCAGACCCTGCTTCAGATCGACACCGAAAGTCAGGCCGTTTTCCTGTACCTGAACCAGATTCGAGGCCTCTTGCCCCATAAGCAGAGTGCTGTAGCGTTTATCCTTTTTCTTTTCAAGTTCGCGGGTCTGGCGCGGACGGAATTTTGCGTAAATCCCCTGAGGGCGCATGAGCCGCTGCACTGCCTGAACCAGAGGTTCGCGCATGGGCTCCCACATCGTGGTGTAGAACTGGAGCATGACAAATTCCCCATATACATCCACAGTCATACCCGGCAGCTGATCACCCTCGGCATTTACCAGGCGATATGCATCGGTCATATCCAGGTCTACATAGGCATGACGCAACTTAAGCGCTGTTTCCAGGCGCGCATAAAACCACTCTTCATCAATCCGGGGCGCTCTGGCGGGAGGAGGCCACGCAATAACCCGCGCCACAATTCTGCGGTCATCATCACGCAGGGCAAATCCCAGCAGGGTTCCATCCGTACCATGCAGGGCAATTCCCTCTCCACTTTCACCTGGAGGCCACTGATCCGTAAAGCGATCGCGCAGAATCCATGGATGCCCGAGGTTCAGCATCTGTTCTGTCTGCGTTCCGACTACACAGCGCTTCCATCCCTTTGGTGCCATACAAAAAATCCCTTCCAACAATTTCTGTACCTTGTATGATTGATTTGGCTGATATTGCGAAGTAAACATACAAATCTCAGGATTAACATCAGCCTTCCATACGTTGTCCACAGAGGGCAACCATGTTTGCACTTCAGAATATCATGAAGACAGGAGTTTGAATGGATAAGAATACCGCCATCACTATGTTCATGCAGGCCTTTTTCGGCACCGGGGCGAGTACACAGCACCGTACTCTGGTTGCAGAAAGCAGCAGACTGGTAAAAGCAGAAAAAAAACAACTGCTCTTCAATGAAGGGGATGAGGGGTCGGAGTTTTATTTTCTCGCCCGGGGGAAGGTGAAACTGTTTCGCTCCACTGCGGATGGCAAAGAAGCGGTGATCCGTCTGATCGACAGCGGAGAATACTTTGCCGAGATTCTTCTCCAGTTGCAACGCCGCTATCCGGTGAGCGCCATCACCCTGGAAAAAAGCGAACTTCTCGCCATCGATGCCCACAAGATTATGTCTCATCTCGAGAGTAATCCGGCTGCAGCCATGCAGTTTATCGGAGCGCTGTCGCAGCGCATCAAATATCTTCTCGGGATGGTAGAACAGCTGACTTTGAGTGACATCCGTCAGCGTTTTGCCAACTATCTTGTAGCCTTAAGCGAAAAACAGCACAGCAGCCGGGTGCGGCTGCCAGCGGCAAAGGGCGAATTTGCGTTACTGCTTGGCACCACGGCAGAGACATTTTCACGCCTGCTTAGCAAACTTGCCGCGGAGGGAATCATCCGCCTGGAGGGTAGAGAAATCCACATCCTGAATATGGACGCTTTGCAATTCAGGGATTGACGGCGGCTTTCCCAATATCTTTTTCACAGAATATCCGCTTCAGGCAACAAACAGACGGTAGGTGGCACCTTCCCGTTCCCGACGCAACGCACCATCCCTATCCATCTGCAACAGCACGGCCTGAAGGTTTTTACGGTTTTCCTCCGGAAAATGCTCATACACATCAGTCTGAAGAATACCGGGGCTACGTGACACCATGGAAACAATGCGTACATCCAAAGTCTCGGCCTGCGGTGGTTGTGTCTTTTTTTGCGCCTCGGACTCAGCTTTGGTTGCAGAATTTTCCGCTTGAGCCCAACCGGAATCATTCTGTGCAGCCTCGCCACTCATCTGGCGATAAAAGTAATATCCAAGTCCGCCCAGCACCAGCAAAACAAATACAACCTGCCCCATACTCTCCCCCTTTGGAACCAGAATTCTGTTGTGTGTCAGCCAAAAACTCAGCCCGATTGTCATTGCCCGGACCTTCGCACATTTCGCAAAAAATTCTCCGGAACGTACTAATTATGTTCAATTTTCGCTCTATTATTACGTCAAACAGGTAAAATAATCAACCCAAAGCCCGGTTTATTCGCATTTATCCTTCTCATCCCGACAATCCTTATCGCCACTGATGTCAGCGGAATTCCGGGGCATGTTCTTCTCGCGCAATTTACGCAGCTGTTCCTGTTCAAGATCGCGAAAGTACTTATCTTCAAAGGCCTTTTCCCGTTCTTCCCATATGGTTTTCTTCACAACTGATTTCTCCGGATATTATTGCTTGTAACTATTCACCACCCCAGCTAGGCCGGGGTATAAGAACACAAATTCTGCCCGTCACTGCTCCTGCATAAACGAAGGTGATCGTTTGATCGTTCCCACGCTCCAGCGTGGGAATGCCATGTCTGACGCTCCAGCGTCT
>JBNGCY010000072.1:6916-11451 GCA_049975505.1 Desulfuromonadaceae bacterium | reverse complement strand
AAATTTGTTCGAAACATTGAAACAATTGATGCGTGGATTTGCGGTGCAAGATCGTGATAATGTTGTAACCTGGAATTACACGACCATGGCGCCAACAACTAAGCAAAACTTATTGATTGGGAAAAGAGCCTTGTATGTTTACAGCCCGTGAGAAAAAATACTTGCAGAAGTTTTACACTCAAAAAATAATTCCACCTAGTGCATTAAGCATTGATGTTCTTGAGGGGTTTATTTACGGGGTTGCCATAGCTCCGGGGATGCTTCCTCCAAGTGAATGGGTACCTGTTGCATTGGGAGATGATCCCCCTGCTTTTCAGTCACAAAAAGAGGCAAATAATTTTTTTGGTAAATTGTTTGCCCTTTACAATCGTCTCTCAGATAAATTCAGCAGAGGAACACTTAAGTTTCCATTTGATGTCAATAATCTATCCAAGAGTGAATTGGCACAATTGAAGCGCTGGTGCGATGGTTTTTGTGGCGGCATGTTTATTTCAGAATCCCTCTGGGAAAATGCCCAACAGTTTGATGAGGAAGAAAATATAAGCCCGGTTGACTTGGCTTTTACACCTTTTCTCATGATTGCAAATACAGATTGTCCTCTAGCTGATCTGAATAATAATGAATCCGATGAAGATATTTCTTTTATGATACACAGCTTACCCCTGGCTATGGAGACATTGATCAAATTCATGCAACAGGTCGAGGTCGATAACCTGGCGGGCATATCACAGGCACAGCAGACTGGATCTTCACCTAAAATCGGGCGTAATGATCCATGTCCATGCGGAAGTGGTAGGAAATATAAAAAATGTTGTATCGATAAGCCCTTTGTTCCCGAACAATCACCTCAACTGCCATCCCAGCCATCACCTAAGATTGCTCCACTGATGAATGCAAGAGAAATCCCGGAATTTTCATCCGGGGAGCGTAGGCATCTCCATGAAGTTATAAATGCACAAATAACCGGCAGAGGCACGAAGATTCCGCCTGAAGATACCTTTGAGAATTTTACCAGACCTGCTCTACTGTTTGAGTTGATGCTTTTTTATCAGGAAAGGGCCTCAACAGCTAAGTGTCAAGCATTTAGCGATCTTATCCATGATCAGATTATTATAGAGTTGAGTCTGGTTCGAGATCAATTGCGGAAAAATGAGCCAGAGGCAGCACACACCTTAAAACTATTGAATGTGAAATTTGCTGAAATTGCCACGCTCGGTGAAGTTGGACTTGAACTCTATGCTATAGTCTGCAATGCGATGCGAATAAATGGGCTGCCCATAACCAAAGAAATTAAAGATTTATACAAAGATCTACTCCTGACTGTTGGGCATGAGAAAGAATTCTCTACATCTGATTTAGGCGATTCGACCTTGTTGCAGATGTTTAAATCCCATGGAGTGACTGATCCATATATTGCTTTTGATTTGGTTCTACAGACTCTGCAATTAATGGAATCCGATGAAGCAGCTGCAATGGCATTGAATATGGCGCAATCTGATGAAGGCTTACTGCGTGAAATTGCCGCCCTGTTTGTTCTCTATCCAGAATCTGAGGTGCGTAGATTGGTGTTGCAGGGGCTAGTTGGATTTGCTGCTGATTTTTCTCCACAAACATTAGCCCGCCTGATTCTAATACGTAATTGGGTTCCTGATAATGAGCGTCCAGGCATTGATTCGTGTATAAAGGCGGCGCGCAAGGCCGGGGTTGACTGTGCAAACTTCGCTGAGGCAAAAAAAGTTGAATACTATGCTTCTCCCATAGATGGGAATAATGCACAGTTACTATGCATGGTAAACAAGAAGACGCTGCATGTTCTGTTATGGAAAAAGGAAGAAGGGGTCGTAGATGCGTGGTCCAACGATATTGAGTCCGCAGAATGGAGTAAGATGAAATCCAAATTGATAAAAGAAACAGGCGGTGCTGCCATTGAGGGTGAATTTATAGAGAAAGTTATCAACCACGCCATTAGTCTGAATGCTGATTCGAAGACTGTAGTGCCACTTGGATTACTGGAAAGTGCAGAACGGCTGGGGGTCAGTTCATGGAAGGCAATGTCTATAGACATTGGTGTAATCGCCGCTAATTTAAACCAGGAGGCACGGGAGCAGAGAAAACAGATTTTCACCCCCAGGGCACAAGTAAAAATCGCTGTTGAGAGCTTTGATTGGATAGTAAAAAAGAAATTTGCCAATAGTTGGTTTGAAGACCATCCTGATATAGAAAAAATGTTATACGATGAGCTTGGTTCTGTAGAAAATTGGGAATTACAGACAGACAAAGGTGTCAGTGTTATTCTTGAGCAATTTTTGGAAAAAAAGCGTGCCAAATGGTTGGAAAGATTTTTGCTCATAACTTTGTGGCTCAAAAACCACACCGGAAGAGCCCCGTTGGCGTGGCATAAAATGCTCTGTATGTTTAATATGCTGAATGATGGTTGCCCAGTTAAGGAACATCCCCTCATGCAAGCTGTGGCTTATCATACCTTCTGGGCGGCTTGTTATCGGCAGGAAGTTGAACATGATGAAGATGATGACGATTATATAGAAGAGGGGAGTCAGCTGGAGTTGTTCTGAGCTTGAGCAGATTGGTTGAAGCAAGATAATGACTATTGAAAGAAAGTGATATGTAATGCTCTAGATTTTGAAAATAAAGAACGCTCTAACCTGTTCCGGGCTGCACATGCAGGATTTTATAGCGTATAGCGCAAAGGCATGGTGTATTATCGGGGCCAACCGTTCCGGGAGTAATTCTTTTTTTAAGTTTGGACGTGGAGGTTTTTCGCGATTTTGATCTGGTTATCCACGCAGGAGAGCATACCAATGGTTAGTGGAAGCAACGCCACCCTGTTGTACCATCATAAGCGGGGATCATCCAGCGTGTTATCAGCATGAACTGTATCCGTTCGGGATTAAACGGGGCAGCGGTGAGTCCATATGGGAGTTTAATGAGCACATGGGCATTATCATATGGTAAGATTTTAGTTATTTTGGGGGCTTAAGTTTTACTTTGGGATAGCCTGTGGGGCTCCGATAAACTACGCAACTTACTGCTCCTGTTTCTGTTTTTCATGCCACTCCACCAGTTTTTCGAGAAAATCCTTATACAGACGGATTTCATCCGATTCTATTCCCCCTGCCTGAGATGAAGTTTCAAGCTGGAGCACCTCATCCGGGATGCCGCCGTATTCCTCCTGACAGAAGGCGTTCAGTGAGCTGCTGATGCGCCACAAAAAGCCGTCCGGCCCCTCGATGGCGCGGATACGCTGAAGAATCTCATAGGTGATGATGGTTTCAAGCTTGCGCTGATGGCGCGCGGCAATAAAGAAAAATAAAATACCGGTTATAAGCAGCATCAGGATCGGCGTGCTGCCCACAATGGAATTTTCCGCGATCATCTCCGCAACCCAGAACGCAAACCCCACGATGATGAATGAAGATCCCATCCCGACAAGGGCATAGGTGCTTCTGGAGCGCTGTTTCAGGATCTTGTCGTAGTCCAGGGAGTCAAAATCCAGGTCTTTGGCGATATTGAGATAGTGCTGTTCATCTGCGTAGGATATGGGCATATGTACTCTTCAGATTGACAGGGATTGGCGAAAAAGATAAACAATAGCTGCTACCCACGAATTATACTGCGTGGCGGGAGAAATGATATGAGTGTTTTTGTTATTGTCGGTGCTGTGGCACTACTGATGCTGGTGTATATGGTCTCGGTACTTGGAGTCCTGCCGTGGTTTATCTATATACCCTTTGTGCTCCTGTTCGGGGTGGTTTTTTTCTGGGACAGAATCCGTACCATGCTTCCCTGGGACATTAAGCGCCCTCGCCGTTCCGGCACATCTGATTCTTTCACTATACCCCGTTCCGGAAGAGGGAAAAGGGGTGGCGGTAGAGGGAGACGCAGCGGCAAGCGCATGTGATTCAGACCGTATCCCCCGCAGGGGCCTCCGGGAGCGGGGGATACGGCATTATGAACGCGGGCGCATCAGTGCTCGTGACAACTGCTGCACTTCACCGGCCCGGCTCCCATCTCGTGATGGCAGGTGCGGCACACGGCGTGAAACTCTTTACGGCTCATTTCGATTCTTGTGGGTGGCTCTGTCGGATGACAGGTGCGGCAACTCAGAAACTCGGTGTGAGCGGCATGGTTGAAGGCCACTTTGCCGTACTTGTTCTGCATCACAATGGTGTGAATCGAGGTGCGCTCCGGGGTGGGCTCGTCACTTGATGCTGCCTTGATGTTCTCTTTTCCGCTCCGGGTTGCATTATCCCCGGCATCAGAAGTTTTTTCCCTGGAAGCAGTCTGATCCTCAGCATCCGCAGCGTCCCCGGCAACTGTTTCTTTATCCGCTTCGGCATCCTGTTTTTCTTTCGCAGCGAGTTCTTCCATCTGTTTTACCCCCGCGTTGATACTGGTGCTGCCTGTTTCAGCGGATGTTTTGTCGCTTTCTGTGGAGCCGCAGGCATTCAACAGTACAAGCGCAGCCAGCATCGCCCCCAACGATTTAAAATTGATCATGTTCCGATTCTCCTTTC
>JBNGCY010000072.1:0-6816 GCA_049975505.1 Desulfuromonadaceae bacterium | reverse complement strand
GTTGTACCGCGGCATATTTAAGCAATTGAAGAAAGGATTCAAGCCCTAAAGAGCCGGGACACACCGGATCCTGATAGAAGTGGGCGTCAAAGAACCATTCTTCAGGATCTACCTGTTTGGATGCACTCAGGAAGCCCAGTCCGTGTGCGCCGCCATCCGCAATGTATATGTCGATATGATCGAGCATGCGCAGTTGCTCATCCGGGAAGGGGGGCTGCTCCGGGTAATTGCCGGGATGTATCCCCCGCCTGCGTTCCTCAGTTCCGGGGACATATGGCGTAAGCCCCTGGATTCCCACCTGATTGGCCAGAGCGTTGGCACTGAAGAAACCGAATACCGTGTCCCCGCGATATACCGGGCCATGCCGGTCTGATACTTCAAAATTGTAGCTCTGGATGATCATTCCGCCGCTGCTGGAAACCCGGGTGAGTTCAACCCTGGTGGTCAGAGTACCGCTCTCTGCTGTGACCGGACGCAGCTTCACCGCATTCCCGTCGAGATTGCGAAAGCGCAGATCCACCTCACTGGTGAGGGCGGAGCCCACATACGCCGCCATCCAGCCGCATGGCTGCAGGGCAATCTCCAGCAGGACGCTGAATGGCATGTTGCGGGAGCGCTCCTGGGTGAAATACCACGCATCGGGGGGGACATCGTACTGAGCCTCGATACTTCCCCCGGCAACCATCTTCCACTGGGTCGCGTCAATGGCGGTGATCCGATCCAGGAACTGGAACGGCGGCCTCGGCAGACGCGCGATGCGGCGTTCGGAGTCAAAGATGCGGTAGGGTTCGCCAAAGGCTTCGGAAGGATTACCGGTGGAAAACGCGAGGATACTGGCGTAGTCATACAGCGCGGGCTTTTTAATCCCTGTATCCGCTATAGAGCCCGTCTGGTTCCCGGATGATGAAAGACCGCGAGGTTCCCAGCGCGCTTCCATTGCTTCGCGGTCAAGACCGCTGAGCTGAATGCTCATGCTGGTGATCTCCACGATCGCCTTGGAATCGGCATACATCAGGGCATCCACAATCGCATACGGCTCGGGGCGATAGCCGATCTCCTTTACATTCACCTCGTAGGTGACGCTCCGGGTGTGTTCGGTAACCTGGCCACGGCATTTTAGCTGGCTGTCCACCCCCGGAATCGGCTCCCAGTGTCCTTCTCCCTTGTCAGTAACCCAGCCCATACGCATCAGGAAAATGCGCAGGGTGTGGAGGCAGCATTCGTACATCAGGGTGCCGGGCATGACATTGTCATCGCAGAAATGGCAGGTCAGAAACCAGTCTTCGGGATCGATATCCATCTCCGCGCGGATCTGGCCGATGCCATAGCGTCCCCCCTGCGGATCGAGGGAAATCACCCGATCCACCAGTTCCAGATGCCCTCCCGGAAGGGTGTACGGGTTTTCCAGAGGCAACTGCGCGAACTCCGGCCCGAAACAGGTTGTGAGATCGCCGTTGCGCAGCGCCAGAAGCTGTGCTTCTGAGTAGGCTTCCATCTCACGCATGGGCACAAGTTCGCGCCAGTCCGGGGTACGTTTGCCCTCCATGGGGCGAAGGTCGAGCTCGGTATGGACCACACCGCGCCCGTCATCGAGCTGTTGGGGAGTGAAAAAGCCTGCACATCCATCGCGCATACTCAGGAGTGGGTTGCCGTTGACCGTACTTTCAAAGTTGAACTTGAACAGCCAGGTATCCCCCTGGCGGAAAAAGCGCTCAATGCGGATATCGTAACGGATGATATCTCCGGGGCGGGGAAGGTGGCTGTGGAATCGCACCACCGCATCCAGGAGGCGATACATCGCCTTTCCTTTGGTCTGCAGGTCGATGCCGAGGTAGGCGCTGAGAAACAGATCCGCCTGGCCGGCCTCTACCGCGACACAGGTGGGGATATGTCCACCATCCAGATACCAGCGCTCCGGAGTGACATCATGTTCGGTAATCACCCTGCCACTGCTCATAGAGCACGGCTCTCCCTCAAGGTGGACAATCCGATCCACCAGCATCAGAGGTTCATCGGGGAGACGCACCCGGCTTGGATGGGTATCGACGGAGGCGAAACGCTCCCCGAGCATGTCCCCGATGGAGCCGATGGCAAATTCCATGCATGCCTCACGGTCGAACAGAGGAGTGGAGGCCCCGGGCAGGGGTGCGGGAAGCGGATATACCGGCGCTTCGCCTGGCGATCTCTGCTCTGTGTCAGGGGTAGAGGTGGCCTGATCCTCTCCCCATGTGTGCATGTACTCCTGCTGCAGGCGTATGTTTTCCGCACTCATGACGCGGATCTCGTCGCTCAGGCGCAGATATTCCGCATGCGCCGCGCTTTTGCGCGTCAGGGCGCGTTCCAATCCCTGCATGATTTCACTGAGATGGCTGGCATGCATGTGAGCGCCATCCATGACGGTGGTGGCGTTCCCTCCCTTGATCGGCGTCTCTTCGGGCTGCTCCGTGATCACTTCACGGTTTAAAGGGGGCTGCACATGATCGCGTCCAGCTTCAGGGCTGTGCTCACGTGGCGCATCGGGAAGGGTAATGGTTTTGATCCCGTTGCTAAGTTTCACCATGGTTTGTTTTTGGATGTCAGTGTCCATCGCCCTGACTTGCTCGGGTACTGCGAGTTCATGGGTATCGCAGCGCACCCCTTCAGCTTCAAGCTGGGCGATGAGGGTGGTGAACGTGGTAAGCGGATCCTGACCCTCAACGCAGGTGGGGCGCACCATGTGCTCCCGCTCTTTGAGGATACGGGGGATCATGCGGGTGCACGAGTTGCCGGTTCCGGTTTCAATAAAGATGCGCGCCCCGGCGGCGTAGGCATTTTCAATCACGCGCGTGTAGTCGATGGTTCCCGTGGCCTGAGCGAGGATCGCATCCGCACACCTGCGGGTGTCCGGGGTATAGGGTTGCCCGCTGGCGCAGCTGAAGATCTGCGCCCGGGTGGGCCAGGTGTCGAAGCAGTGCAGGGTATGATACGCCTCCGCCACCACTTCCGGCACCGGGCAGTGTACCGTGGTCACCCCGTGGAGCTCGATGAAAGGGGGATCATTCAGGCGTTTCAACACCTGCATAACCGCGCGGCGCTGTCCTCCGAGCACACATTCCTCCGGAGTATTGACGATGAGCAGATAGGCGCGCTCTACGGCGTCGATGTGGGGCTGAATCCGCTCCTGAGGCAGAGGAACAATGCCGAGGCACCAGTCTACGTCCTCCTGTTCATCCAGACCCCACAGGGTTCTCGCGGCAGCACATTCCCCGCCCAGATCGCGGGTGAACAGGGGGGAGGCCTCAATGCGGCGCAGCATCTCATCGCGTTCGCGCCATACTCCCAGGGAAAACAGGCTCGATGATTCTCCGAGGCTGTAGCCCACCGCCATATCCGGAGCGATCCCGAAGCCGCGCACCCGGTCGCTCAGAGCGGTGCACATGGCGACATGGGCGATGATCATGGAGTTGTGGTCGTTTTCTATCTCTTCCCGTTGTGTCCCGTTCCAGAATACATCCGGGCGATACTGGCGCCGGAGATATCGGTTATTGCGGTGCTGGGCCTCAAACACTCCCGGCCAGATGCGCGCCAGATCGCGCCCCATATTGACAAAGTGATTCCCAGAGCCGGGAAAGACAAAAGCCACCTTGCCCTCAGCTCCCAGAGGAGCCGGGGAGTAGAATATTTTCTCACGCGCACAGGCGGGCACGCGTGCTCCTCCCCTGCCGTCGAGGCGCTGGTGGGGTGAGTGGCGCAGATGTTCAAGGGAGAATTCAAGCTGCGCTTCGAGTTCAGCGTGTCCGGTCGCAACACAGGCTATACACAGCTCTGTCCCGGCAGGTTTATGTGTGCTCTCCCAGTGGCGTGCGAGGGGGCTCAGGGGGATATCCCGGTGGCGGTTCACTTCATCCCGGAGTTGTTCCAGACCAGCGATGAGTTCCGCACCACTGGAGGCATACACCCGCAGAAGAGCAGGATGCGATTGCTTTTGTGTACCGCTCGCGCCTGGGTATGGATGCGTCAGGGGAAAAGATGGGGGCAGGGGAGAGGCACTGGCCGACTCCCCATCCACCGGTGCTTCCCGCATGTCGCACAGGCACACGGACCCACCAGCGGCATATCCCTGAACCAGGGCGCGGCGCGGCCCCAAAGCGCCATCGTGGAGCCAGTAGTCCGCTTCCGCGACCTGAGCGCCGGAGTTCCGTGGCGGAAGTATTTTGTGGTGCAGGGCGAGGGCGGTTTTGGCCACCCCCAGCACGGAAGATACTTCTCCGGCGTGGCCGATCTGGGCGTGCGCGGGGATGGAGAGGGGGGCCCGGGTCGAAACCTCGCTGCAGGGATGCCAGGTGCAGGCTTCGACAAACGCGGGTTCCGCATGGGTGGCATCCGCAGTGGCATTGATTTGGGCATATACGCGCGCCCCGGTTTCCGGCGCAGCTTCCAGAAGGTCGGGAAGTGCCCCTGTGGCGCTCGTACAGGCCTCAATAACAGCGTAGATGCGATCTCCCTCTGCGAGCGCATCTTCCACGCGCTTCAGGACCAGGGCGCAGGCTGCATCGGCCACAGGTGCATCAAGGCCGAGGCGCTGATTGCTCAGACGGGTGCGGATATCCCCCGGCATGTCCACGCCGCCCGCGAGGGCGAGATCGATCTCCCCGCGCCGCAGGGCAGCGCAGGCGCACTGAAGGGCGTGCATCCCTGAGTTTTCCTCACTTGCGAGGGTAAAACTCGGGCCTCCAACCCCGAATGCGCGCGCAATCCGGCTTGCGACCACGCTGCCCAGGGCGCCCATGGTGCGATTTGCATTCAATGGTTCCGAGACCAGATTCTGCAGGGTTTTCAAGGGGGGCAGATCGGGCACCCCCCGGCGTTGCCACTCGGCGTAGAGTGCCGGCAGCCGCCAGCGCAGGCTGAAGCTGGTGGCGTTGAAGTCGAGCCCGGTGCCGATAAACACCCCGCTGGAGGAGTGTTCCGCTTCAGTGGCACCCGCGTCCTGCAGAGCTCCTTCGGCGCACAGAAGCATCAGGGCCTGACGCGGGAGCATGTCGCGCATCTCAGTGGGGGGGATGCGAAATTTACCCGCAGGCAGGGTGACTTCACGCATATATGCCCCGGGGCAGGGCGTGCAACCCTCATCCTCCCACCAGCGGCTGCGTTGCGCGCCGCCCCAGTGTTCGGGTTCGTGCAATCCTGAATGTTCAGTGCGGGTAAACACCTGGGCGCGGAATTCCGCCCTCGTGTCCGCCGCTCCGGTGCGCACGTCCAGGCCTACAATCGCGATGCCAGCAGACTTTTTATTTTCTTCGCCCCTGGGATCGGCAGATTCTTCAGCAGCTTTACACGCATATTGTGGGGCACACTCCCTGTCGTTCCACTCCTGCAGGAGCACATGCGCATTGATACCGCCGAAGCCGAAGGCGCTCACCCCGGCGCGCCGCAGTCCTGAGGGGTTGCGGCACTCCCACGCCTGTGCTTCATTCAGAACCCTGAACGGTGCATCCTTTTCCTCCAGGCGTTTTAGCGGGGAGGCGTAGTTGGCCGTGGGGGGCAGGGTTTTGTGTTTCAGGGCGAGCAGGGTTTTGATCAGAGCGGCGGAACCGGCTGCAGTGAGGAGGTGCCCGATGTTGGATTTGACCGAGCCGAGCACACACGCAGGCTCTGTGGAGGGGCTGCCGGGGGTTCCGTTTTCCTTCCAGAGCTGGCACAGACTCTCCACTTCAACCGCATCTCCCACCGGGGTTCCGGTGGCATGACACTCGATAAGTTCGATCTCGCTGGGGGTCCATCCCGCCTGGGTATAGGCCGCGCGCATGGCGCGTACCTGCCCTTCGGAGGTGGGGGCGAGGAGACTCCCGCCGATATCGTTGGAGAGACCGATACCCTCGATGGTGGCATAGATGTGGTCTCCAGCGCGCACTGCGTCTGATGTGCGTTTCAACACCACCATACCCGACCCTTCACCCACCACAAGGCCGTCCCCGTTGCGATCAAAGGGGGCACAGGTGCCGCTGGGGGAGAGGGCACGCAGCTGGGAAAAGCCCATCTGGGTGTAGAGTGAATCGGGACGCGCGACTCCGCCGGCAAGCATCATGTCCGCACGCCCGCTGCGCAGTTCTTCCACAGCGAGTTTCAGGGCATACAGGGATGAGGCACAAGCGGCATCCAGGGTGTAGCATGTCCCTCCAAGGCCGAGGGCATGGGCCAGTACCGCAGCGGGAAGGCCGGTGATGAAGCGGTTCAGGGGCGCGGTATCACTTGCCTCGATATGCTGGCCGAGTATCTGTTCACTTAAGGTGCGCCCGAGGTAGTCCTGCGCCAGACGTGCACTGGTTTCCGTGGGGAGCGCGAGGTTGCCGGCGATCACTCCGATACGCTCGCGCTTTCCCGGTACGGCTTTGGCGTCAAAAAAGGCCTGGGTTCCGGCATGGAGCAGGAGCTGAAATACCGGATCAAGCTGTTCTACCAGGTTCGGGGAGATGTCCAGGCGGGGAAAATCCAGCTCCACGCTGGTGTTATCCACAAAACAGGCGCGGCGCGAATACACCCGATCCGCCATCCCTTTTTCCGGATGGTATGCTTCATCTACAGGGAGAACCCAGCGCCCCGGCGGCGGTTCCTGCGCCGTGGAGGTTGCCCGGGTCACAATGTCCCAGAGTTGGTGGGGATTGGACGCATGGGGGAAGATCCCTCCGATGCCGACAATGGCTATTGAATCGGTATATTTCATCTGATCTCACGCAGGTAGATATATAGAATGCCGCAGGGGCGGAAAAGTCCGCACAGGCGCAAAAGCATCCTTATACTACAAAAGCGCCGGAATGAGAACCCATGCCAGAGACC
>JBNGCY010000071.1:0-11543 GCA_049975505.1 Desulfuromonadaceae bacterium | reverse complement strand
TAAAACCTGCGTATGTTAACACGATGTGGAATGGGGCTCAACTCGATAAAAAAACGCCACCGGAAGGAGAGAATCCGGTGGCGTAAAAATAAGGGAGTTCTTTCTTGGTTTTTGCTGCTTGGGGGATAGAAAATATGTTGCTCCCTTGTCATTCGATAGATTTCTCTGTAAGCACTGTCCGTGCCAGCAGACCGGCGCCAGCAGTGTTGTTTTTGTTTATTCGACTTAAGGGGCCGAAATATTGAGATAAATTTTTTCAGAACCCGTTTCTTTTTAATTATTGCTGAAAAAAGAAAGTGGTGGAACCGGGCATGGAGTGTGCCGTTGGTGACACGCTCTGGCATATTGATGTGTCCGATGTTGCTCATTTTTCAGGGTTTGAAATCCACGCCGTTTATCTGGTGCTTGTCGAGAAGACGGTAAAAGCTGCGCCTGGGCATCTGTGCTTCGCGCGCAGCGCGGGCGACATTGCCCTTACACTTGCGGAGATAGGTTTTGATCAGCCCTTTTTCTATAAGATTGGTCTGCTGTTCCATCTGCTTACGCAGTGACGTTGAATCTGTGCCAATTGTGGCACTTTTGCCGCCGATGAGTTCTGTAAACACTACCGGCAGGTTGGCGAGGTGGATACAGTTGTCGTGGGTCAGTACGGCAGCGCGCTCTATGATGTTCTGCAGTTCACGAATATTGCCGGGCCAGTGGTAAAGGCGCATGGCCTCTATGGCGTTGCGGTCGATACGGTCGATGTTCTTATTGACGCGTTTACTCGCATGGCGAAGGAAGTGTTCCACCAGGTCTTCGAGGGCATTGAGGCGGTTGCGCAGCGGGGGCATGGTTATGGAAAAGACGTTCAGGCGGTAAAACAGATCCTCTCTGAACCAGCCCTCTTCGAGGCCGCGTTCAAGATTTTTGTTGGTGGCAGCGATGAGGCGCACATTGACCTTCTTGCTTCTGGTACTTCCCAGGGGGCGGATTTCACCGCTATCGAGAACCCGCAGGAGTTCAGCCTGCAGCTTCGGGGTGATGTCGCCTATTTCATCCAGAAAGATAGTTCCCTCGTTTGCAGCTTCGAACAGACCTTTTTTGTCGCTGACGGCTCCGGTGAATGCTCCCCTGCAGTGGCCGAAGAGTTCGCTTTCGAGCAGGCTGTCGTTGAGGGTGGTACAGTTCAGGGTTACCAGGTGGCGCTCGGCCCGCGGGCTCATTTCGTGAATAGCGCGAGCAGTAAGTTCTTTGCCGGTGCCGCTTTCCCCTCTGATGAGGACAGTGGTTGGTGTGGGGCCGACCTGATGGATAAGGTTGAGCACCTCTGCCGTGTGGATATCGTTGCCCACAATGGATATCTGACCGAACTCCTGTGCCAGGGCATGTTTGGCAAGTTCGTATTTCTGCGACAGGATCAGGCGGTCCTCCTCCAGACGTTTCAGGGCAAAGGGGGGGCACATCTCAATTTCTGCCAGACCCTGATGTACCGCAATGGCATGATCGCGGCAGGTGCTGTAACCACAGCCTCCGCAGTTCAGTTCGTCGGCAGCACTGCGTTTGTTGGTCTGTTGCAGGATTTTGCGTACACTTTCGCTGCTGGGCAACTCCAGGCGCTGGTATTTATTGTAAAAACGCCGGGTAAGGCTGGCCTCTGGCACGCGGAGATTGTCATCCTCGCCCATGATTTCATCGCTATTATAGGAGATGTCCTGGCGCAGATAGTGGCGCTGGATGAGGTTCTGTTTGGAATATGTGGTCAGGCGGTTGTTGCGTCCCGGCCCTCCGATGCAGCCTCCGTTACAGAAGCGGATGTCCACCAGTTTGGCACTGATGCGACCTGCGGCCAGATCTCGAATGATTTCAAGGGAATTTTGCTCCCCTTCGCAGCATATATATTCGGGGTTGGCAAAGTCCGGTTTGATGTCGAGTACCTGAAAAGGTCCGCCACTGATGGGGAACAGACTTCCTTTGTGCGGTTTATGCCCGTTGAATGGAGTGGATCCCAGGCGGGCAAGGTCGAGCTTGTGGCGCGTAAACAGTTCGCTCAGTTCCTGATAGGTAAGGACAATATCCACCGCGTCGGATACAGCATCAGCGTATATCTCAAACTTTCCTGCAATACACGAGCTGATATATACCACGCTGGCGTCATTGCCGTGGCGATACTTCAGCATGCGCCCCATCGCAATCATGGGAGACACTACAGGCATCAGACTTTTGATGATTTGCGGATAGTGACGTTCTATCAGATCCACAATCGTGGGGCAGTGAGAAGATATAAGCGGGGCGGAAGCCCGGGTTTTTAAATGTTTGTGATATTCGTAGCTTAAAAGTTCCGCGCCGTAAGCCCCCTGATGAACCTCGTCGAACCCCAGGCGCCTGAGCCCGGTAACAAGCTGGTTAGGGGAGATGTCCTTAAAAAAGGCAGGGTATGAACACCCCAGTACTGCAATTTTGCGCTCTTTTTGGGTCAGAATCTGTGCCGTTTGCTCACAGCTGTCTGCCACGATTTTAGCTTTTTGGGTGCATACGGAGATACACTTGCCGCATCCGATGCAGCGCGAGTGGATAACCTCGACATAGGTAGGGCGTACCCGGATGGCCTTTACCGGGCAGTTGCGTACGCAGGCATAGCATTTGCGGCAGCGTTCTTTTACAGTTTTTATCGGTCCCATGAATTTATAGCGCCTGGATTTGCGGTGGGTGATATTGAAGAACGGAAACGGGGATCAGCCAGGTTTTGATTTCTGAATGTTGCCGAGTGTGTCACAGGTGGCACAGGCAGTCAATGGGTTTATTTGCTCCATCCGGGTCTGGTGTTTTCAGTTCAGTTAAGGTGAAAATCAGATCCCTTTCAGATGCAGTTCGGTCTGGCGCAGACATGCACTTGCGCGCGAGGGGGCAATCTCGGTCAACTCCGGAATTGTGGTGGTGCATGTACTTGTCGCATACACGCAGCGCGGATGAAAAGGGCATCCCGCGGGAACGGCGGATGCTGAAGGGATGTCGCCGCCCGGAGTGTATGCTTTGCGCTGGCGTGGATCCGCCACCGGAAGAGACTGGAGCAGCATTTCGGTGTAGGGGTGGTGCGGCGCAGCGAAAATCTGCCGGGTAGGGCCGACCTCAACGATACGTCCCAGATACATTACTGCAACCCTGGTGCAGATATGCCGCACTACGGAAAGATCATGAGAGATAAACACATATGTGAGGGAATATTCGCGCTTCAGCTCCTGTAGGAGTGCAATTATCTGTGCCTGCACCGACAGATCCAGCGCTGAAACCGGCTCGTCGGCGATGATAAGTTCCGGACGCAGGCTCAAGGCGCGGGCGATCCCAATGCGCTGGCGCTGGCCTCCGGAAAATTCATGCGGGTAGCGCTGGGCATCAGCCGCTTCGAGCCCAACCGCAAGCAGGTTCTCCTCGATCCGCGCTTGCATATTTTCCGGGACAGGTTTGTGGATCAAGAAGGGTTCTGCGAGGATATCGCGTACGCGCATGCGCGGATTCAGAGAGGAAAACGGATCCTGGAAAACCATTTGAATTCCGCGCCGCAAAGGACGCATGCGGCGCGGAGAAATACGGGTGATATCTGTGCCGTTGAAGATGATCGAACCGCTATCTGCGGGGATCAGGCCGGTTGCGATTTTCCCCAGGGTGGATTTGCCACACCCGGATTCGCCCACCAGCCCCAGAACCTCTCCCTGCTCAACATCCAGATTAAGGTTGCTCACAGCCTGAATGGTTTCGTGGCTGCGCCCGGGAGAGCGGCTGCGTAGCTTGAAGGATTTATTTACCTTGGCCATGTGCAAAAGTGTTTTCATGCCGGGACCTCCCAGCAGCGAACCCTGCGCCCGGCTCCGAGGTCCTGCATTGGCGGAAGAGCGTTGGATCGGGGACGAAAGCGCTCTTCCCAGAATTCCGCAGAATGAGGTTCTATGCCGGTTCCTTTTCTGCCCGCTTCTCCGCGTACGCAACTGAGAAGATGGCAGGTATACGGATGCAGAGGATGGTCAAAAATGGCGCGTGTATCTCCTTCTTCCACTACCATTCCTGCATACATGAGGACGATATACTCAGCATGCTGTGCCACTATGCCAAGATCGTGGCTGATTAGGAGTACCCCCATATTGCGCTGATGCTGCTGGGTGCGGAGCAGGTGCATTATCTGCGCCTGGATAGTCACATCCAGTGCTGTCGTGGGCTCGTCTGCGATCAGGATCTGCGGATCGCATGCGAGCGCCATGGCAATCATGGCGCGCTGGCGCATTCCACCTGAAAGCTGATGCGGGAAGGAGTCGAGACGCTTTTCGGGATCAGGAATCCCCACCTGATGGAGCAATTCCGCCGCTCTGGTGCGGGCGGCTTTGCGGCTCTGGCCCCGGTGCAGGCGCAGGACTTCTTCGATCTGAGTACCGATACTGAAGACCGGATTGAGAGCCGTCATAGGATCCTGGAATACCATAGCTATCTGATTGCCCCGGATGCGTCGCAACTGTTCCTGCGAGAGCAGGGTGAGATCGCGCTGTTCGAAAATGATCTGACCGTCAACGATGCGTCCGGGTTCCGGGACCAGTCCCAGAATAGACAACGCGGTAATGGATTTGCCACAGCCCGACTCTCCCACCAGGGCCGTCGTCTGCCCCGGATGCAGGGAAAGGCTAAGGTCGCGCACAGCTTTGATAATTCCCCTGGGGGTGAAAAAAAAGGTGCTCAGGTTGGTTATGCGCATCAGCGAGCGGTGAGGTAGAGATTCAGACATGCCAATAGTGACCCCTAAAATGTGGCCATATTCAGAGGCAGGGAGAGAAGGACGGTACTGCCCTGGTGGGGTTTGCTCTGCACCTCTATGCTTCCGCCGTGAGCATCAACTATCTGTTTAACCAGACTCATCCCGAGGCCGATACCGGAGGTGCCCTGTACTTTGGCGTCGGCACGGTAGAAACGGTCGAAAATACGCGCAAGCTCCTCTTCATTCATGCCGATTCCTTCATCCTGGATGCTGAACTGGTAGTGGTTATCCAGACGTGTGGCGCTGATCTTGACGATGCCACCCTGCGGGGAGAATTTTACGGCGTTGTCGATAATGTTTTCCAGGGCCTGATAGATTTTTTTTGCATCCACGTTGAGAATGGTGTCGGCGTGTTCTACATCGAATTTAAAATCAATTTTGGGCGGGAGTTCGCCACACAGCTTCCGTAGTGGTTCTATGATCTCCTCCGCCCGGCATGGTTCTTTGTGCAGGCTGAGATCCCTTCCGTCTTCAACCCGGCGCAGGTTGAGAAGATTGTCAATCATATGATCCAGGTTCCACGCTTTGTCGTGTATGTAGGTAAGGAATTCATGGCGCTGCTGTTTGGGCAGATCTTCCTGCGCCAGCAGAAGTTCAGCATAGCCGGAGATGGCGGTGATCGGGGTCTTGAGATTGTGAGTGGCCGTGGACATGAACTCTGATTTAAGCTGCTCAAGCTTGTATTCTTCAGTGGTGTCGTGCAGAATTAGGATCACGGCACCGGTGCGGATATCCTGTTTTCTGATCGGGGTTATTTTGGCTTTGACCACCTTCACTGAGCCATCAGAAGTCAGCAGGCGGAAGGTCCTGGCGGCGGTACCCTCGGCTCCTATGCTGAAGAACCTGTCCGTGTTGTCGCTGGTGCAGCTGCTGAATACCTGAATCAGAGGCTTGCCGCGCATTTCCTCCGCAGAGATCTCCAGCATTTCAACCGCAGCATCGTTAACCAACTCGATGTTGCGGTTTTTATCGGTGACCACCAGCCCGTCATTGATGGACTCCAGGATATCGTACATGCGATTGCGCTCTTCCTGCAGATGCGTATAGGCCTGTGCCTGTTGGAGTGCGAGCTGTCTATTGCGGTGCAGGTATATCCCCAGGATCAATCCGCTGGCGCCTCCAAATATAATCGGGGTGACAAAGCCGGTGAATTTAAGCGGGTATCCGGCCAGAACCTTTTGCGTCAGAGAAAAGATGCACAAAACCGCGCTTCCGGCAATAAGGCATGCCGCAAAATATGCTGTTTTGAGTAACAGACCCTGGGGGCCGGTGGGGTTGCTGAAATCTTCTCTTGCCTGCTTGAGGCGCACTATAAGAATGCGTATATAGAGGGCCGTCCCGCCCCCGGCAAGGGCCGGAATAATGTAGCCGATCCCTTTGTGGGGGTATCCGGCCAGAATTTTCTGTACATAGGAAAAAAAGCACAGAGCGGCGGCGCCGAGGATAAATGAAGCAAGGTACATCAATGCCCTGAAGGCAGGGGGATGTTGCGGGTGTGCTACGGGGGTGTGTTCCATGAAAATGGCTCCGCATTGAGATGCATTGGTTGAAGAGTGTATCCGGAGTATAATTAAATATGCGGCGGAAGTCTACGCGCAGGGAGAATCTTTTCCCGGTAATTGGCTGTGGGGGCATGGATTGTTACGCAGCAGAGCGTAAGTCTCACAATAATCAAATTTTGTTACGGAGAGGCTCTGTGTTACAGTGCCAGTTCTCCCATGGTTTTTGTAAAGGAAATGGATGAATCATCGAGTAGATTTGCATGTCCACAGTTCTTGTTCGGATGGGAGATATTCTCCTGTGGAGGTGGTTCGTATGGCGGCAGCCAGTGACGTGGATGTGCTCGCTCTGTGTGACCACGATACCATTGACGGAGTTATCCCCGCATGTAAAGCCGGGGAAGAAGCCGGAGTCACCCTGATCTCAGGGGTGGAGTTCTCCTGCGTCTGGGAAGGGGGATCAAAAACCTATGCCGATATCCATCTGCTTGGCTACGGTTTTTCTCCCGAGGACACACAGCTTCAGAGCGCACTGCGCGAATTTCAGGCATTCAGGGCGGCTCGTAACGAGCGCATAGTTGCCAATGTCAACGCTCTGTTGCTGCGCCAGGGGCGTGATCCCCTTGATTTTGCCGCTGTGCAGCAGCGTTCCGGTGGCAGTATCGGGCGCCCCCACATAGCCCTTGAGCTTATAGAGCAGGGCTATGTTGCCGATGTGGAGGAGGCGTTCCGGCGTTATCTGGTTCCGTGCAATGTGGAAAAGCGTTTTTTTCCGGTGCAGGATGCGATTGAGATGGTGCATGCCGCCGGAGGGGTCGCCGTTCTTGCGCATCCGCCCTACATAACCCCATCCAGATCCGAGATGCAGACGATTCTCGATGCTCTTACCGATCTCGGTCTGCAGGGGGTTGAAGTGTACAACAATGGTGCCACCCAGGCGGATATTTCCTGGTATCTGGCTCAGACTCGCTACCGGGAGCTTATAGCTACCGGTGGATCAGACTTCCACGGCCTGGAAGAGGGGGGCGCCGAATTCGGACGCGTGCGCGCTGTTGGAGATATCCCGCGCAGCTGTTACACTCAGTTGCAAGCATTATTATAAACCCGAAACAACAAAGGCGATCAGTATGACACAGGTAAAGCAGGGAACACAGGTCAAAGTCCATTACACCGGAACCTTCGATGACGGAACTGAATTCGACAGCTCCGAGGGCAAGCAACCTCTGGAGTTCACGTGTGGTGAAAATCAGGTGATCCCGGGATTTGAAGAGGCGGTAGAAGGGATGAGCGTCGGCGAGAAGAAGGATGTCCGCGTGGAGCCGGCCCAGGCGTATGGTGAATACGATGAACAGCAGCAGGTCGTGGTAGAACGTTCCATGCTTCCGGAAGACCTCGATCTGCAGGTCGGAATCCAACTCCAGGTGGAAACCCAGTCCGGCGAGCCCGTAATTGTTCAGGTCACCGATATCGCCGATGACAAAGTGACCCTGGATGCCAACCATCCGCTGGCGGGCAAGGCATTGAATTTCTCCCTCGAAGTGGTTGAGGCAAACTGACAAACGTGAACAACCAGATCACCGATTCTCTGCTCCAGCTCTTTGTGACCGCACCCAAAGGGCTGGAGCAGTTATTATATACAGAGATTTCTGCTTTGAGTTGCGGCAACATCCGCCAGACGCGCGGCGGCGTGAGCTGTTGCGCCTCTCTGGAACAGATGTACCGTATCTGCCTGTGGTCGCGCATTGGCGGCCGGGTACTGCTGCCTCTGGTGCAGGAAGAGATGACCGACGAGAAGCAGCTCTATACCCTGGTGCGCAATATTGCATGGGAGAAACACTTCCCCTGCAGTGCCACCTTTGCCGTTGGCTGCAATACCCAGCAGTCACGTCTCGATCATTCGAGATTTATCGCTTTGAAAGCCAAAGATGCGGTGGTCGATCGCTACCGCGATCTTTTTGCGCAGCGCCCTGATGTGGATACCCATGCTCCGGACTGGCGTCTCAATCTGCACCTGTATCGTGACCAGCTCGTGGTAAGTCTTGACCTCTCCGGTGCCAGCCTGCACCGGCGCGGCTATCGAACCCAGGGAGGCAAGGCGCCGTTGAAGGAAAATCTTGCGGCGGCGTTGCTGCAACGCGCCGGCTGGCCTGAAATTGCAGAAAACGGAGGCACTCTAATCGATCCCATGTGTGGCTCGGGGACATTGGTGCTGGAGGCCGCCTTGATGGCAGGAGACTGCGCCCCCGGTCTGTTGCGCAAATACTTCGGTTTTCTTGCGTGGAATAAGCATGAGCCACAGCTGTGGCAGAATCTGCGCCAGGAAGCGCAGCAGCGCCGCACAGCCGGTTTGGCTGTACTCCCGACGCTGTGCGGGTATGACAGAGATGCCCGCGCTATTGCGGACGCGGAGTCCAATGCAGCGCGCGCCGGGTTAGAAGAGGTGGTCCGGTTTCGTCGCCAGGCGCTGGAACAGCTGACTTCCGGTGCTGTAGGCGGAGCTGACAGTCCCGTACCTGCCGGACTGATCATCACCAATCCGCCATATGGTGAACGCATGGGAGAGGTGGAACAGTTACGTGCACTTTACCGCCAATTGGGCGAACGTCTGCGTGCCGACTTCAACGGATGGAAAGCGGCAATCTTTACCGGCACCCCTGCGCTGGGGCCCGAAATCGGCTTACGCGCACACCGCAAGCATCACTTTTTCAACGGGGCGCTTGCGTGCGAACTGCTTCACTTTGAGGTCAAACCGCAGAATTATTTTCGTCCTCCGGTAGAGGCTCCTCATGGTCTGGCTCCGGTGGAGGAGATCTCCGAAGCCGCGCGCATGTTTGCCAATCGTCTGAAGAAAAATCTCAAACAGTGGCGGCGCTGGGCACGGCGTGAAGGAGTGGAGTGCTATCGTATCTATGATGCAGATCTGCCTGACTATGCAGTGGCGATCGATCTGTATGCGGATCAGGTTCATGTGCAGGAATATCAGGCTCCCTCTCAGATCGATCCGCGTGTGGCACGGCGGCGCCTGCGCGAAATAATCACTCTCCTGCCCGAAAGCCTTTCAGTGGATGAAAATGCAATACACCTGAAGGTGCGCAAGCGCCAGCGCGGAGCATCCCAATACGAGAAAAACGCCGCGAGCGGTGAATTCTTCACTGTTCAGGAATACGGTCTCAAATACCGGGTGAATCTCAGTGATTATCTGGATACCGGCCTGTTCCTCGATCATCGTCCGCTGCGCAAACGCCTGCGTATCGAAGCACAGGGAAAGGACTTTCTCAACCTCTTCTGTTATACCGCCAGTGCCACTGTTGCGGCCACAGCAGGCGCGGCTGCTACCACCACCAGTGTGGATATGTCTGCAACCTATCTGGAGTGGGCGCAGCACAACATGCGCCTCAATGGATATACCGCGCCATCGCACACATACATTCAGGCCGATTGTCTTCAATGGCTCAAGGAGCAGAAGCGGAACCGGAACCGCGTTTATGACCTTATTTTTCTCGATCCCCCCAGCTTTTCCAATTCAAAACGCATGCAGGATACCCTGGATATTCAGCGCGATCACATATTGCTGATCGGCCTGGCCGCAGGCCTGCTTAAACCTGAGGGGGTTCTGTATTTTTCCACCAATCTGCGCCGTTTTAAGCTTGATGAAGAGGAACTGCAAAAGCTGGGATTGCAATATGCCGACATTACTACAGAAACAATTCCGCCCGATTTCGCTCGCAATCCACGTATCCATCAGTGCTGGCGCATCTGGCAGAGTGAAGAGCAGCAAGGTTGATGCCTTCGCAGAAAGCATTAATTCGGATGAATAGCCGGAAAGGAGGATGTTGTGGCGGAAAGTTTAGAAGTGTTGGATATTGTGTTGAAACAGATGGATCTGGAGTTTGTCGGAAGGGGAAAACACAAAATCAGTGTCGAGGAGCTTTTTTCCGCTCCGGACGGACTTCTTCTCGACATTCGCACTGCGGCGGAACAGCGTAGTCTGCCTCTGTGTTTCCCTGGTCAGGTCAGCATCCTGCATATCCCTCTGGATGAACTTCCCATGCGCTGGGGAGAGGTGATTGACGAGGCCGCAGTGGGGATTTTCTGTCCCCACGGAGTACGCGCATCTATTGCCTATACCTATCTGCACGCGCGAGGAAAGACCAATGTCCGGGTTCTTGATGGCGGCTATGCCGGAATAGCGGAAATGGCGCGCCCTGGAGCAGTTCTGGCAAGTTTGAAAGCTCGAGGTTAATGTTAATTTCTTTCTGAATTGAGCTTTTATTGACTGCTTTTTAAAAAGAATATTCGGATTATTTGTCAGAAAAGGTGGCATGCACACTTTAAATGATGCATACTACATTGCATAATATATATATAGTGGCGCGAAGCCATATGAGATCTTATGATATGAAAATGTCTAATGATGATTATTCAGTGAGGAGGGTGCCCCATGCCTAGGAGCAAAAAACGTCATATAAACCCTGAAGAAAAGATGAGTCGGGTGTTGCGGGTTGCGCGGGAACTGTTTGTGCAAAAGGGATATCACAATGTGACCATCCCCGCGATTGTCAAGGCCTCAGGTGTGAGTACCGGAGCCATTTACAGCTACTTCAGCAACAAGGAAACCCTTGCCCGTCGCATTCACGAAATTACCATGGATGATTTTCAGACTATGCTGCAGGAGCGTTTTGAGGATGCCACTTCGATTCGCGAAAAACTTGAAGCATTTGCGACTCTGTGTTTCGATATTACAGAGTCGGATCCCGTGATGATGGAATATATGCTGTATATGAAACACTCAGAGTTTATGAGTGATGCAGTTCCTATCTGTTTTACTGAACCGTTTAAAATGGTACGGCAGATTATTTTTGAGGGGATGCAGAGTGGAGATATCCGCAATCAGGATGTGTATGTCGCAGCCATTTCATACACCGGGGTTATTATTCGCGCCATTGAGCTGAAGCTCATGTGTGTGGTAAGCACGGATCTGCATGAATTTGCTCCGGATCTGCTCCAGAACGCATGGGCGGCCATCCGGAGTGAATAAAGCGCACAAAAGTATCTCTGTAAACAAACTACCGCATACAGGTCTACACGCGGGATTGCCGGATCCGGTCGAGAGCGGCAATCCCGTTTTTTATTCCTGCTCTCAACTTTTCAAGTAAGATGGCGCGCGCCCTATGTGTATCGTCACTAGGCTGTATCCTGACTCCACCATCCCTCCACGGCAAATTTGTTCTACCGCGGTCGCGCGCATGACACCAAAGAATTTTTCG
>JBNGCY010000070.1:0-11824 GCA_049975505.1 Desulfuromonadaceae bacterium | reverse complement strand
GCAAGAGGCTCATTTTATTCTGAATCAGGAGGAAATATATGCAGATACGTGAAGTTGAATACGCCATTGTAGGAGTGGGAACCGCCGGGCTGGGAGCCTACAGCCGCATCCGGCGCAAAAGTGACAGCCTGGTGTTGATTCAGCACGGTCCCTACGGCACCACCTGCGCGCGCGTGGGGTGCATGCCGAGCAAGATGCTCATAGCTGCGGCGGATATTGCGCATGAGATTGATGAAGGTGCTTTTTTCGGCATCAACGGCAGCTACAGCGTGGACGGCAGGCGCGTGTTTGAACGCCTGAAGAAGGATCGCGCCGAGCGCTTTGTCGGCGGGGTGCTCAAAAGTGTGGAGAAGATCCCTGAAAAATACAAACTCGAGGGCAAGGCGGTCTTTGTCGACCCTCACACACTCCAGGTGGGTGATGACCTGCAGATAAAAGCGCAGAAGATCATCCTTGCGTGTGGTTCCACTCCGGCGTTTCATGGTCCTTTCGAAGCGATTAAGGATGAATTGGACAGCAGTGATACCATTTTCGAGCTCGACGACCTCCCCGAATCCATCGCGGTTGCGGGGCTGGGGGTTATCGCTCTGGAGCTGGGGCAGGCGTTTCACCGCCTCGGGGTCAAGACCACGATGTTTGGTCACAGCGGGCGTATCGGCGGGTTCAAACATCCGGATATGCAAAAAGAGACCATGACCATGCTGGATAGGGAGCTCAACATCGTTCCCCGGGGCGAATTTGTCGCCGCGCGCAAAACCTCAGATGGATTTGAACTCAAATTCGAGCGTGATACCGGTGAAGTGGTTACCCATACCTGTGAGCGCGTCCTGGTGGCGAGTGGGCGCGAATCAAACCTGCGCAGCATGAATCTGGAAAACAGCGGCCTTGAGCTCGATAAGCGCGGCCTGCCCCGTTACGATCCGCTCACCATGCGCTGCGGTGAGAGCCATATCTACGTGGCCGGGGACGTGACCGAAGACCTTCCTCTGTGGCATGAGGCGTATATTGAAGGACGTATTGCCGGTGACAGTGCGCTGGTTCCGTCCGGAGCCAAAGAGGGAAAACGCGCCGTCCCCCTGGGGATCTACTACACCGATCCGCAGATGGCAACGGTGGGGACGCCCTACAATGAGCTGAATCCGGAAGAGATCGTAATCGGGAAGGTTGCCATGAGTGAAGGGTCGCGCCACGCGATCTACAACGACGACCGGGGCATGCTCCAGATCTATGCCGCCAAAACGGACGGACGGATCCTCGGTGCCGAAATCTTCGGACGCGGTGCCGAGCACATGGCCCACACCCTGGCACTCGCCATCGAGTACAGAGCCACGGTGGCGGGGATGCTGGAGATGCCTTTTTATCATCCCTGTCTCGAAGAGGTGATTAAAGATGCCCTGCACCATGCGCGGAAACAACTCAAGTAGTTTTGTTCACTGTATGTCTGAATTAAATCACTGAACAGACCTGTAAATACAACACTTTATGTTTACAGTGCAGAAAAGAGAGACCTGATGCTCGCCGCCCTTGAATTTGCGTTTCTGATCACCGCCCCCGTATTTTTCATCATCATGGCGGGGGTGGCTTTCAAGCGCATGCAGATCATCAGTGACAGCTTCGCGCGCACCGGCTCCGATCTGGTATTCAAGGTTACCCTGCCGTGTCTGCTGTTTGTGAAACTGGTGGAGACCGATTTTCAGCGCGATCTTCCTTGGTTGCTGGTGGGGTATGCTCTGCTTGCCACCATTGCGGTTTTTGTTCTTCTCGAACGTGAGGCGCAGCGTCATCTGCAGGATCCGCATGAACGCGGGGTCTTTGTCCAGGGGGCGTTTCGCGGTAACATGGGGATTGTCGGACTGGCTTACTGTTTCAGTGCTTTCGGGGATTCGGTCGTGGCCCCGGCTTCGATCTATCTGGCGGTAATGACGACCCTGTACAATATTCTTGCGGTTATTACCCTGACCCGGCATCAGAGCGCGGCGCGCATGGACGCAACCACGATACGTACCCGGATCTTGCCGCTGTTGGGCAGCATCGGGAAAAATCCTCTGATTATCTCCATTGCCGCCGGAGTGGCGATCTCGTTAAGCGGCGTGGGGGTTCCGCGAGTGGTTCTGGATACGGGGGAATATCTGGCCCAGATGACCCTGCCCCTCGCCCTGGTGTGCGCCGGAGCTTCGATCCGGGTACGGGAATTCACCACTTCACGTCCGCTGTATGCGGCAACCCTGGCTAAACTGATTGTGGTTCCTCTCGGGATCACCCTGGGTGGAATAGTTCTGGGACTGCGCGGTGAAGCCCTGGGGATTCTGTATCTCATGAGTTCCGCGCCCACGGCTGCAGCAAGCTATCCCATGACTCTGGCTCTGGGGGGAAGTCACCACCTGGCCGCGGCTATTATCGCGGCAACCGCCATCGGTTCGCTGTTTTCCACTACCCTGGGGTTATTTATCCTCCGTACCCTGGGATTTATTTAAATGGGTTGGTAACTGTTCAATAAGGCCTTGTAGTATCCATTCCAAGGGACACGTCTGTCGCCGTCCATGGCGACAGTCGCCCTTTCCATGAGTGCCACAAGCCCTCACCGGTAGCGGTGGTGAATAGTTACATGAAATGGAGATATGCAATGGAACATGGTTCGGTCGAAACCCTGGTGGCAATGTTCGCTGCGGTGTTTGTGGTCAGCAGCCTGTGTCAGTGGCTGGCGTGGCGGGTGAAACTGCCGGCAATTATTTTTCTCCTTCTTGCAGGGCTTATTGCCGGCCCCATGTTGCAACTGGTCTCCCCCGATGAGATTCTCGGCGATCTGCTTTTTCCCTTTGTGTCCCTGTCGGTTGCGGTGATTCTGTTTGAGGGCAGCCTTACCCTTAAATACCGCGAACTCGGGGGGATGCAGAAGGTGGTGCGCAACATGGTCTCTATCGGGATGCTCACCACCTGGGGCATAACCACCCTTCTGACCCGGTTTATCCTCGGCCTGAGCTGGGAGATCAGCCTTCTGTTCGGGGCCATCTCCGTAGTGACCGGCCCCACGGTAATTGCTCCCATGCTGCGTACCGTGCGCCCTACCCAGGCCGTTTCCAATATTCTGCGCTGGGAGGGGATTGTCATCGATCCCATCGGAGCCTCTCTTGCGGTTCTGGTGTATGAATTCATCATTGCCGGCGGCGGCGAAACAGCCCTGGGGCACACCCTTGCATCCTTCGGTCTCATTGTTCTGGTGGGGTTTGTCATCGGCATTGCAGGTGGTTACGCTTTCGGTCTGGTGCTGCGCCACCATCTTCTGCCTGAATTCCTTCACAATGTCACTGCGCTGGCGCTGGTGTTCGGTACTTTCGCGGTTTCCAATCTGATTCAGGCGGAATCCGGGCTGGTAACGGTAACGGTGATGGGGATGTGGCTCGCCAATATGCCCAATGTGGATATGGAGGAGATTCTCGACTTTAAGGAGAGTCTGAGTATCCTGCTGATCTCCCTGCTTTTCATTATCCTTGCCTCGCGCCTGGATTTTGCCGACTTCACCTCCCTGGGGTGGCCGGCGGTGTTCATTCTTGTGGGGATTCAGTTTCTGGCGCGTCCCCTCAACGTCATGGTCTCGGCTGCGGGGTCAAATCTCACCTGGCCGGAGCGCCACCTTCTCGCCTGGATAGCCCCGCGGGGCATAGTCGCCGCCGCGGTTTCAGCCCTGTTTGCCATGCAACTCGAACAGGTGGGCTTTGCCGATGCGAGCAAACTGGTGCCCCTGACCTTTATGGTGATTATCGGTACGGTTCTGCTCCAGAGCGCTACCGCGCGCCCGATAGCCAAGTGGCTCGGAGTGGCGGAGCCGGAGCCGCGCGGGTGCCTGATTATCGGCGCCAATCCGGTGGCGCGCACCATCGGTCTTGCCCTTCAGGAGGCGGGTTTCCGGGTCAAACTCGCGGATTCGAGCTGGGAGTACACCTCCAAGGCGCGCATGGAAGGGTTGCCCACCTATTTTGGTAATCCAATTTCGGAACATTCCGATCGGCATCTGGATATGGTGGGGCTGGGGCGGATGCTGGCTCTTTCCCCTCACGAGGAGCTCAACATGGGAGCGGCAATGCACTATCGCGTGGATCTGGGAGTGGAGAACATCTTTCGTATTCAGAATAAAATTCCCCGAGGCCAGTCCCGCAGTGGCGAATTCAACTATTCACGCGGCACCATCCTCTTCGGTGAGGATGTGACCTACTCAACCCTGAAAGAGATGCTCGATCACGGGGCGGAGATTCATTCCACCAAACTCACGGAAAACTACACCTACGCGCAGTGGAAACAGCAGCACGGCAATTTCGCGATCCCTCTGTTTGCCATTGACCCGCGCAGGAATCTGCGTCTTTTCAGTGTGGATAAACTCTTTGAACCGGGAGCCGGATGGCAGATATTCAGCATGATCCTGCCGGATACCCACGCAGCCTGAAGAAAAGGGCACGCCGATTGTGGCGTGCCCTGGATGATGCCGGATATGTAGAGACGGAGCCTGCAGTTTCTCTATTTGCTGCCCATGATCTCTTGTTTAAATGTTTCGAACCCCATTTCATTCACAAACTTGCCCAGGCGGCCCTTGCGGTTGTTTTTTACAAACCATTCCACCACCTTATCGACAAGTTCCATGGCCTGCTCGTCGTCGAGCTGATCAGCGAGCAGACCTGAAAGACGCGCTCCGGCCCCGCCGTTGCCACCCACCATCACCTTCCAGCCTTTGGGTGTGCCAATGAGGCCGACATCCTTGATACATACTTCGGAGCAGTCGTTGGCGCATCCGGACACCCCCATCTTGAACTTCCATGGCAGTTCCCTGCCGTGATAGCGTTTGTCGAATTCCAGCCCCAGGCTGACTGAATCCTGTTGCCCGCGCTTGCAGAAGGTGGTGCCGGGGCAGACCTTGACCGAGCGCACACACATGCCGATAGCGGCCCCGGCGGGTTCATCGAGTTCCTCCCAGATCTGATCGAGCTGTTCCTCTTCGAGCCCTACAATAGCGATGCGCTGCGCGCTGGTGAGCTTTAACGCTTTGGCGTTGAATTTTTCCGCCACGTTGGCAATCTTGCGCAACTGGTCGGGATTGGTAATTCCCCCGGGAATATGCGGGGCAACGGCATAGGTTTCCTTGTCGCGCTGGATTATGGCGCCTTTTTCGAGGATGTCTTTCTTCATGCTATGCAAATCTCCTGTATGCTTGGTTGATGGTAACTATTCACAACCCTTAGCGGTAGGGACTTGTGGAACCCATGGAAAGGGCGTCTGTCGCCATGGACGGCGACAGTCGAACGGCCATGGACGGCGCAAAGTATCCCTTGGAATGGGTGCCACAAGGCCTTACTGAACAGTTACGGATGATGACTACATGAACGCGCTATCATATTGGATTTACTTTTAAAGTGCAAATAGTGGTTTGTCGCACGTCGGGATGATACCTTGCTCTTCAGCCCGCTGGAGCAGATAGCGCACCGCGTGCTCCCCCTCGGGACCGAGGTCGAGGGAGAAATCGTTGACGTAGAGACCGATGTGTCTGGCGGTTACCTCTTCCGACAGCTCCTGGGCATGGGTACGGATATACTCCGCAACATGATCCGGGTGCTGACGCGCAAACTCCAGGCTCGCCCTGATCCCCTGTTCCACCCGCGCGACCACTTCCGGGTCAAGGTCGCGGCGTGCCAGAATCCCCCCGAGGGGAATAGGCAGGCCGGTGGTTTCCTCCCACCATTGCCCCAGATCGATCACCTGATGCAAAGCGTACTCGGCGAAGGTAAAGCGCGATTCATGAATAATCACGCCCGCATCCGCTTCACCCCGCTGCAGAGCGGGCATAATCTCATGAAATGGAAGAGAGCGCAGGGTGCCGATGTCGCTTTCGCACAGCTGGAGCAAAAGGCTGGCCGTGGTCATCTCTCCGGGGATGAGCACGGTTTTATTGTGTAAATCCGCCATATCTACGGGGTCCGGTGCCACCACCAGCGGCCCGCAACCCCGCCCCAGGGCGCTGCCGGAGCGCAAAAGGGTGTAGTGTTCGCGCACGAGGCCGAAGGCGTGATAGGAGATCTTGGTGAGGTCAAGGGTTGCTTCGAGGGCGAGGCGGTTCAGGGTTTCCACATCTTCGAGGCGTTCCTGAAAGTTCAGCCCGCCGCACGGCACCTGATTGTGAACCAGGGCGGCAAAGATGAAGGTATCGTTGGGGCAGGGTGAGTATCCCAGGGTCAGGGTGTGTGACATGGTTCCTCCTGCAGGATGAAAAATTGCGGTGTTGTGTGGCGTAACCAGAAGAGCAGAGCCTCCTGTGCGCGCTGCATGGCCTTGTCAAGAATCCAACTCCTGATGTCGCGATTTTCCGCCATATTGGATACAGCGCGGATTTCCAGAAATGGAACCCCAAACATAGCGCACATGTGTGCCACTGCCGCGCCTTCCATGTTTTCACAGATGGCGTGGGTGGCGCAATGCAGCGCCTCTGCGCGCCTGTCGGTACCGCTGCATGCGGCCACGGTGGCAAAATCACCAGCGGCAAAGGCGCAGCTGTTCTGCTGCGCAAACAGCGTCAGAATCTGCGCTGCGTGGGTTTTCAAGTGCTCCGAAGCCGGAAAACGGTTGTACAGATGTGTATCCTTACAAC
Organism: Desulfuromonadaceae bacterium; assembly: GCA_049975505.1. Taxonomy (GTDB): domain Bacteria; phylum Desulfobacterota; class Desulfuromonadia; order Desulfuromonadales; family Desulfuromonadaceae; genus JAIVHC01. The sequence continues at coordinate 5,196 of JBNGCY010000070.1, read as the reverse complement.
TAAAAAGCGGAAGGTTGAGCGCGCGCATGGAGAGAAAACCCTCAGGGGTTACTGCGCCGGTATCGGCATAGATTTCACCTTCTGCAAGGGCCAGGTCTCCGGGGTTAAGCCCGCCTGGAGGATAAGCTCCTGCGCAGCCGCACATGACCAGGGCCTCAGGCTTGAGATGCTCCAGAAGCAAGGCACTGACCGCGGCCGCGTTAGCCATGCCGATCCCGCAGGTGGCTATGGCGACAGAGTGAGCGCTGAGGGTGCCACGCTGATATTCAAATGGCCCGCAGGTGCAGGTTGCCGGGTTGAAAAGCTGTGCGCGCAGGTATGCATTCTCCTGTGCTACAGCGCTTAAGAGTAAAATCATGGACAGTTCTTATACCAGCCGATACGGATCAGATCCCGCCGCATCTCCACCCCGTATTTGCGTGGTATCCCCCAGTGCCAGAAATTTAGATTCCGCGGATGTTTGGCACATCTGGTCTGAAACGGGCATTTCCCGGTGTCGGTGAGCATGTGTTTAAATGTTTTATCCGCGTCGGCAATGTACTGCAGAAGTTTATGCCGCAACTGACTGTTGCTCTGAGCACAGACCCCGGCAATGCAGTCGCGGATTTTCAAGCCTTCAAGGTATTCGCTCAATCCAGCGTCAAACCCCTGTGTGCACACTTCGACAAAGTCCTTCCAGTCGAGCAGGAGATTGACAAACTCCTCATCCTCGTCCCATTCGATCTCCTGCTGTCTGAGCATGATCTGCGCTATCTGATCCTGTTCCGCGGCTGAGAGAAAGAAATTATCCGTATCGCTGGTGGCGGTCATGAAAAACATCTCCACCAGTTCATCGCAGTAGTTGATATAGTCGAGTTCGTTGCGCTTGAAATGGCGCAGTTCGGGAGGCAGATCCGCCTCCGGAACACTGCACAGCGCCAGATGGTTGTGGGCGAAATCCGCCGGGAACAGGATTTCGTCACGATGGCGCAGGTCGTAGCGATTCAGAATATCCATGGTGCGGATGTGATTGGCGGTAAAAAAGGTGAGCGCTTTCTCTTCGGAGTAGAATATCTCCGCCCCGAGGCGGTTGTTGGCAAGACCGAAACCGACAAAGCCATCGTGAATCAGGCGGCTTAAGTAGGGCTCAAGCATCTCCAGAATTTCGGCCGTGGGCAGATAGGGGGAGTAGAATACCGTGGGTTCGATCTGGCTGTCATCGCTCCCCCCTTCGATTTCATCCGGATAGTATTCGAGGATAAAGAAGCTCTCGTCTGAAACCAGGGTGCTGCAGTCGCGCAGCAGAGACGGGAGGGTGTCTATATCGGTTAGAACGATAAACCGGAACGCGCCTTCGCATTCTTCCAACTGGGTATAGTAGTATCCGGGTTCAATGTGGAAATCCGGGCGCTGCATTTCGCTCGGCCACAGACTTAGTCCACAGGGTTGTCTGAAGGGTGCGCCGTCTGAACCTCGTGTAATATTCACAGTTTCCTCAATATAGAAGGGATTTAAACGGCGTAAGGATAAGCACTGGCGCGTGTAAAGTCAATAGGCGCGGCCATGAACTGAAGCGCATGCCATTATGCTCTTCCATAATTAGAAGGGCGCACCGATGTATGCGCCCGGGTGGCTGCAGCAGGAGGAAGTGAAAAAGGGAAAACTGAGGGCAGGATCGCTTGAAAACAGAAAAGCAGGGGTCAGTGACGCCGGAAGCGTTCCAGCAGCCGTCTGCTCGCAGCGCTGGGGGTGGTTTTCCCCTCGATGACGCTCCGTTCCACCTGGGGCAGAAGGGGGGCGACGTTTTTATCGTGGATAAACAGCTCTTTCAGATCATCCTGCACCAGTGACCACATCCACTCACGTGCCTGCTGGCGACGTTTTTTCTCAAATTCACCGCTGTTGTGCATGCAGGAGCGGTATTCCTCCAGAGTTTCCCAGATGGCATCGATGCCACTGTTGTGCAGGGCGCTGCAGGTGAGCACGGGTACCGTCCAGTTGGGGCTCTTGGGACGCATGATGTGCAGAGCGTTGAGGTACTGTTGGCGCGCGAGTTCAGCCGCGGGTTTGTTGCTTCCGTCGGCTTTGTTGATTACAATGGCGTCGGCTATCTCCATCACTCCTTTTTTGATCCCCTGCAACTCGTCTCCGGCCCCGGCGAGCTGGAGGAGAACAAACACATCCACCATGGCCGCCACCGCAATTTCCGACTGCCCCACCCCCACGGTTTCCACAATGATGATGTCGTAGCCGGCCGCTTCGCACAACAGCATGGTCTCGCGCGTTTTGCGCGCCACCCCGCCCAGGGTCTCCCCGGCAGGAGAGGGGCGGATGAAGGCGTTTTCTTCGCGCGCGAGCTGCTCCATGCGGGTTTTGTCACCGAGGATGCTGCCGCCGGAAATTTGTGAAGATGGATCCACCGCCAGCACTGCTACCCGGTGGCCCTGACGCACGAGGTTGAGGCCGAACGCTTCGATGAAGGTACTTTTGCCCACACCCGGCACGCCGGAGATGCCGATGCGCAGAGATTTGCCGGTGCGCGGCAACAGTGCTTCGAGAACCTCGGTCGCCTCGGCGATATGTTCGGGCTTGCGGCTTTCGATCAGAGTGATCCCTTTCGCAAGGGCGCGCAGTTTGCCTTCTCTGATGCCGGAGATAATTTTATCGGTTTGCATGGATAGACCTTGGAGAGTTTAAGATGGATGCAAAGGGTTGGATTGCTCTTGCGCCCTGGGAAGAGGTTCTAAATCCACCCCGATGTGTAACCGGGGATTCCCTCCCCTTTTGACAGGGGAGGGTCAGGGTGGGGATAATGCCCTTCAGGGCATCCTTGCGAGTGCAACACCCCCATCCCAACCTTCCCCCATCAAGGGGGAAGGGGAGAATCCGGGGGCATACAGCGTTACACCCGTTAAAACAGCAATTTACTAATGTTTTACGCGTTGCGTTTCTTCTCAATTGCCTCCAGGGTTTCGAGGCCGGATTTCACGATGGGGGTACCGGGGCCGAAGATGCATGAAGCCCCTGCCTGGTAGAGGGCATCGTAATCCTGCCGCGGGATAACCCCGCCGCAGACGATGACGATATCTTCGCCCCCGAGTTTCTTCAGCTCCTGCGCCAGTTGCGGCACCAGGGTCATGTGTCCGGCGGCAAGGCTGGATACGCCTACCGCGTGGACATCGTTTTCTACCGCCATCTTTGCGGCTTCCTCCGGAGTCTGGAACAAGGGGCCGACATCTACGTCAAAACCGATATCCGCATACGCACTTGCGACAACCTTGGCGCCGCGGTCATGCCCGTCCTGTCCCATTTTGGCGATGAGAATACGCGGGCGGCGTCCCTCTTCGGCGTTGAATGCATCAACCTTCTGTTTCAGCCTGGTGAAATTTTCGTCAGTGTCACACACAGATGCATATGCTCCTGATACGAGTTTGATTTCCGCCTTGTGGCGTCCGAAGACCTTCTCCATGGCATCGGAGATCTCCCCCACGGTGGCTCGCTGGCGCGCGGCTTCGACGCACAGACCCAGGAGGTTCTCCTTGTTGTCACTGCAGGCCGCGGTTATCGCATCCAGCGCCGCCTGGCATGCCTGTTCATCGCGGGAGGAGCGCACTTTCTCGAGACGCTTGATCTGGGAATTGCGCACCGCGGTGTTGTCGATACTCAGTGCATCAATGGGGTCTTCATCCTTGAGCTGATACTTGTTTACCCCGACAATAACCTCACGCCCGCTGTCGATGGAGGCCTGTTTTTTCGCGGCGGACTCCTCAATGCGCAGTTTGGGCATTCCGGACTCAATCGCCGCGGTCATGCCGCCGAGCTCTTCGATCTCCTCCAGAAGTTTGCGCGCTTCCTTGATCAGTTCCGCAGTCAGGGATTCAACATAGTATGATCCGGCCAGAGGATCCACCACATTGGTGATGCCGGTTTCCTCCTGAATGATGAGTTGGGTATTGCGCGCGATGCGTGCGGAGTGATCCGTAGGCAGGGCGATAGCCTCGTCGAGGGCGTTGGTGTGCAGGGACTGGGTTCCCCCCAGAACTGCAGCCAGGGCTTCGAGGGTGGTGCGTACCACGTTGTTGTACGGATCCTGCTCGGTGAGGCTCCAGCCGGAAGTTTGACAGTGGGTGCGCAGACTCTTGGATTTCGGATTTTTGGGGTTGAACTGATCCATCAGTTCTGACCACAAAAAGCGCGCAGCGCGCAGCTTCGCGGCTTCCATGAAAAAGTTCATGCCGATGGCAAAAAAGAACGACAGGCGCGGGGCGAAGGAGTCAATGTCGAGACCGCGGGCGAGGGCGGCTTTTACATATTCGAGCCCGTCGGCGAGGGTGAACGCGAGCTCCTGAGCGTTGTTGGCTCCGGCCTCTTGAATGTGGTAGCCGGAGATGGAGATGGAGTTGAACCTCGGCATGTATTCGCTGGTGTAGGCGATGATGTCGGAGACAATGCGCATCGATGGTTCGGGGGGATAGATATAGGTGTTGCGCACCATGAATTCTTTGAGGATGTCGTTCTGAATGGTGCCCGCGAGCTGCTCCTGGCTCACCCCCTGCTCTTCGGCGGCGACAATGTAGTTGGCCATGATGGGCAGAACCGCGCCGTTCATGGTCATGGACACTGACACCTTGTCCAGCGGAATCTCGTCAAAGAGGATCTTCATATCCTCAACCGAGTCGATGGCTACCCCGGCTTTGCCTACATCACCGACAACGCGCGGATGGTCGGAATCGTAGCCGCGATGCGTGGCGAGGTCAAACGCTACGGACAGGCCCTGCTGTCCGGCGGCGAGATTGCGCTTGTAAAAGGCGTTGGACTCTTCGGCGGTGGAGAACCCGGCATACTGGCGTACGGTCCAGGGGCGCCCGGCGTACATGGTGGCCACGGGCCCACGCAGGAATGGAGGCAGACCGGGGAGGGTGCCCAGATGTTCAAGGTTCGCGGTGTCCTCTTCGGTGTAGAGCGGTTTTACTGTGATCCCCTCGGGGGTATCCCATTTGAAGTTGGAAAGATCATCTGTCTTTTTTTCCTTCCTGGCCTTGGCTTCCCAGTCGGCCATTGTGGGCTTTTTTGACATACAGCATATTCCTTTCAGTGGTCGCTGAGATCGAGCTTCAGCAAGTATGGATGGTTTCAGGACTCAATGCCGACCCGTGCCGGCGTGCCTGTATCATAGTAGTGTTTAATCAAACGCATCTCGGTAACCAGATCCGCGGC
>JBNGCY010000069.1:0-12210 GCA_049975505.1 Desulfuromonadaceae bacterium | reverse complement strand
CCGGGATTGCCGGAAATAAATTCAAAATGGGGATATTATTTTACGATGGCTCAGACGTAGTGCCTCTTGGAGACAGAATATGGGCTGCCCCGGTTTCCAGTCTGTGGGGGCGCAGATAGGGTTGTCCGTTTGTCATCGTAGTCCCTGCGCAATTTCGCCTACGGATGCAGATCATCCTCCGCCCAGCGCAGCGGGTTGTTTTGAATGTAATCGCGGATATCGCGCAGATCCTCCTCATTGCGGATGATGTGTTCGTAGTAGTTGCGTTGCCACAATTTTTTGTTGAATGGTGGCCAATTGTGGTGTTTGACACCGTCGGCATAACGCCTGGTTGTCAACGACTTTCAAGCGGTGAACCACGTCAGGCAGCGACAAATTCCTTGTATTTGCCGTAGGGGCAGGCCCCTGTGCCTGCCCTTCCCATCGTTGGCGTATCTGCGGCGTTGGAACAGGGCAAACACGGGGGGTTGCCCCTACACGATGCATCGCACCATGGTGGATGATACGCACCATACATCCGCACCGCATCCCCCACCCAAAAAACAAAACCAAAAAAAATAAATTTTTTCCTAAACCATCCTGAAAAACCTGCCGAATAGCAGACCATAGGGGAAATCACGCACATGGAAAGGGGGCCGGAACGCACGGAAAAATATGTATCCCCGCAACATTGTACAAAATGTAGGGGCGAAAAATCTTTCGCCCAACCACACGGGCAAATAAACATTTGCCCACCCAAACCACAGGGCACGGAAGCCCGACACTCAAAATCATGGAGGAAACATCATGGCATTAACAATTAATACCAACGTCGCATCCCTTAACGCCCAGCGGAATCTCGGTTCTTCCCAGGCGGATCTCAACCAGTCAATGCAGCGCCTTTCATCCGGTCTGCGTATCAACTCCGCCAAGGACGACGCTGCGGGTCTGGCTATTTCTGACCGGATGACCTCGCAGATCAGGGGCCTGAACCAGGCGGTGCGTAATGCAAACGACGGTATCTCCCTCGCCCAGACTGCTGAAGGTGCCTTGCAGGAGAGCACTAACCTGCTGCAGCGTATGCGTGAACTCGCGGTTCAGTCTGCCAACGACTCAAACAGTGCCTCTGACCGGGCTTCTCTGCAAAAAGAAGTTGTTCAACTTCAGTCTGAACTTAACAGGATTGCCGATACTACTAATTTTAACGGCAAGCAACTGTTTGATGGGTCATTTTCTGCCCAAAAATTTCAGGTTGGTGCCAATGCCAACGAAACCATTAGTTTTTCTATGGGTAACGCCCGCGCCGACCACATAGGTAATCACACCGTGGGTGCCGGCACCATGACTGCAGCAACTGCCGGGTCAACTGATAATGGGGCTGATGCTTTGAGTGGCCACAATATTACCGGTGCGCTCGGCTCTGCAACAATTGATGCTCCTGCTAATTCATCAGCTAAAGCCATTGCTTCTGCAGTTAATGCTGTAACTGGTGAAACAGGTGTAACCGCAGAGGCACGTACAGTAGCGTCATTTACAGTAAGCGATGCTGAGAACTATTCATTCAACCTTACTGGTGATGCGAGTGCAGCTATATCTGTAAATGTTTCAAATACCGGTGATTTGAGCGGGGTTGCCGAAGCAATTAATGCGGCTTCAGCTACTACTGGCATTACTGCGACTGCAGATGGTGGCACCGTTTCTCTAGTACATGAAGGTGGCGCAGACATAGCTATCGACACGCTCGTTTCAGATACTGCTACTAGTGTGCTGGCATTGACAGGTGGAAGTGGGGTCGCAGTAAGTTTGTCTGAGGGCGGAAACGCTTCAGGTGTTGTCGGCGGCGCAGTTACGTTAAACTCTGACGAGAGTTTCTCTACTGATACTGCCACTACTGTTTTTGCTGATACCTCTTCTTCATTGTCTAGCGTAGCTTCTATTGATATCTCCTCTCAGACAGGGGCTAACGATGCGTTGAATACCATTGATGGTGCGATTGCTTTTATTGACAATCAGCGTGGTAGCCTCGGTGCGGTACAGAACCGCTTCGAAAGCACCATCGCCAACCTGCAGAACGTATCTGAGAACCTCACTGCCGCACGTAGTCGTATCCTCGATGCGGATATCGCGCAGGAGACCTCAGCCATGACCAAGAACAACATTCTGCAGCAGGCTGGTGTATCCATCCTCGCCCAGGCCAACCAGGCACCGCAGCTGGCCCTGAGCCTCTTGGGTTAATTTTAACCTCTGATCTGATGTAGGATGGATATTTAAATCCTACGTAAACGCCTGAATGTAGGGGCACGGCTTGCCGTGCCCCTACGCTGGCATCGCAATAGGTGCGAAACAGGAACCAATCGCATCATTCATGGTAGGGGCGAAAAATTTTGCGCCCCTACACGATGCATCGCACCATTGGTGGTTGATACGCAACATACATATGCAATGCGCCCGTAGGGGCGCATTGCATGCGCCCTTGTTCGCGACGCAAACCCCCGATTCGATACCCCACCCCAGGCACAAAAATCAGAGCAACACCCCAGGAAGGAGGTAAATCCCATGCGAGTAGATGCAGCAAACATAGCAGGCAACACCCTGCAGAAGATGTCGCAAGCGCCCGAGCAACTCGATACCCATCGCAAGCAACAGCAGGAAAACCCCGAGCCGCAGGCAGAGCAAAGCGCGAATAAGGTTCAACCTGAAGAGCTGCTGAGTCAGATTAAATCCCTGACCGAGGAAGGCATGTACAGTGTGCGTTTTGAAAACGACCAGGAAGCCCAGCAACTGGTGGTAAAAGTGGTGGACCGCGAAACCGACGAGGTGATCCGCCAGATACCCCCGGAAGAGCTGATGAACCTGACCCAGCGCCTCAGTGACCTGCGCGGGAATATTGTAGATACCGAAGGCTAGGAACGCAACGCACCAAAACCAGTTCAGATTAGCCCCGGGTTGAGAGCATATTCACCCTGGGGTGTATGTGTTTGGGGTAGATTTATGTGGCAGGTGCGCACCCTACCGGCGCCGCGAAACATGGCAACAATTGCGTAAATTCGGTGTAGGGGCGCATTGCATGCGCCCTGGTCGTTAGTTGCTGCCCGTTACAAGGGCGCATGCAATGCGCCCCTACATCTGGATCTGGTGGCATCATTTGCTACCAATTGGATTATACATCGGACGTTGTGGGGTGTTTTCACCGTAGAGACGTTGCATGCAACGTCTCTACAACCACCTTACCGCCCCATCTCCTTATTTGCGCATATTCAATTTCGTGCTACTCTCAAAAATACCATCATCCTATTCGATTAACCAATGGGGGCCATAATGAACACGAAAGAGTTGATAGATCAGGCTGTATCCCTTCCCGTTGAAGAAAGGGCCCACGTTGTTGACTCCCTTCTGCGCAGCTTGAACCGACTTGAATCGGAAAATGATAAGAAATGGGCCAGTGAAGCAGGGAGGCGTCTGGATGAGTTAAGATCAGGACGCGTTACGGCTGTTTCCGGTGAAGAAGTTTTTGAAAAAATATGGGATCGATTGGGTAGATGATCTTTTCCTTTCACCCCGAAGCAGAAGCAGAGTTAAATCATGCCATAGACTATTACGAAGATATAGATCCAGGACTTGGTCACGATTTTGCTGTGGAGGTCTATACAACAATAAAGCGGACGCTCGCATTTCCTCAAGCCTGGGGAATATTGGATGGGAAGGTTAGAAGATCATTTGTGCGGCGTTTCCCGTATGCTGTTTTGTATTCAATAGAACAGGAAGGCATATTTGTTCTTGCAGTCATGAATCTCCATCGCGAACCGGGATATTGGAGATATCGTGCCAATAGCGGATAAATAAGAATTATTTATGGCATAAAGGATGATATGTCCTTGCCTGCAACGTCTCTACAACCACTATGCGTTTGCGGATGTATGGCGGGTTGATTGATCGATATGCGTTCGCGGCCCGCCAAATCTCATCGCGGCATGGCGTCATGCATTCCGATAATTAAACCCATACTGCGTTTCTCAATTATTGAATATCAGCTTGAAAGTGGATATATTTGGGAATGTGACTAATCACCCGCCTCGAAAATACGGAGCTTCAGATGCCTTTTGATTTACCTCTGCATAAAATGAACCTGGCGGAAAAATTACAGGCGATGGAGATGCTTTGGGAAGACCTCCAGCGTTCAGCGGAAAGATTCCCGTCGCCCGACTGGCATCGCGAGGTGCTGGAAGAACGTGAAAAATGTGTCCGTGAAGGTTCCATGGCGTTCGAAGACTGGGATTGCGTAAAGCGTGAATTATTTGAAACGGCCGATTTCTCAGGAGGTGCCAATGCTCGCTGAAGATATTGAAAAGAATGCTCTGAAGCTCGACAGAGACGAGCGAATACACCTCATTGAGTCTTTGTTTGATAGCCTTGACCAGCCCGACCCTGAAATTGAACAAGCCTGGGTTGCAGAGTCGGAAAAACGCTATAAATCCTATAAGCAGGGGGAGATAGAAAGCATCGAACTTGAGCAAATACGTGCAAGAATTGAATCATGAAGGTTGTCCTCCTTCCTCCGGCAGATGCAGAGTTGGAAGAAGCTATAAGCTATTATAACCAGCAACAGGAAGGGCTGGGAGATAAGTTTTATTCAACATTTATTGCCACAACCCGCCATATCCGGAATGCACCGGAAGCCTGGAAAAAGGTCGGTGAAAATACCCGACGTATAAACATCAAACGTTTTCCCTACCTGGCGTCATATGGCACCCTTGATTGACTCGCAACAGACATCCGCAAACCACCCGTAGGGGCGCATTGCATGCGCCCTGGTCGTTCGTTGCTGTCCGCTACAAGGGCGCGTGCAATGCGTCCCTACATCCTTATTTTCATTTAAATGTATGCCGCGGACCATATCTAGGATGACGACCGATATCGCACCTGTAGAGACGTTGCATGCAACGTCTCAATTCCAGGCTGGTGACCGCATCAGTCTTGCAAACCATTGCCTCTATGCCATAATATATTGGTGGTTAATGGAGGCGGATCTATATGAAAGCAAAGGATTTTGAACGTAAATTTGATGCAGGCGAAGATGTAGTGAATTATCTCGACCTGAGCAGAGCTCGGCGTGGTTCTTCTAAGCTGTTTGAAACGTTAAAATTGGAAAGGGGATTCGTGCATGAAATTTCAAATAATTTTAGAGCCAAGTGAAGAAGGTGGCTATACCGCATTCGTGCCTGCTCTGCCGGGTTGCATCAGTGAGGGGGATTCACGCACAGAGGCGCTGGATAACATCAAAGAGGCCATTGAGCTGTACCTGGAGCCGGTAGATGACGATATTACCTTTGGTTCAAGTGCTGAAGTGACCGAAATTGCCCTATGACTAAAGTTCCAAGCCTCTCGTTTGACAGGGTGATTTCAGCCTTACGCCGGGATGGCTGGGTTGTATTTCGGCAACGGGGCAGTCATATTCGCCTGCAAAAGCAAACACGTGACGAGACCCTGAAATTAACCGTGCCTGCACATCGCCCCATTAAACGTTCAACCCTTTACCACATCCTAAAGCAGGCACGTATGATGGCGTCGCAAAAGTCCGCCCTACGGCGTTACGGCGTTTTTTCAGGACCTCGACATACCAGATGTATGCCTTCGCCCCTGAAAACCCACCAGGCCTTGTAGGACGAAATTTTTGCTTAGCCATCTTATGATTTTTTGCGAAAGCATCACGTATATCTCCGGAATATTTTCAAGAATTCTTTGATTGATTTTTGTGTGCACATTTAATTTCGTGCTAATCTCAAAAGAACCATCATCCTATTCCATTAACCAATGGGTGCTGCAATGAACAGAGAAACCCTGTTACGCAAACTGCGTGACTATAAACACCGCAATGCGGATAAATACGGAATCGAAAAACTCGGATTCTTTGGCTCCTATGCCCGTGGCCAGGCCCATGACGGTAGTGATGTGGATATTGTGGTGAAGATCAAAGTACCTGATCCATATATTGTGGTGCATATAAAAGAGGACCTGCAGCAGGACTTGAATTGTCCGGTTGACATAGTACGTATGCGTGAGCATATGAATCCGTTTTTGAAGAATAATATCGAGAAAGAAGCAGTGTATGTACAATAGGGAATTGCTATTGCACATTCTGCAACAGACAGAGAATGCTTTACGTAAAATCCTCGCACGCTTTGAGCCGGTGGACAGTGTGGCTTATTTTACTGATACCCCTGAGGGAATGGAAAAGCTTGATTCAATCTGCATGCTCCTTATTGCTACGGGTGAAAGCCTTAAAAATATTGACAAAATAACGCACAAGCAGCTGTTTTCGCGTTACCCTGAAATAGACTGGAAAGGCGCAAAGGGGATGCGTGACATCATTTCGCACCATTATTTCGATATTGATGCAGAAGAAATATTTTGGGTCTGCCAGCATAAAGTAGAGCCAATGGCGGAGACGATCCATAGAATGATTGAAGACATTGATTCTGGTCAGGAATGATGGCGGGGTATGCCTGCATCTGGCAAAATTTATGTGCCGAGATGTTCCTGCCAGGCGTAACCCCTCCCAGCCTCCCCTTAACCTAAGGGGAGGGGCAAGTATCATTTACCACCATCGGACCAATCATCGCACGCCGTTTGATATCGCACCCGTAGAGACGTTGCATGCAACGTCTCTACAACCACAATACCTCCGAAAAACAGATGTGTTTCGCGGCGGATTGTGCAAATATATCGGATTTACAGAACAGTCAGGCGCGGACTTGTTTAATGAGAGCAGGAGGAAACATGAGTATCGGAAAGAAATTGATGCTGTCTTTCGGGTTTATCCTGGGATTGACCCTGTTTGTGGGGTGGCTGGGTGACTTCAATATGCAGCGGGTGCAGGAGAACGGCAGAAACGCCGATGCCATTCTCAAGGTGGAAAATCTCTTCGAGCAGGCGCTGGCAGCCCAGCTGCGCTTTGCCGCTACGGACAATCCGGAGGTGAGGCAGCGCCAGACGGATAATCTCTATGCCCTGCTCGATCAGCTCAATGCCGACCTTGCTGCGCTAAAGCAGAATCTGGATAAAGAGCTGCACGCGGAACTCGATGCCACGGCGAAGCAGGCCCAGGCATACCGCCGCGCTTTTGATGAATATGTGGAGCTGAGTGAGAGGCGCAGCGCAGCGATGGAGAGCATGAAGGATATCTCCAACAACACCTTTGCGCGTACAAAAGAGCTCAAGGACCTTCTCTCCAAGCGCATGGATCAGACCCTGGCAGCGCGGAATGCGTTTGAAAGTATGTTCGAATACGAGGTGGCGATATCCAGCATGGTGTCCCATCTGGATGCGGTGCAGACGGCAAACCTGATGTTCCTGAATGCGCGCAAGTTTGAGAAAGAGCACATCATCTCACTGGATGAGAAGTTTTATGAGCGCGTGCTTGCGAGCATCGATGCCATGAGTATGCAGATCCAAAATGTTTCTTTCGGGATAGACGACGATGAGGTTGTAGAAGTTATTCAACAGACCCTTGCCGAGATCGAAAGCTATCGTGAAAGCTTTGAGGATCATGCTACGCAAATGCAGCTGCAACAGGATAAGGCGGCACAAATGGCGCAGGCTGCAAAAGCGGCCGAAGAGGCATGTGGCAATGCAGTGGATAAGCTCCAGGATATGACCACCAAAGGCAGTGCGGTGGCGCACAATGTTCTGTTCTGGCTGTGCATGTTCTGTGCGGCCCTCGGGGCTGTGGTGGCGTGGCGCATAGCGCGGAGCATCTCCGTTCCTCTCGGAGATGCGGCGCAGATGCTCGAAGAGATCGCGGATGGACATCTGCAGCGGCGTTTGAACCTGCAGCGCAAGGATGAGATCGGCTCTCTGGCTGGCACAATGGATAAATTCGCCGACAGTCTGCAGGAGGAAATCGTCGAGCCCCTGGGGAAACTCGCTCAGGGTGATCTGCGCATAGAGGTGATTCCACGCGATGACGAAGATGTGTTGCGCAATGCCCTGAAGAAGCTCGGGGATGACCTGAGCAGCATTGTTCAGGATATCCAGGATGCGAGCGAGCAGATTGACAGTGGCTCCGGCCAGGTGGCGGATTCGAGTCAGGCGCTTAGCCAGGGCGCAACCCAGCAGGCGAGTTCCCTTGAAGAGATCAACAGCTCGCTGCAGCAGCTTTCGAGCCAGACGGAACACAATGCCGATTCATCGCGCACCGCCCAGCAGCTGACCGAAGCGGTGAAGCGCGATGCGGAAGCAGGCAACACCCAGATGGAACAGCTCAACGGCGCCATGGGAGAGATTGTCAAGGCGAGTGACGATATCTCCAAAATCATCAAGGTGATTGACGAAATCGCGTTCCAGACCAATCTTCTCGCCCTCAATGCCGCGGTGGAGGCGGCGCGCGCGGGTCAGCACGGCAAGGGCTTTGCGGTGGTGGCTGAAGAGGTGCGGAACCTTGCGGCACGCAGCGCGAAGGCGGCACGCGAGACTTCAGACCTTATTCAGGGGGCGATGGAGAAAGCCGAGGCCGGTTCGAGCATGGCAAATATGACCGGCGAATCTCTGGAGAAGATTGTCTCCGGGGTAGTTAAAGCTTCGGATATCGTGGCGGAAATCGCCCATGCAAGTACCGAGCAGGCCGAGGGGATCAAGCAGATCACCGTGGGCGTGGGACAGATCGACGATGTGACCCAGCAGAATACCGCCAGCGCCGAACAGACCGCCGCCGCTTCGGCAGAACTGCGCAACCAGGCCGCGAACCTCAACGCTCTGGTGCGGCATTTTCAGCTCCAAACGCATGCGGCGGCCGCGCAGCTTGAGTACCACACAGAGCAGAAGTATCTGGAGTAGATAGCATACCGCTCCGATAAGCTCTGAAAAATATCAGCCCCTCATCCCGAAAGCAGGATTAGGGGCTTGTTTGTGTGGAGGAGAGCGCGAACAGGCGCCGGTGGTGAATATGCTTGAGGGTCTATTCCGGGCATGTTACCTTCGGGTAACGCCTGAAATATAAATAATGTGCCGGGGAGGACTGTCGTGGAAACAGGTTTTATGTCGATATATCGCTCAATCGTTGAGGAGATGGCGGAAGGGGTGGTGTTTCTGGACGCGGAGGATGTGATCCGGATCTGTAACCCTGCAGCCGAGCGGATTCGCCGGGTCAAGGCGGAGCGGATTCTCGGCAAAACCATCTACAGCATCCATCCGCCGCGTATGCACGAACGCATGCGCCAATTGATTGAAAGCTTAAAAGAGGGGCGTATTTCGAGCGGCAGCCGCATCATCCAGGCCCAGGGACGCTACTTTTCCAATTCTTATTCGGCGATAAAATCCCCGGAGGGAGAATACCTCGGCACCCTGCTGGTAAGCCACGATGTTACCGAAGAGAAACGCCTGGAGGCGGAAAATCAGTCCCTGAAGGTCCCGGCGGATCAGGACAAAGTCAAATGCCTGGTGGTGCACAGCGAAGCGGCCAAGCGCCTGCACGATATGGCGGTTTCCCTGGGTGGCATTGATTCGACGGTACTGATAACCGGGGAAAACGGTACCGGTAAGGAATGCGTGGTGGATCTTCTCCATCAGCACAGCCCGTGCCGCAACGCGCCCCTGGTAAAAGTTAACTGTGCTGCCCTTCCGGAAAACCTCATCGAATCAGAGCTGTTCGGGTATGTGAAGGGCGCCTTTACCGGCGCCACGCAAAATCGCAAGGGGAAGTTCGAACTCGCCCATGGTGGCACCCTGTTTCTCGACGAAGTGGGCGATCTGCCGCTGGCGGCGCAGGCCAAACTCCTGCGGGTTATCCAGGAGCGCGCCGTCCAGCCCCTGGGAGGGAGTAACGAGGCGCTGGTGGATGTGCGCATTGTTGCCGCCACCAACCACATCCTCTCCGACGATGTCGCCGCCGGCACTTTCCGGGAAGATCTGTTCTATCGTCTCAACGTCATCCATCTCGAGGTGCCGCCACTGCGCGAGCGCCGCGAAGATGTCGTCCCCCTGGCGCAGATGTTTCTGGAAAAATTTTCTGAACGTATGGGTAAGCCGGTGCGTACCCTGTCGGAAGAGGCGCTGCGCATTCTGATGGCGTGTCCGTTCCCCGGCAATATCCGCCAGCTGGAACATGCGATCGAGCGTGCGGTTGCCCTTAGCAGTGGTGAGTTGATCCTCGCCGATGACCTCCCCCCGGATCTGCTCGATCAGGTTCCCCCGCCGGCGACTCCCGTGCCAGATTTTGAACACAGCACCTCGCTCAAGGAGACCATGAGCGCGTTTGAGCGCGAATACATTGCGCGTGTGCTTAAGCAGTTCGCGTATAAAAAATCCGCCGCCGCGGCACATCTGGGAATCTCACGCAAAAATCTGTGGGAGAAAATCCAGCGCTATAATCTCGGTGACCCGGACGTTACCCCGAGGTAACGCTGCGGGTCGTTTGTTCGTGGTGGAATGGTAACCCTTTTTGTCTCCCGCCTCTCTTTCTGGAAATTCCGCCTGGTAACGGTTTCCCGTCCCTGAAATAAAAACCTCTGTAAAACAAGAACTTACCCCTCTTGCTGCCTCGTTTGGCACGTTCTGTGTAAAAGCACATCCGCCGAGGGCGCAAAACCGCCGCCGGCCCGCCCCGTAACGTTCGGATCCAGCGGGGCCGGGCACGGGTGAGCGCAGTACAGCATGTTCTGTTTCGATGCACACAGGAGAGGGAGGAATAATGATACGCTGGATCAAGGTATGTAAACGGGTGCTGCTGCTGAGTATATGCAGTGCTTTCATCGGGAGTGCTTCCGTGGCGGGGGCGTCTGTACTTGACGATTTTAACGCTGCTCTTACCGGGGGCTCCGCCGATGTGGGGGTTCTGACCAGTTTTGAATACAAGAACCGCGATGACAGCACCAGCCCGGGCAAGCAATTGAGCATTCGCACCCGGATCGGCTACGAGACCGGGGTTTTTCACGGGGTGAAACTCTATGCCCAGTTCCACAACCTCACCAACGCGTGGGAGGAGTTCCGTCATGCTGAAGGGGGCGAAACAGATCGGGATCTGATTGCGGATCCGGACGGCAATCGTCTGTATAAAGCCTATGCGGACTATGTCGCCCTGCCTGAAACCCGGGTGCGCCTCGGGCGTCAGGAGATTATTCTCGACGATGCGCGCCTGCTCGGGAATATCGGTTGGCGTCTGAACGGGCAGTCCTTTGATGCCTTCACCCTGACTAATAAAAGTTTTAAGGATTTCACCCTGTTTGCCGGGTATGTGAATCAGGTCAACACCATAAACCTTGAGCATGCAGACCTGGATCACTTCTACCTGGTCAATGCACGCTATGCAGGGATTAAGGATCACAGTATCGCCCTGTACGCCTATCTGCTCGATACCGAAAGCACCGCCGACACTGCGCGCGACAGCGCCACCTACGGCATCCGCCTTGAAGGCAAACCGGGGCTGTTGCACTACTATGTGGATTACACCCTGCAGCGAGATTTTGCCGATGGCGAGAACCATGACGCGGATATGCTCAATGCCTTTCTCGGTGCGCGGGTCTCCCCCTTTGACGTAGGCCTCGGCTATTCGTACATCTCCGGTCAGGATGGGGATGACCGCCCCTTTGACACCCTGTTCAGTACCGCGCACAAGTTCAACGGTTTTGCGGATGTCTTCCTCGCCACCAACGGCGGAGGACTGACTGGCGGTCTCCAGGACTACTATGCTCAGGCTTCAGCCAAAGCGCTGGGGTGCAAGCTGACCCTGGTGTACCACTATTTCGATACTGCGGACGATGCCGCGTTTGATGGCGTGTACGGCGATGAGATTGATGTGGTGCTGGCGCGCTCTATCGGTGAGCATCTCAGCGTCCTGCTCAAATACGCCAATTTTATGCAGGATGATTCTGAGGGCGGTGGCTTTGCCAATCCCGTTGTGGATACTGAGATATTCACTGCACGGGTGGAATATAAATTTTAACAAAGTCTTATCCGCAAAGGCTTGTGACACCCATTCCAAGGGACACTTTGCGCCGTCCATGGCCGTTCGACTGTCGCCGTCCGTGGCGACAGACGCCCTTTCCATGGGTGCCACAAGCCATGACCGATAACGGGTATTGAAGTTACTTTTAAGAGAGCAAACCGATTCATTCCCCACTAACCAGAAGGCTGCTTATGAAAAAGAGTAATAAAATGACATATGTAGCGACCGGGTGTGCTGTCCCAAGTTTAACACCCACAAAAAAATAAGTCTGCATATCAGGTAGTTATCCTGTA
>JBNGCY010000068.1:0-12355 GCA_049975505.1 Desulfuromonadaceae bacterium | reverse complement strand
AAGTAGGTCGCCGCCGAATCTTCTCTAAAAGGACCCACACTCGTGGGTCCTTTTTTTGGTCTTTCGGGCCTGATTGTTCAACCTCACTTCTCTTTTTCCATTTCTATACCGTACTGTTTGATCTTGCGGTGGAGATTGGAGCGCTCCAAGCCAATCTCTTCGGCTGTTTTGGAGACATTCCAGTCGTTTTCCTGCAATTTTGAGCGTATAAATTCGCGCTCGAACGATTCTCTGGCTTCTTTAAAATCAGCATGCTTCAAAGGTATGCTGGCACTTATTGGTTCTCCAGTCCTATCTGCGTTAGCCATGCGTATCTCAGCAGGTAATGCATTTACATCGATTTCATCGTCTTGAGTCATAATCGCCAGGCGTTCGATTATATTTTTCAACTCCCGCACGTTTCCGGGCCAGTTGTAGGCACTTAAGGCTTTGAGTACTTCGTCGGAGAGATGCTTTTCTTCCACGTTTTCCTTGCGACAATAGGTAGCTAGGAAATGGCGAGCCAGCAAGGGGATATCCTGGCGGCGTTCCCGCAGGGGTGGCACATGGAAGGGGAGGACATTAAGACGGTAGTACAGGTCTTCGCGAAATGTGCCTTCCTTCATTTCGTGCTCGAGGTTTTTGTTGGTGGCGGCTACTACGCGTACATCGACCTCAATGGTCTTTTCCCCGCCGACGCGTTCGAATTTGCGTTCCTGCAGAATACGTAACACTTTGGCCTGTGTTTTCAGGCTCATATCACCTATTTCATCTAAAAACAGAGTGCCCTCGTGGGCCTGATCGAACTTTCCTTTGCGTTTCGAGGTCGCGCCGGTAAAGGCGCCTTTTTCGTGGCCGAACAGCTCGGATTCAATTAGATCTTCAGGTATGGCGGCACAGTTTACTTCAATGAACGGTTTGCCAGCCCGGCGGGATTGTCTGTGGATTGCTCGTGCCACGAGTTCTTTTCCTGTCCCGTTTTCGCCAGTTATCAGTACCCAGCCCGAGGTTGGCGCAGCAATTCTTATCTGTTGTTTTAATTCCCTGATGGGGGAGCTGGTGCCGATTATTTCGTAATCACGCGCAATTTTTGCGCGCAGTTTTTTATTTTCTTCTTCGAGCTGGTTTACTTTCAGGGCGTTTTGAATACATACCAGAAGTTTTTCAACCGATATAGGTTTTTCAATAAAGTCATGTGCGCCCAGTTTTGTTGCAGTCACTGCTGTTTCTATAGTGGCATGCCCGCTCATCATAATCACCTGCATGCTCTGCCCCGGAGTACGAATCTTTTTGAGAACACTTATTCCGTCCATCCCGGGCATCCATATGTCAAGCAGCACCAGGTCAGGGGCCTCCTCTTCAATTAATTTAAGCGCGGTTTCTCCATTGCTGGCAGAACTGGTCTGATACCCTTCATCCTGCAGAATGCCGGCAAGGCTGGTCTGGATACTCTGTTCGTCATCTACAATAAGTATATGCTGCATAAGTATGGTCTCTTAATGTGTTTTCAGGATAAAGGAAGTTCTATTATGACTTCGGTGCCACGTGGTTGTTGATCTTTAACTCGGATGTAGCCGCCATGGTCGGAAATAATAGTGGCTACGATCGCAAGACCCAGACCGGTTCCGGCCTGTTTGGTTGAAAAATAGGGCTCGAACAGCCGGGGCTTGTCTTTGTCCGGGATGCCGCAGCCGGTGTCACATACGCACAGGGTAGCCATGTTCAAGCTCCGGTTCAACTCGGTTTTCAAATCTATATTCCTTGGTGGGGCTGTTTCGTGCACCGCATGAACGGCATTATCCAACAGGTTGATTATAACGCGCTTGAGTTGTTCTTTGTCTACGCTTATCTGCGGCAGTGAGGAGTCGGGTGTAAAGCTGAAATCTATCTCTTTGTGTCCTTGTTGATAGAGGATCATGGTGTCGCTGATGATGGCATTGATATTCTCGGGTGCAGGGTTGCTTGCAGGCATCCGTGCGAAATTGGAGAATTCATTGACCAGATTTTTCAGATCATCCACCTGATTAATGATGGTCTGGGTGCATTCATCGAATACATTGTCTTCATCATTGAAACGATCGAGATAGCGGCGCCGCAGACGCTGAGCGGAAAGTTGGATGGGTGTGAGAGGATTCTTTATTTCATGGGCGATGCGCCGCGCAACTTCGCGCCATGCCGCCATACGCTGGGCTTTCTGAAGTTGTGTAAGATCATCAAAAACGATAACCGTGCCCATGATATTCCCCTGTTCATCGTGTAGACGTGTTGCATTTAGCAACAGAGTTATCTGCTGCCCCTGAATGCTCAGAGAAATCTGGCGCTTGACGGTTTCCTTGCCGGATTTAATCAGTTCTGCAAGAAAGCTTTTAACAATGGCGAGCTGCTGCTGGTTGACTATATCTGCGTATTTTCTCCCCAGAACCTTATCTCCTTCAATTTTCAAAAGGCGTTCAGCAGATTTATTTATCGTGGTCAGATAACCGTTCCGATCAATAGAGATAACCCCGGCGGTGACATTCCGCAGCAGGATTTCCATGTAGCGGCGGCGCTGTTCGAGTTCGATGTTTGAATTTTTGAGTTCATTGTGGGCTTGTTGAATTCGCGCCCGTTCCCGGCTTAATTCAGTGGTCATTTTGCCGAAGGAATCGATCAATTGGCCGATCTCATCGTCCCCGGCCGGGGGTAATTGTACCTTGAGATTGTCATTGCTGATCTGATTGGTTGCGGTTACCAGTTCCTGGATCGGGACCGTAATAGATTGAGCAATACGCAAGCCAAACCAGGTGGCAAGAAATATTATGATCAATGCTATCAGAAGCAAAATGGCGACATAGCCCTGTTTTACTTTCCCTTTTAGCTGCTGAGATTCCTTGTATTGCTGATAGGTGGTGGAGATTTCCTCCATTTTATACACCAGCGAATACGGAACATAGTAGTTTATCACCACAACACCCACTACATCTTCAGTGTTCCAGTTAGAATATACCGGTACTATTCCGCGAATGAGGTCGGCTTTTCCGGTTGGAGTTATGCGGGTGAAACGTTCGCCTTTAAGGGCTTCGCCAATAGTTGAAGAGCCGGGATCGGTAAAATCAGCACTGGGAATATCCGGATTCGATGCCCGAACCAGTTCTTCGTGGGTGGAGGAAAACACTTCAACTACACCCAGATTGTATTCCTGTTGTTTTTGCTGAATAAGGGTGCGGAGGTTGTCGAGGTTGCTTTCGTTCAGCAACTTCTGTTCTTTTATCTGGCGCGCAAGCTGATCGCCGTAAAATAGTGCGTTGGTTGCCGAATTTTTATAGTAGGTTTGTGCTACAGAAAGTGATTCGGTGAGAGATTTTTCAATCTCGGCGCTGAACCAGCTTTCGATGGAGCTTGTGATAAATGCCGCTGAGGCAAAGAATAAAAGTAAAGTAGGAATCAGTGACAATGACACAAATGTGGCGACCAGCCGAGTGCGCAGCTTTGCCCCGGGGATGTTGCGTCTGCGTTCGAGAATCAGTTTGACGATATTTCTGAAGATCAGAAAGAAAAATAAAATGATCAGCAGAATATTGATGTTTATCAGGGCAAGGACGAGAATATTGTTAGAGATCTGAATCTGTGCCGCCTGTTCAAAAAGCAGGCGCTTTAAAAACGGGAAAGTTCCTATCAGGATAACACTGAGGATTATCAGGAGCCATTCGCGACGACGTTTTCGTTGTTCCGGGCCGGATCTCTGATTCAGCATAGTGAAACATTATCTCCTGAGTTACATTTTGAAATTCAGCTGTTTTCCTTTACCCGCCTCGCAGGATTCGCAAAATCGGGCGTTGCTGAAAAGATATCGCAGAGTCCATAAGGGGTAAGGGCAACTTGTGCAAGGGTTTCATTTTTGCGATTATGCATATTCTCATGCCCGGCAATCCCACGCAAGTGTACCCGGGCATAAAAAAAGGCAGCCCGCCGGGCTGCCCTTTGAAAGTGTGAAGTTATTGATCTGGCTCAGGCTTTTGCCATTGCAACCTCGGGTTGCAGTACCGGCAGAGCAACGCCCTCATGAATCGCTTCTTTGTTAAATTCTATATAGCGCCATGCGTCAGGAGTAGCCTGGATTTTTTCTACCATTTTGTGATTTATGTCGTGCCCGGCTTTATGTGACTTGATATGCCCAAGAATGGAGTGCCCCAAAAGGCTGAAATCTCCAATGGTATCAAGGATTTTGTGCCGCACAAACTCATCTGCAAATCTAAGCCCCTCAGGATTGAGGATCCTGTCTTTACCGATAACAACAGCGTTATCCAGTGATCCGCCTTTTGCCAGGCCCTGAGATTTGAGATACTCCACCTCTTCGTAAAAACCGAAGGTGCGTGCAGAGGCTATATCCTGGCAGAAGGTTTGCGGAGAAACCTTGACTGAACGGTTCTGGCGTTTGATGCAGGGATGGTTGAAATCAAGTTCAAAGCTGATGCGGAAAAAGCGTGAGGGGATAATGCTGATTCGCTTTTCCCCTTCCTGAAGATGGATCGGACGGGTAATGGATATCAGCTTGCGGCTCTGCTCCAGGCGGGTAACACCTACCGAATGTATCCTGTTTATAAATGGAGTGGCGCTGCCATCCATGATAGGAACTTCAGGTCCGTCAATCTGGATAAGTAGATTGTCAATATGGCATGCAGCCAGCGCTGCCATCAAATGCTCAATGGTGGAAACCTTTACGCCGTTAGTGCCGATTACCGTTGCCATCCGCGTATCAACTACATTCTCGGCGCAGGCTTTGATCCGTGTGGCGCTATTGCCTTCTCTACGCTCAAAAATTATCCCGCTCCCGGCTTTGGCCGGGCGCAGTACCATGTTGATAGTGTCGCCGGTATGGAGTCCGGTTCCTGATATATGCAGAGGGGCTACTATAGTGCATTGGTGCAACATGTATTTAATCCTTGGTTTGGGTTAAAGCCTCGATCATTTAAAAGCAAAACCCATGCCATCTTGCTATTATCGCGTAAGTAGTCGAATTGGTTAAGTTTATGTCAGAGGCAAGCCAGAAGCAGGGAAGAAGTGTAGTGACTGCGCTGCGCATCCAAGGGGGGTGTGTGGTGTTTAAGTCACACTGTGCCTTCTTTTTAGAACTCCAAAACTACAGACGCCCTGAGCCGATGATGGCAATGGCGAGCCATAAACCCAGAACTGCGGCAATGGAGTACCCGAACAATCCAAGTGCCGGCATTCCGAAAAGTTGTGGCCCCGCACCGGTTTGCACGATAAGGGATGAACCTATAATCAATGAACCGATGAGAAAGCTGAAGGATATTCTGTTGCTCGATTGGTCCAGCGTGCGGATCAGACGTTCCAGGCCGCGATGCTCAAGGTCTATTTTGAAGTTGTTGTTGGTTATATGTGAAAGCAGCTCTTTCAGGTTGCCGGGCAGGGCTTTGGTTATTTCGTAGTAGTCACGCAATATCTGCTTGGACTCGCGTCGCACGGCTTCTGTCGAATGACGTTTGCGGATCAGTTTTTCAACTCCGGGGCGTACTTCCTCGATCAGATTAAAGTTTGGGTCAAGATCGCGTCCGATTCCTTCAATGGTTATCAGCGCCTTGGCGAGCAGAATCAAATCGGACGGAAACTTAATTTTGTGTGATCGGATAATGGCAAGAAATTCAGTAATAAAGCGGTATGAATCAATCTGCTTTAACGGCAGATGGTAGTAGTCTTCAATAAAGGTGGAAAGATCGCGTTTCAGCCTGGTTTTATTTATATCGCGTGTGCCCGGACGTGCGGAAATCAGCAGGGAGGCAAGTTCATCGCTGTCCTTGTTGAATATACTCAGAATCAGAGTGGCAAGCTGTTGTTTGAGATCGTCATCAATGAGCCCTACCATGCCGAGATCAAGAAAACACAGGCGCCCATCCTGGAGGACGAACACATTACCCGGATGGGGGTCAGCATGAAACAGGCCGTGCTCGATAATCTGAGCCATGAAGGACTGGGCGCCATCATGGGCCAGTCTCTTCAGGTCTATGCCCTGGTTTTCCAGCGCCGGGATATCAGAAATTTTAATCCCCTCAATGAGCTCCATAGCCAGCAGTGCCTCGGTGCTGAAATCCCAGTATACTGTGGGGATATGAACCCGGTCATTAGAGGCGAAATTACTTTTGAAACGGCAAAGATTATGCCCTTCTTTGAAAAAGTCCAGTTCGCGATAAATCGTGCGGCGGAATTCGGTTACGATCTCCTCGGCTGAAAACAGATTACCCATGTTTCCATGGGTATCTATGAGGCCGGCAAGATTGTCGAGAATGTCGAGATCCGTGGCGATTGTTTTCTCTATCCCCGGACGTCTGACTTTCAGGGCTACCCAGTCGCCACTGTGCAGGCGTGCCTTATGTACCTGTGCCATGGATGCAGCGGCAAGGGGGGCCGGGTCAATGGCGCGGAAGGTTTCTGCAATGGTGGTGCCGAGCTCTTTTTCGATCTGCAGGCGGATCTGGTTCCATTCCACGGCGCCGACTTTATCCTGGAGATTGTTGAGCTCGAGGATATAGCTGGCGGGGATAATGTCCGCGCGCGTGGATAACAATTGCCCTAATTTGATGAACGTAGGTCCCAACTCCTCAAGAGCCATGCGCAGGCGCACTTCATCCGGGAGGCGGTCGAGCGCTTTTGTCTTGGCATCTCTGGTTATGATACGGCGCCCGAGCTCAAGATAGTAATCAATGTTGAGCTGTTCGATAACGTGCCCGAAACCGTGCCCGACCAGGACTGAGAGGATTTCACGGTAGCGGCGTAGAGAGCGCAGATTGCGATTGACTCTGAGCAGAGATAGCATGGACTGAAGAGGTACCTTAGGTGTCTTTGTTGCAACGTTGCTCAAGCGCGGCGATACGATCTTCCAGCGCCTTAAGCTCGTCTTTGGTTACCAGCCCCATGCGTTCGGCAGCAGCGCGTACTTCTCTGGCGGCTTCTTCCTGCATCTGATTGCGGCGTTCACAGGCGGCATTTCTGGCTTTTTCCTTCAGGCGCCGACCCTCTTCTTCCGTAAGGTTAAAGCGCTCCTTGAGTTCAGTTGCCATTTCTTCAGCCTTCTGCTGGGTCATGGATGCTGCGCCGATAGCAGTTAACAATGTTTTTTCAACTATTTCCAGCATGGTATATCCCTCCGCTTTCTGGTTGTTTAAGATGAGTGTTTAGCGCCTATTCTAACATTCAGACGCTGCTTGTATAGTCCTGTTTATGATTTTTCGCCGGGTTGGAGGTTGCACCCCAGCAGTTCAGCAGCGTTCTGGCAGGCCTGCCAGGGGGGCAGGGGGAGTTCTTTCCAGAATTTATTGCCGAAGCGCTTCGCGGCTGCCGAGGTTTTCAGGTGAGCATGCGCCTCTTCGAGAATGTGCATATAGACGCGCCCGAGCTCTTCAAGATAGTGGGTTAAAATGGAGCGACACTGTTCTTCCGATCTCGGAATAAATACCCTCTGATGCAGATGGGATGCGAGCACCAAGGCATGTGCCTTGGCTCCAGTGGCTTCTTGAACCGCAGTGCCCTGAGCGTTACAGAGAGAATATGAGCCCATAAAGTTCTGGCAGATGTACCATGGTGTCTGATCGAGAACGAACTCCTCGAGCTCGTCAGCAGCGATATTGTAGATATACCCTGCGGGGAACTCCGGCAACCCCTGAGAGTCAAGCTCATGGAAGAGCTGTTGACGCAGATTCTGCTGCTTGGTTCCCTTGCCGTGATGCGGCGTTGCGGCGGGAGATTCATGCCGGGTGTTAAGATTCAGGGCAGAGCAGAAATCTGCAACAAAATCCGTACTCTTGTGCCAGTTCAATCTCCGGGTCTGGATGGCGGTAAAGGTGGTCTGTGTGTCGTCTGGGGGAGATTTGTAGACTAAAAGCTCGACACTTTTCTGCTCGGGGATATATGCGGCGCCGGCCAGTGTGGTGCAGGAGTGAATCAGCTCCAGGACTTTGTCACAACCGCTTGCCTGAAACAGTTCTGGAGACAGGCGCGCATAGATGCTGGAGCCTTCACCACTTATGCCGAGGATATAGGTGAATTGCCACAGCCCCATAGGCGTGGATTTAGTCAGGTGGATGCGTCGTCCCGGCCATGCCATGCGCATGTGTGTGTTCAGCATGTCGGTGCCGGGCGTATCCGGTTTTGCTTTGGAGAAAAAGCACCCGTGGATATGGTATTTCTTCAAGGAGGACGAGAGGGAGAAAACTTCCTCATATTGAGCGGCGCCTCTCTGAGGCGTGTCACCAGTGGCGCGAGCCAGGTTTTTGAGGAGCAGACGTGTGCCGGTGTCAATTTCAATCTCAATCGTGTTCCGACAAACCTCCGGGGTATAGACAGATACCTGTGGCGCTGGAAGATCGAAGCTGGGCTGGATTAAAGAACATCCTTGCGGGTTGGTACTGTCAAGGATCTGGTCCAGCATGGCGCGGGCACGCTGCGGATCTTCCTGAAACGGACGGATCTGCCCCAGCCGCCGCAAAAGGTTGTGAAGCAGAATGCTGCTCTTTTTGTCCAGCTCCGGTTCAGCTTCTACGGCAAAGGTCCTGCGGGGGGCATCGGTCAGGTCTTTGAGGGTGGAGTCGAGAAGCTCCGGCTTGATCCCGGCAGGGATGCTACCTGCATGCAGGGCCGTGAGCATGCGCGCCACACAGAGCATCAGCTTTGCTCTGGCCTGGAAGGTGGCACTTTCGCTGTCGCTTAAGTTTTTGCGCCGCAGATAGGCACTTAAACCCGGAATTCCCTTGTTTACGTTCTGCAGGCACAGGTTGCTCAAGTGCCAGCTGGTAAGTTCACTGTTGCTTTTAGCTTCAATCACCGCCAGTATTTTAAACTGATCCAGCAGTTCGGTAAGGGCGTCAAGGTCTGAATGCGGATGCATTTCAAAGCGTTTTTCCAGGGTGTCTGCCTGCCAGATGACTATTTCTGTGGGGCTCCAGGTGGCAAACTGATTCAAGGCCAGGGCATCAGCGCATGCCTGTCCCTGTTTGAAAATGTGTGCCGGAATATTATCTTCAGGGGAGAAAAACACACAGCCACCGGCTATACAGCTGTCGCGGTTTATCCAGAAGATAAGATCGGGGGTGATGCAGCCTTCGCGTGTCAACAGCCTTGAATCCGTGGTGACCTTGCGAAACGGGTAGCGTCCCTGGGTTATGATGCTGCGCGCTTCGATGCGGAGCTGATCTGCGCGGGTCAAAGTGTCTGGGCTCATACGTCAGAAGTGTCGAACAGACTGGTGTTGGAAGAAGGTTTATGCCGCTGAAAATGCTTGTATGCTGAATCGGTTGCAATCCGGCCGCGTGGAGTTCTGCTCAGATACCCCTGCTGGAGCAGAAAGGGTTCGATAATTTCTTCAATGGTATCTTTTTCTTCGCCGATGGCAGCGGCCAGAGTATCCAGACCTACGGGACCGCCCCCGAATTTATCTATGATCGCTTTGAGCAGGGTTGTATCCATGTGATCGAAGCCGCGTCTGTCTACTTCAAGGCGCAGCAGGGCTCTGTCTGCAGCTTCACGCGAGATGGTGCCATCGCCTTCAATCTCGGCGAAGTCGCGCACGCGGCGCAGGAGGCGGTTGGCAATGCGTGGCGTGCCACGGCTGCGTCTGGCTATTTCCATCTCGCCGTCGGCGCTGATGGGTATCTGCAGAATTCCGGCACTGCGGCGAACAATCACCGCCAGCTCTGTATCGGTATAAAACTGCAGGCGGCTTATGACTCCGAAACGATCCCGCAGCGGAGACGAAAGGAGTCCGGCCCTGGTGGTGGCGCCAACCAGGGTGAAACGCGGCAGGTCCAGCTTGATAGTGCGGGCCGAGGGACCCTGCCCGATCATGATGTCTATCTGGTAGTCTTCCATGGCCGGATACAGGATCTCCTCCACCACGGATGACATGCGGTGAATCTCATCGATAAACAGGATATCACCTTCGTCCAGATTAGTGAGAATTGCGGCCAGATCCCCGGCTTTTTCAATTACCGGCCCCGAAGTGCTCTTGATATTCACCCCCATTTCACTTGCAATAATATTTGCAAGCGTGGTTTTCCCCAGTCCCGGGGGGCCGTAAAAAAGAACATGATCCAGGGATTCAGCGCGTTTGCGCGCGGCCTGGATAAACACTTCGAGGTTGCGCTTCACGTGTTCCTGGCCGATGTATTCTGCCAGAGTGCGCGGGCGCAGCGGGTTTTCGAAGTGTTCGTCGTCTTCGCAGTGTTCCGGATCGATAAGGCGTTCGGTCATAGTGCTGATTCACCTAACGGGTAAGATGTTGCAGGGCCTGCCTGAGGATATCCTGGGTGCTTGCTCCCGGGGCGATCTCCATTTTTGCAAGAACGCTGCGGGCCTGTTTTTCCTTGTATCCCAAGCTGATAAGCGCGGAAAGCACGTCATCGCCTGAAGCTTCGCTTTGGGAGATCGTGGGACTGTGTTGCTCGAATTCTTCCGGAGTTGCAAGTTTGCGAACCTTTTCATGCAGTTCCAGGATCAGGCGTTCCGCGGTCTTTTTACCGATGCCGGGCAGGGTGGCCAGGCGCGCGGCATCCTCCTGCAGGAGGGCCTGATGCAGGTCGGAACAGGTCATGTGCGACAGGATGTTCAGGGCGACCCTCGGGCCGATACCGTTTATGCCGAGGAGCAGGATGAAGGTCTCTTTTTCCGCCAGAGTGAGAAAACCGTAGAGCTTTAGAATATCTTCACGCACGTGAGTGTATATGTGCAGCGTGGTCTCACCATGATCAGGAAGGCTGTAATAGCTCGAAAGGGGGATTTCTACACTATATCCCACCCCATGGGTTTCTATAATCACATGGTCCGGAGTCTTGTGCCGCATAGTGCCGCTTAACAGGGCTATCATGGATGAATCTCCTGCATTGAATAGGGATAAACCGTATCCGGATTGAAGTCGGTTAACCTCTGCCGCTCCGGGCAGAGGTTCCGCCTGCCATACGCCTGATGTGCGCATGGCTGTTGGCATGGCAGATGGCTATGGCAAGGGCATCCGAGGCATCTTCCTGCGCGATTTCTGGAAGTTTCAGGAGTGTTCTGACCATTTGTTGAACCTGAGTCTTGCCCGCCTTGCCGTAACCGACCACCGCGCTTTTGACCTGCAGGGCACTGTACTCAAACACCGGCAGTCCCGCGTTTACTCCCGCCACTATGGCGGTACCACGTGCCTGGCCTAATTTCAAGGCGGAGCCGGCATTTTTTGCCACAAACACCTTTTCTATTGCCACGGTGTCGGGCCTGTAGGTTTCAATTGCGCGCTGAAGTCCGGTGTAGATCTGACTCAGGCGCAGGGGGAGTTCATCGCTGCTGCGGGTGTAGATGGCACCATTGTCCACGTGAGTCAGACGATTGCCACGTTGGTCGATCAGGCCGTAGCCGGTAATACGCGTGCCCGGATCTATCCCCAGAATGCGCATGTATTTCAGCCCATGAGCTTTTCGAGAATCTTATCGTCGATGTCGGCATTGTGATACACGTTCTGGACATCGTCGTTGTCTTCAAGCATGTCGATGAGTTTGAGCATCTGTTCCGCCTTTTTTTCATCCAGAGAAACGGTTGACTGCGGAATCATAGTAACTTCGGCGGTCTCAAGCTCCATACCGTGCTTTTTCAGCCCGTCACGCACCGTGGTGAAATCGGTGGGTTCGGTAAGGATCTCATAGGTGCCGTCTTCATCTTTCACATCTTCGGCGCCGCTTTCCAGAGCTGCTTCAAACAAGGCATCGTAGTCGGTGTCTCCACTCAGGGTTATCAGGCCTTTGCGGTCAAACTGAAATGCCACCGAGCCATCGACCCCGAGACTGCCGTTGTGCTTGGTGAAGCTGTGGCGTACATCCGCAACGGTGCGGGTGCGGTTATCGGTAAGAAACTCCACCAGAACCGCTACGCCGCCGGGGCCGTATCCCTCGAGGGTACCCTCTTCGTAGTTAACCCCATCGAGATCTCCACACCCTTTTTTGATGGCGCGCTCGATAGTGTCCTTGGGCATGTTGCTTCCTTTGGCTTTATCCACTGCGGTGCGCAGACGCGGATTGGCATCCATGTCGCCGCCGCCGATTTTAGCCGCGACAGTGATCTCCTTGATAAGCTTGGTGAATATTTTGCCGCGCATGGCATCCTGTGCCCCTTTGCGGTGTTTGATGTTGGCCCATTTACTGTGTCCTGCCATATAGATATCCTCTCCTTTAAACTGTCGAGATATTTGGAATATGCATGAGCTTCGCTCAGAATAAATCCCTTTCAGGGAAACGTGTATGCATGGATATGAATCAGTTGCAGTTGCTTTTCGAGACTATTGCGGCGCTGCCGCTGCTCGAGTAAAACCTGCGTATGTTAACACGATGTGGAATGGGGCTCAACTCGATAAAAAAAC
>JBNGCY010000067.1:0-12407 GCA_049975505.1 Desulfuromonadaceae bacterium | reverse complement strand
CAACCAGAGCAGCCATGGTTCCGTTATCCAGTCCATTCGTTTTCCTCCATGTGTTTACTTATATCCACATAAAATAACATACTTCGTTCTTCGGAAATAAAAAAACCACGCCCGGCAGCGCAGACAATTAAAAAAAATTATTCTGAAAAATAGTGACACAAGTCACAAAAAAAGGTAAAAGCCCTGTGTATATTTCTTGAAAGTGATTATCAACACCATTTGCATAATCAGGAGAAGAATGGTTGTTATTCGATTTATGCGCTCCCACATGGGAGCAATGTGTATGTTCAACTTATCTGAAGGAGGAAACGCGTGAAAAATCTGATTTTATCTCTGCTGGTGGCTTTTGCCTTCAGTCCTGCTCTGGCGGGTGCGGCTCAGGAGGAACTTTCCAACCATGCCCTGCTTGAGCGCATCAAACAACTTGAATCCCGTCTTGCAGAGCAGGACAGCAGCGACGCCGACGCCAAAGGGCTCTCGTCAGAGCTGGGCTCGTGGAGTGAACGCATCAGCCTCAGCGGCCTGCTCGAAGTGGAAGGGGTGTATGAGGATGTCGATTTTGATGCCGCCGGGAGTGAGGACGCCAGCGACCTGGTGCTTGCTACCGTGGAACTCGGGATTGATGCGGAGTTGTCCGAGCACGTAAGTGGGCATGTGCTTCTGCTCTGGGAGGAGGATGACACCGAACCCATCGATGTGGATGAGGCGTTTATGCTCTTCGACGGCGGGAATGATGCGCCGGTATGGGTTCGTGCGGGTAAGATGTATGTTCCCTTCGGCAACTTCACTTCCAATATGATATCCGACCCACTCACCCTGGAGATCGGTGAAACCAACGAAAGTGCCGTGGAAGCAGGGATGCGCATGGGTGATTTCTATGCCCTGGCGTATGTATTCAACGGAGATGTGGATGAAGCAGGTGATGATAACCACATCGACAACTTCGGCGCCCAGGTGGGCTATGCCCTGGAACAGGACAACTTCAGCCTCGATGCGAGCATCAGCTACATCAACAATTTGGTGGATTCCGACGGCTGGGAAGGTGAACTGGATGACTTTGAGGCAGAACTGGATCTGGATGAGTATGTCGGCGGCCTGGGAATGCATGCCGTGGTTGAAGCCGGGGCATTCAACATCATCGGCGAATATATCCTCGCCCTGGATGATCCTGAGTACGTTGTGGGCACCAGCGTGGAAGAGCGCGACGCCATTGAGGTTTGGAACCTCGAGGTCGGATATGCCTTCACCCTCTTCAACAAAGAGGCGCTGGTGGGAGTGGCATACCAGGGGAGCAACAACGGCGATTCCTTCATGCCTGAAGGGTACGCGAACGCGGATGAAGATCTGGATTTCATTCCCCAGGATCGCTACATGTTCACCATTGGTGCCGAGATTCTGCCCTATACCTCTCTGGCGCTGGAGTACCTGCACGATGAATACGAGGATGACGACAGCGCCGATATCGTTACCGCGCAACTGGCGCTGGAGTTCTGATCTGATGGGAAATTACCCTGAGTAAAAAACCGACAATACCTCAGGCTGAGATTGCCCGGCGAAGACAACTCTTCGCCGGGATTTTTTGCATCTTAAGCTTTTCCGGGCACATACGGTTAATGCCCGAACTGATCCATCGAAGGGATGAGGCGCATGTAATCCGCATACTCCAGACTGCTGTGCCAATGCCCGCTCAACATGCCGAAGGCGACTCCACCGGCATACAAACCCAGCACCAGAAGCGGGAATACCCAGCGCGGCAAGGGCTTGCTCTCCAGCAGGGTGCCCATATGCAGACTCGCGTGCGGACACGCATCCACACAGGTAAGGCAGCCGGTGCACTCCACACTCATAACCGTATCCTTGCGATGTACCGGCAGAAGGGAGGGACACGCTTGGGTGCATTTCTGACAATTGGTGCAGGTTTCTTCATTGCGCCGGATCTTAAACGGGCTCAACACGCTTATAAGCCCGAGCATCGCCCCGTACGGACACAGATAGCGGCACCAGAAGTTCTTGTACACAAACGACAGCGCCGTGGTGATCCCCACCACCCACAGGGTCAGAGCCGACGGTGCGGTAAAAAACTTCAGCATCTTCACATCGCTGATGGCCCAGTACGGAGTTTCAAGAAAATTGGCAATCGCAAACGCCGGCATATCCAGAAGGAGGATTTTGACAAAAAATCCCAGCAGCAGATACTTGAGCCCCCGCAACGGGTAGTCGAGCCAGGTCCAGATGCGCCAGTTGCGCCCGAACACCCGGCGTCCGAGTTTCCATGCCCCTTCCGACAGGGTACCCACCGGACACAGCCAGGAGCAAAAGGATTTCTTTGCCACCAGACTCATGCCGATAAAGGTGAGGAGCAACACGAGCGCGGCAGGATGGGTCGGATCCACTTCACCGCGAAACAGCCAGAGTTTCAGGCTCGCCAGCCCCCCGATGGGGAGAAAGCCATCCACCCCGGTGGGGCGCGGCACATAGGGTGCATCCGATCCGGGGAGAAAGTGAGCGACAAACTGGCCAAAACGCCAGCCCAGCCACAGAATCCAGAAAAAAAATACCCACTGTACAATCTGACGCCAGACATTCGGGCGCTGTGACAGGCTGTGAGCCAATCCGGCAACCTCAGTATTCATGTTTGATCCTTCTTATGCCTCACATGTTGGAATAAAGTAACTATTCACCACCACTACCGGTGAGAACTTGTGGTACCCATGGAAAGGGCGTCTGTCGCCACGGACGGCGCAAAGTGTCCCTTGGAATGGGTGCCACAAAGCCTTACTGAACAATTACAAATCGCGGGCGGTTAAAGCGGCAGGGCCCGATTTGGAGTATAAACGCGAAAAATCTGACACACCTCAGGCGTCCACTTCCTTGATCCCGGTCAATTTTCACCCCCGACCCGATACTGATCCATAATCAGATGCTGAGTGAAAAACGGGCGGTATTCATCGCGGCGATGACTCACGTAGAGAATAGTGCTGATACCTGCGCACCCGATCTTCTCGATAAAGTCGAGTACGGCATAGCGGTTGGCATCATCCAGCCCCTGGGTCGGTTCATCCAGAATCAGCAGGGGCGGATTTTTGATCAGCGCGCGGGCGATAAGGGCGAGGCGCTGATCAGCAAAGCTCAGGCTGCGAAAGGGGCGGTTCTTATGCTGAAGCAACCCGATCCATTCCAGCCATCTGTGCGCGGCTCTTTTCTGCTGTATATCCGCCTTCTGATACACCCCGATGGAGTCGAACAGTCCGGAAAGAATACATGAGAACAGATCGGTGACGATGTTGTAGTTACGGTGCAGATCGGGGCTGACAATCCCCATATGGCGCTTCAACTTCCAGATCGATTCACCGCTCCCACGCCTGATGCCGAAGAGGTACAGCTCATTCTGGTAGCACGCGGGGTGATCGCCGCATATCAACTGAAGCAGAGTGGACTTGCCGCTGCCATTGCTTCCACTCACCAGGGTATGCTCGCCACGGCGGATAGTTAAGTCGAGGCTACGGAACACATCCTCCCCGCGATACCCCGCATGCCCGTCTTTCAACTCCACCAGGGGTGCGGCGGCGTCAGGATCAGATTCGCCGGCGCGCTGCTGAGGGTCTTCAGGGTTGAAATCCGCCTCATGGTGCGAAAGACTGCGCAATAAGGTCGGGGGCAGATCTGCGCGCCGCCCCTGCCAGCGGATATGCTTATCTCCCAGCAGAGCCACATGGCTTACCCAAGCAGGCACATCCGCACTATTGGAACAGAAAAGGATAAGGCAACATCCCCGTCTCCACACTTCGAGCAAACACCGATCCAACTCCTCGCGCCCCCGGAGATCGAGCCCCTCGTAGGGCGCTTCGAGGAGGAGACACTCCGGACAGCGCACACATGCCGCAATGAGAAGAAGTCTGCGAGCCTGCCCCGTGCTCAGCTCCCGATAGCCCTGCTCCAGATGAGGGGTAAGACCGAAGGACGCGATCAGGTCGAGGTGCTTATCCGCCTCGGGGATAAAGGCGCGCGCCGGAGTGCCCGGATCGATACAGTCAAGGAAGTCGCTGTCATCCTGCGCCAGTTCATCTTCAAATATCTGCTGCTGCGTGGCAAACGAGAGCACCTCAATGTCCGGGGTGAGGTAGAAGTCCTGTGCGTCATTAGCGGCAGAAGCGGAGCTCAGAAGGTCAAAAAATTCCTCCCCTCCGCAGCGGTTGGGGCTCAGAATACACCAGGCTTCATCCGCTGAGACGCAGAAATTCTCCACTGTCAATCCATTCGGAGTCGCAGCATTTTTTATTCTGATGCGTACCGTAGTTCCCGTTTTTGCCTCGTGCATATCCAATCCCTTTATTGCGAGCCTGCCTCCACTAGTTGTTGCGTGAAATGGTCAGGTTTGATATATACGCTCCATGTATCGAATATGGACAGATATGTATACGGAGAAAAGACGCTCCAAAGGTGCTGATAATCAGGAGGTGACTGTAGGGGCAACTCCCCGTGGTTGTCCTGGTTGTTCGTAGCAGATACGCGAGCGATGGAATGGGCAGGCACAGGGACCTGCCCCTACAATGAACGATGCGGTTTCTTGTTGATCTTAAAATCAGGGTAACAGGACCATACCGTAGGGCAGACCGATGTGTCTGCCCTGGTTGTTGCATGCATCATACGTTGTTTGCGTCCCGATCATGGGCAGGCACATCGATCCGCCCCCAGCTAATCTTCTGCTGAATATATCACCACCCCGACACGCTCTATATGCTCCCTGAACGCATCCGATTCAATTTCCGGGTAATACACCAGATCAACAAAGTAGGGCAGAGAACTCTCGGAAAATTCTTTTTGAAGCTGAAGCATAATTTTTGGCGGTACATCTTCATTCATGATGGCCAGATCGATATCGCTGCCGGAGTGAAATGCCCCCTTGGCGCGGCTTCCAAACAGCTGTACGCTTTTTATGTGCGGATAGCGCGCAAAGATCTCCGTA
Source organism: Desulfuromonadaceae bacterium (assembly GCA_049975505.1). Classification (GTDB taxonomy): domain Bacteria; phylum Desulfobacterota; class Desulfuromonadia; order Desulfuromonadales; family Desulfuromonadaceae; genus JAIVHC01. The sequence continues at coordinate 7,441 of JBNGCY010000067.1, read as the reverse complement.
ATGGTCCGCATATCTCTATGTGTCAGACCATAGCCGGCATGCACAGATTCATTGGAAGACCCCGCCCTCATTGCTTAAGTTCACCCTCAAAAAAATCGTACAACTTCTGCAGGGCCGGAAAGGTCTCCGCGCGCAGGATATGCTCCGAGCGCTTGAACTTCTCCCCGCTATAATCATGGGAAAGTTCGTTGCGGATATCAATGCCGTCAATCAGCTCCTGGGCGTAATCAATAACCTCACTCTGTTGCGCCAGGCGCAGGGTGTCTTTTGGGGTGGGCTTAAAGACAAAGCCCTTTTCCTGCAGATAGTCCTTCAGCACCTTCCACGAGAGATCCAGAGTAAACTCAAAGCGCTGAATCAGACCATTGCGTTCCAGCTCGTTGAGGTTGTCCTGCTCAACAGCTTCCTTCAGACTCTGAAACGCTTTGGCGTAATTTTCAAAGCGCTGTTTCCAACGGATATCATGCTGCATAAAATCTCCACATCGTGTGATCCCTTCTAAAAGGACGCAAGTGAATAATCTTCTACAAAACCGTAGATACAAGGTATCCATTATACCCGACATATACAAGGAGGAGTAATGTCCCCTCGATACGGTTGATGCGCCCACCGCGCTCTTTGCCGAAACCGTATCCGAGGGCGAAGAGGGAGACAGTCAGAAGAGTCATCACCAGCATGTCGCGCTGCAGTACTTCGCTTCCAGGCTGCATGGGATGGATCGCCCCGGCGATTCCCACTACGGCGAGAGTATTGAACAGGTTGGAACCCAGCACATTCCCGAGGGCGATGTCGTGCTCCCCCCTGCGCGCCGCAATGACCGAGGATGCGAGTTCGGGCAGGGAGGTGCCGATGGCGATGACGGTGAGACCGATAATCAGATCGCTGACCCCGAAGCCGCGCGCAATCTCCACCGCGCCCCATACCAGAATACGCGAACTGATAACCAGAGAGATCAGCCCGATCAGCAGCCACAGCAGCGCGCGTTTCAGAGGCATGGGGTGTTGCGTCAGTTCATCCTCTATCTCAATCCCCAACGCATCACCGGGGTTACGCATCCCCTGCACGATGGTCCAGCCTATAAGGAGCGCGAATACCAGGAGCAGCACCAGCGCATCCGCACGCGATATCTCCCCATCCCATATCTGCCACACCGCGAGGAGAATCACCGCACACGCGATGGGGAGTTCCTTGCGCAACACCTGGGAGTGCACCGCTATAGGGCTGATAAGAGCCGTGCATCCAAGGATCAGGGCGATATTGGTGATGTTTGAACCATACGCATTCCCCAGGGCGATGCCGGGATTCCCCTGTCCAGCGGCCAGCGCCGAAACCACCATCTCCGGCGCTGAAGTGCCGAAGCCCACAACCACCATGCCGATCAGAAGTGCGGGCATACCGAAATGACGCGCCGTCGCCGCCGCCCCTTCCACAAAACGATCCGCGCTCCACAACAAGAGGAGTAAGCCGACCAGCACGGCCATTATAGCTATCCACATATGTTTATTTCTCCATAAATTGGGACCGGAGTACAATCCAGAGTAGGGGCGCACCGATGTGTGCGCCCATATTCGCAACACACAATCGTTTCAACAAGGCACAACCAGGGCAGACACATCGGTCTGCCCCTTGTATCTACACATAATACAACATATCAATCTGCGCACGTGCAAAATTAGGTATGGAAATTCCTGCCGAAATAGGTTGAGATAGCCGCCATGGATTATTCCCTTCTGTGCCACATAATTCTCCCTTCCGGAGCCATGCTGTGAAATCACTGCGGCGTCTCCTCCCCTGGTTGCGCCCGTACCGGCGCGTGTTGCTGCTTGGATTGGTGTGGATCATCATCACCAATGCTCTGCTCCTCATGATTCCGCAGTTGCTGCGCCTCGGGGTCGATGCCATTGAACAGGGCCAGTGGCAGGATGTGCAGTTCTACGCTGGGATGATTGTCCTCGCCACTCTCGCCGGGGGAGGTATCCGCATTATCTCACGCCTCCACTTTCTCCATACCGGGCGGCGCGTGGAAGTGGATCTGCGCCGCGCCATGTTTGAGCGCCTCCTGTATCAGCCGGGGCCGTTCTTCAACCGCCATCGCATCGGCGACCTGGTATCGCGCTTCACCAACGATCTCACCAATGTGCGTATGGTAACCGGATTCGGCCTGGTGTCCCTGGTAAATGCGGCCGTGGTATACACCATCTCCATCAGCCTGATGGTGTGGATGTCGCCCTCTCTTACCGTGGCAGCGCTGCTGCCGTTTCCGTTGTTGCTGCTGGGGATCAAAAAGGTCAGCCGCCGCCTGCTCCACTATTCGGGCCAGGTGCAGGAGCGCCTCGGGAGCATCAGCGACATGGTGGAGGAATCGATCCGCGGCCAGTTGAGTCTGCGCAGCAGCGGATTTCAGGAGGTGCGCTGTGCGCAGTTCGACGACCTTAATTCCCACTACCTGGATGCGGCGATAGGGATGGCGAAGATGCGCGCCCTCATCGGTCCCATCATGAGTATAGTAACCCCCATGGGGATTTTGCTCGTGCTGTATTTCGGCGGACGCCAGGTTATCGCCGGAACCCTGCAACTCGGGGATCTGGTGGCGTTCAACGCCTATCTGGTTCAGCTCACCATGCCCACCATGCTTCTGGGCTGGATCCTCACCCTGGTCCAGCGTGCTGCGGTGGGAATGGAGCGCATCAGCCTCCTCCTCGATCTGGATGAGCCCGTTCCCCAGCTTGAAACGCCGCCGGAAGCTACAAAGGCTCCCCATATAACCCTGCGCGATGCGAGCTTCGGTTTCAATGCGGATAAGCCGGTCCTCCACCATCTCAATCTGGATATCCCCGCAGGCTCCACTCTCGGGATAACCGGTGGGGTCGCGAGCGGCAAGAGCGCGCTGCTCCACCTCTTGAGCGGACGCTATCCGGTCGCGCCGGGACAGGTGTTTATCGACGGCGAAGATATGGCCAATAGCGACCGTCAGCGGCACAGCCAGCGCCTGTGTGCGGTACTGCAGGAAGGGAAACTCTTCAGTGGCTCTCTCGCGGATAATCTGCGTTTTGCCGCTCCTGATCTGGCCCCTGAGGCGTTGAAGGAGATAACACGCACGGTGGCGCTGGCGAACGAGATTGAGCAATTCCGCCACGGTCTCGAGACCCGCATCGGGGAGGGAGGCCTGACCCTCTCGGGCGGGCAGCGCCAGCGTGTCGGGATAGCGCGCGCCCTTGCGCGCGACCGCGGCCTGTGGCTCCTGGATGATCCCTTCAGTCATCTCGATACGGTCACATCCCGCAAGGTGTGGGAAGCTCTCCGGGAGCAGATACAGGAACGTACCCTGCTGTTTGCCTCGAGCCGGGTCTCCATCCTCCAGGGAGCGGATCATATTATAGTGTTAAATAGCGGAGAAATAATTGAACAAGGCAATCATACAAGTCTGTTAAAGATGAAGGGTGAATATGCACGCCTGTGGGAGCGCGAACAACTCCACCATGAAATGGAGGGGCTATGAATCCGGGTTCGAGTGACGAAATCCGTGGGCGCCACTTCGACGGGAAGATTCTGAAACGCTTTTTCCCCTTCATTCGCCCGTATCGCAAACTCGCCCTTACGGGACTGCTCCTGTTGCCGCTCATCTCGATGGCGCGCATCGCCTCGCCCCTGCTGATAAAAACCGCAATTGACGACTGCATCGTCCCCGGCAACCTCCAGGGTCTCCTCCCCATCGCCGCCATGCTCGTGGCGGTGCTGTGTGTCGAAGCTGGTTTGGTGTTTGCGCAGGGCTGGTGCGTACAGATTGTGGGGCAGCACATCATGGCCGATCTGCGCCGCATCGGCTTTGCCAAGCTCATGCGCCTGCCGCGCTCCTGGTACGACTGGCAGCCCTCCGGACGCATCCTCACCCGCCTGACCACCGATATCGAACATGTAGGCGATCTGTTCGGCTCAGGGATCATCTCCGCCATCGGCGATATCGCTACCATCCTGCTGATCTTTGCCATCATGCTCTCCATTAACGTGCCCCTGTCGCTGGTGGCGTTCGGGGTGGTGCCGTTCATGGTGTTATTGATTATCCTCCTGCGTGGCCCCATGCGCCGGGTGATGCGCCAACTGCGTGCGCGTCAGGCGACCCTGAATGCATTTATCTCCGAGCGCACCAGCGGGATTGCCGAGGTGCAGATCTTCAGCCAGGAGGCGCGCAGCAGCAAGGAGTTCGATGCGTTGCAGGATCAGTATCGCAAAAGCGCACTGAACTGGGTCACGCTGGAGGCGGTGTTCTACGCAAGTGTACATATCTTCGGGAGTCTCGCAGTGGCGGCAATCCTGTGGAAGGGCGGCGCTGAAGTGATACAGCAAACGGCCACCTTCGGTACTTTGGTGGCGTTTATCGAATACTCACGCAAGTTCTTCATGCCCTTGACCGATCTGGCGTCGAAGTTCTCCGTCCTTCAGACCAGCAATGCCTCCCTGGAGCGGATCTTCGACATCCTCGATCAGGAGGATGAACCCCAGCACGGCAAGCGCGAAGTTCCCGGAGAGGGGCGGGTGGAGTTCGACAACGTCACCTTTGCCTACCTTCCGGGCGAATCGGTCCTCAAGGAGGTGAGCTTCAGCCTCGAACCGGGGCAATGTGTCGCCCTCGTGGGGGAGACCGGGAGCGGCAAGAGCACCCTGACCCAGCTTCTTCTCGGGTTCTATGCTGCGGATCGGGGGCAGGTGCGGGTCAACGGCGTCGATGTCACGTGTATGGATAAAGCGGTATTACGCCGCATGGTGGGCTGGGTTTCGCAGGAGCCGTTTCTGTTCTCCGGCACGGTGCGCGCCAACCTCGATCCCCACGGGCATCTCGATGACGCTACTCTGTTGGACGCAATTGAAACAACCGGCGCGCGCTATGTAGTGGAGCGTCTCGGTGGCCTTGAAGGGCAGCTGGTAGAGCACGGCAAGAATCTCTCCAGCGGTGAGCGCCAGCTGTTGTGCCTCACCCGCGCCCAGATCCTTGCTCCCCCCATCATCATCCTCGATGAAGCCACGAGCCACCTCGATGGCGACAGTGAGGAGATGATCTACGCCGGAATGCGCAGCGTCGCCGGGGGACGCACCACCCTGATGATCGTGCATCACCTGCGCCTTGCTGCCGAAGCGGATCACATCGTGGTTCTGCACCACGGGCGCGTATCTGAGCAGGGCACGCATCAGGAGTTGATGGCCGCCGAGGGACGCTACGCCCGCCTGTGGCGCATCCAGCAGCTGGAGACGGACAGAGCACAGCAACACATAGCCAGATAATGGCCACCTGCGCTGAGGAGAAACTAAAACCGCCCTGAATGCACGCGGCATCCAGGGCGGTTTGGTTGTTACTCTATTTTCAGATCACTTACTTCTCATCTGCGTATGAAGTCTTGAACTCCTTCACTTCGGTTTTGGGATCGTAGATCTCCTTGCCGGAGTGGGCAGCTTTCTGGATCCACTCTTCACGCAGGGTGTTGAGGAAGGTGATCTTCTCGTCCACCAGTTTATCCATCTGCAGGCCGATGAGCTCCTGCGCTTCTTCCTTATTGGAGAACTCTGGCCCTTCGTACTCAGGCTCACCGTACTTCGCGAGAATGACGCGCAGCTTCAGACGCGCCGCATGTCCTTTGTCGATGGCGGTGCTCAGGATGCGCAGGGTCTCTTCGGGAGCGTGGAAGAAACCGCCGTGGGATGCCACCCCAAAGTCCCAGCGCCACTGGGCATGGCGGATATCCATGAGCGCCGGTGTCATCTCCTCCTCGGTAGCCCCGAGCTCCCACGCCTTGGCCGCTTCAAAATGCGCCTTGGCGATTACGTCGGTAGCTGCGGCGGCAAGTTCCTCCTTGCGCTCGAGCTTGCGCTCCACAATCTGCTTGAACTCCTCTTCGCTGCCACCATGACAGTTCAGACAGACATTGGCGATATTATCCAGCGGACTGCCGATCTTGTGATCAGAGTATTTCACTCCACCTTCGCGCTTATAAGGCATGTGGCAGTCGGCACAGGCCAGACCGTTCTGGGCATGGATACCGGTCTTGAAGGTCTCGTAGCCGGGATGCTGGGCCTTGAGCATCGGGGCTTTACTCAGCTTGTGGGTCCAGTCAATAAATTTGCGCTCATCATAGTACTCTTCAATTGCCTCTACCGAGAAACCATTATCCCAGGGGAAAGTAACCACGCCTGCGGTGTGCTCCTTGCCGTCGGGGTCTTCCCAGTCGGTCTTTTTGAAGTAGTATTCCGCATGGCACTGCACGCAGACCAGGGTGCGCATATCCTGATGCGAGGCCTCATCAAAGGGCTCACTTCCTTCGGCATCCAGAGCACGCGCGAGGAAATTACGCTTGACGCTCAGCTGCATGGTCTCGTTGTCGTGGCAGTCGGCACAGCCGATGGGATTGACAATCTCGTCGCCCCAGCGTGCCCACTTACCGGTAAAGAACTCAAGTTCGCTCTTTTCTTCCATCACCCGCAGAACATCCGGCGATTTACACGTCCAGCACGCAGTAGGCATGGGACCACTCTTTTCATCCACCGGCGCTCCGGTACGCAGGGTGTTGATGTTATCTTCGAGCATATAGTAGTGGCCGCGCGGCGCGTTGTAGTCCTTAGAGAATCCGTATCCGGCCCAGAGCACCACCAGGTTCGGATCCTTTTTCAGAATATCATCAATATCATCACTTTCTTTGGTGGCCATGTAGGCATCGTACTGGCGCGGAAAGTACTTGCCCCACTCGGCGCTGCGGGGTTCGAGTTCCTTGATCTCCGGCACGGTATTGATCATGGCCTGATCCGCCTTGTTGCCCCGGATCGGGCCAAGAAGCAACAGCATCACCACTGTTGCAAATACGGACACAATTATTACGATTGTCGATTTGTTCATACGCTTCTCTCCTGAAATATACCAACGAGGGGATTAAAGTTCTTTTACGCCCAGGTTATCCGGTGTTGACAACAGACTCTTGGTACGCCCGTGGGGCACCATGCGGTGGCAGTCCCAGCAGCGCCGCCCCATGGGGACTTCGTCATCAAACCTGGCGTAGCGTTCGCTGTTCTCGTGCATCTGATCCACAGCTTCGCGATGGCACGAAATGCAGTTGTTCTGGATGCGCTCTGCCGCATTGGCGGTAACGCGCAGATTCTTGCCGTAGGTTCCAAAGGTCATGGCCACCGAATGGTTGTAGCCGTCAATCGATTTGGCAAACATCTTTTTGACGAACGAATCACGTGGAAGGTGACAGTCGACACAGGTGGCCTGCTCCCGGTGTGAGCTGTGCTGCCAGGTGGCATAGTGTGTGTTCATGGTATGGCAGGTTATGCACACCTTCGGATCCGAGGACAGATACGAAAGGGCTCTGGATTCGTACACCAGAGTGACAAAAACCACCACCATCATCACAGCCCAAGTTTAACACTTAAGCCCCCAAAAACAGCCAAAATCCTG
>JBNGCY010000066.1:0-12633 GCA_049975505.1 Desulfuromonadaceae bacterium | reverse complement strand
GGAGATAGTCGCGCCCAGATTATCCAGTTTAATTTCTTCCTCGGTTCCATCGGCCATGCGTTTGAGTTTTGCGATACCCGAATCCAGTTCGTTGTCTCCCAGCACAAGGGTGAAGAGACTCCCGAGTTTGTTGGCCAGGCGCATCTGGGCCTTTAGACTTTTGCCGGAGAAGTCCATGTGGGCGTACACATTCTGACGCTGAAGGCGGTTGAGAAGAACGAACCCCTCATTCTGAGCGCGTTCCCCCAGAGTAGCGATGAACAAGTGGGGGACATCCTCGGAGAGCCTGGTTTCATCCAGCAGAAGAACCAGACGCTCCACTCCCATGGCGAACCCGATACCGGGCAGCGCCGGTCCCCCCAGATCCTGGATCAGGCCGTCGTAGCGTCCGCCCGCGGCCACGGCATTCTGTGAGCCCAGGGCAGTGGTAATCATTTCAAATGTGGTTTTGGTGTAGTAGTCGAGACCGCGTACCATGCGATGATTGATTTCATATTTCACCTCAAGGTCTTTGAGGTGTTGCTGCACGGCGGAAAAATGTCGGCCACATTCCTGGCACAGATGATCCAGTACTGATGGAGCCTGTGCAGTGGCTTTTTTGCATCCGTCAGCTTTGCAGTCGAGGACGCGCAACGGATTGGTGGAATAGCGCCGCCTGCAGTCATCGCACAGCGAATCAAGCCTGCTGCTCAGGAACTCGATCAGGGCTTTGCGGTATCCCGGGCGGCATGCGCTGCATCCGAGGGAGTTGATCTGCAGGCAGACGCTTGTAATTCCTACAGCTTCAAAAAAATGGCTCAGCATTGCTAATATCTGGGCATCAATGCGTGGATCGTCCTCGCCGATGGCCTCAACCCCGATCTGGTGAAACTGACGATAACGCCCCTTTTGCGGACGTTCGTAGCGAAACATGGGCCCCATGTAATAGAGTTTTGAGCTGTTGGTTTCATTGTAGAGTTTGTGCTGAATAAACGAACGCATTACCGGTGCGGTACCTTCGGGACGCAGGGTGATGGAGTTGTTACCCTTGTCTTCAAAGGTATACATCTCCTTTTCCACAATATCTGTGGTTTCACCGATAGAGCGGCAGAACAGTTCGGTTTTTTCCACTACCGGCACCCGGATCTCCCGGTATCCGTAAGCGTGAAAAATGTTTCGTGCCTGTTGTTCCAGAAACTGCCATGCCGCGATGTTTTGCGGCAGAATATCGTTCATCCCTTTTATGCCGGAAATGCTCACGTGGTTCTCCTTGTACTTGTTAATGATCGGGTGAAGTTTTTTTCTCGCCGTGCAGATACCCGTGATCCGCTCGGTGCCTGCAGGCGGTCCGGTGTCCACCGGCGGGATGCTATCAATATGCCGTAAAGTTCGTGCTGTCAAGGGGTGAGGGTGGAATTTTGTGACTCCAGACTTCCCAGCCCCGGCCATTGGTGCTGAAGTGTATGCTTCCGTGGATATCAGTGCGCCACAGAGGGATATCGGCATGCTTGAGCATCTCGCAGATGTAAGCATGGGGAAATCCGAAATGGTTGTTGTATCCGCAGCTGACAACTGTCTGGCTGATATCCCAGGTATCGAGCCATCTCTCAGGTGCCGAGTTGCGGCTGCCGTGGTGCGGAAGTTTGAACAGGGTGACCGGCGTGGGAGGGGGCAAGTCCAGCAGACGAGACATCCCCTGGGTTTCCAGATCGCCGGTGAGGAGAAATCCTTCTGATCCCAGCCCGCCGAAAACCGCGACTGAACGTTCATTGACTTCCGCATGCTCCTGTTCCGGGGTGTGCAGGTATATATATTCATCCAGTTGTATCAGCCCTTCGGGCAACTGGATCGCCGGTGGAGCTCCGGGGTGATTCAGGGCTCTGCGCAGATCATGATTGAGGTGAGCGGGGGGGATTCCAGACAGAAAAGCATCCACCGGGAAATAGCGCAGGAGATGTTCCAGCCCCTTGCTGTGATCCGGGTGGTCGTGGCTGAGGATGATCGCGTCCAGGCCGGATACGCCCATACGTTGCAGGGCCGGGGCGATAAGCTGAGAACCGGTGTCAAAGGTGTCGGAATACAGGCCACCGCCATCCACAAGGTAGGCTCTGTTATCCGGGGTTCGAATCAGGAAAGCATCAGCCTGGCCGATACTCAGAGCGTGCAGCTGCAGGCGCTCCGGAGAGTGCCCCGGTATCATGGAGAAAAGAATAACCGCCACGGCTCCACCCATGGCCGCCGATCCCCAAGTGCGCAGACGCGCGGCCCACAGCACAAGGGCGGCGCAGATCAGGGAAGCAGCGCTGAAAGCATGCAAAGATGGATATATATAACGACCGGATAAGGGGCCTACAGCGATTTTTTGTGCGGATTCGAGGATGATGCTTATCATGGTGCCACTCCACTCCAGCAGCGGAAGACTCAGATCCGGAGCAATACTGAACAGGGCCGTGGCACCCAGAGTGATTGGAAGGACAATGAAACTTACCAGTGGTACGGCAAAGATATTGTTGATCATCGCCGCCGGTGCCAGGGTGTGAAAATGCCGCAGGGCAAAGGGTGCCGTAGCCAGGCATGCAGTGTATGAAGTAAGAAGCAGAAGGATGCCTCTACGCCGCCATCCGGGTTTCAGGCGTCGATGCCATACCGGTAATACAAGCAACAGTGCACCTGCGCCCGCAAAAGAGAGTTGAAATGAAGCAGAATAGAGGGCAAGGGGATCGGCTATAAGAATCAATCCGCCGACCAGAAGCAGGATTGCTCCCGGACGTGTGCGGTAGTCAAGCAGGGCGATCAATGCGGCAACACAGAGCGTTGCAGTGGCGCGCAGAGTGGGGAGAGCTCCACCGCTCATAAACAGATACACAATCACCCCCGGCAGGCACAACAGCGGCACCGCTTTCTGCACCGGCTGCCATAACAGCAAAGAAGTACTGCGTCTGTAGATGCTCTGCAGTACTACATATATAAAGGCGGCAATCATACCCAGATGGAGCCCGGAGATTGAAAACAGATGTGAAAGCCCGGTAAAGGCCAGAACCTCGCGTTGTTTCGGGCTGAGGCGGGTCTTTTCGCCCAGGGCCAGACTCAGCACATAAGCCGATGACTCTTGTGGCAGGAGCGCGTTAATCTCAGCGCCGGTGTGCTGGCGCCAGCGTGCGATCCGCGCGGATAGCGCAGGGGGATGCGCAGGGGGATGCGCAGGGGCCATGCGGGCGATGCTCTCAGCATCGGCAACGAAACCTGAAGCGACAATATCTCTTTGAATAAGATAGCGGGCGTAGTTGAATTCTCCTGGAGTTCCGAAGGGGCGGGGCTTTCTTAGGCTGGTGCGCAGAATTACATGATCACCCGCATATATTTGCGGGGGGTTGGCAGGTGTTGCGGAGGCAACATGGATTCTTACCCGCATGTTTGCAGCCTCGGCGCTACGCCCGTTGTGGCGGATGCTCTTGAGCTGCAGATCCATGCGCCACCGCTGCAGTTGCGGTTCAACTTGCAGGACGCGCCCCTGCAGCACCACCTCCTGGTTTTCAACTTCCTGGATCAGCTCAGCATGGTACGGATCCGGTACGAGGGCGACCCAGGTGGCTACTGCGCCCCATACCAGCGCTGTAGCCAGAACGGAGAATTGCCCCGGAGATTTCCTCCACAGAACAAGGACGATGATGGCAACAGGAGCAAGTTGCAGCAATATAGGATCAGGCTTCTCTATCAGAAGTGCCGCTGAAGAACCGAGTATATATGCCAGCACCGGAGCCAGTAGTGGGGGTGGAGGTGTCTGGCCGAGGCAGCGGGATAATGTCTGCAGGGAGGTGTTGCGAATGTTGCGGAAGAAAGTAGTGAAGTTCACTCCATGCACCTGATCACGATGGATTGGATTGTTGCCGGTATGTCACCGCAGGGCTCAGAACATAAAGCGGCGCATCCCCACATTCAGAATCATCCCCGCCGCGAGCATAGTGGTAACCATGTTCGTGCCTCCGTATGAAAACAGCGGCAATGGAACGCCGACTACAGGAAGCAGCCCCATAACCATGCCCAGGTTTACAATGGCGTGCCAGAAGATGATGCTCGTAGCCCCTATGGCCAGATACATGCCGAAATTGTTGGCGGCCTTATGCGCCACCAGAATGCCGCGGAACACCAGAAGCATATACAGCGTCAGTACGATAAGCGCGCCTGCCAATCCCCATTCTTCGGCAAAAACCGAGAACGCAAAATCGGTGTGACGTTCAGGTAAAAATGAAAGCTGGGACTGCGATCCCTGCATGAAGCCCTTGCCCCAGAATCCTCCGCTGCCTATGGCTATTTTGGACTGGATGATGTGATATCCGCTTCCCAGAGGGTCACGTTCGGGATCAAGAAAGGTGCGGATGCGGGCACGCTGATAGTCGTGGAGTAAAAACCACCCTCCAGCGGCAATGCCGACGCAGGCACTGCACAGGGCGGCAAGGGTGGGAGGGCGGATGCCGGCAAACAGTGCCATGGTCGCGCCGATGAACAGCAGCAGCATTGCAGTCCCCAGATCGGGTTGTTTCATTACCAGCAGTACCGGAACCAGAAGAATGATCCCCGGGAGCATTAGATCAGCAAGGGTATGGCCGTGCGGATGCTCATGGCGACTGAAATAGTGCGCCAGCATGATAACGATTACCGGTTTCATGATTTCACTGGGCTGCAGATTGAACAGTCCCAGATTGAGCCAGCGCGTTGCGCCCATGTTGGTTTCGCCCAGGATGAACACCGCTATCAGCATCGCGGTGCAGATGAGATAAGCTGCCGGACCCAGATGCAGCAGGTGGCGGTAGTCAAACATGGAAACCGTCGTCAAAACCAGCAGACCTATCCCGAGCCAGTAGCACTGTTTGATATACAGAGGCGTTCCTGCCGGGGTCCATCCGGAGGTGGCGCTGTAGAGATTGGCGATTCCAATACCAGCGGTAAGCAGAATCAGACCGATAAAACCCCAGTCAAGATTTGTTATCAGGCGGCGATCAAACATGGGTACCACAACTCCCTACCGGCAGTGATGGTGAATAGTTACTACTGTTCCGCATTGTCAACTACGGGCACAGAATCTTCAAGGCCGAAATATTCCATAAATAAAGCGCGGGTAACCGGGATGGCAGTTTTGCTTGCGTGTTCTCCGTGTTCAACTATGACCGCCGTGGCGATTTCGGGCTTGTCCGCCGGAGCATATGCAATAAACAGAGCATGATCACGATGCCGGTAGGCGATCTCTTCGGCTGAAATTTCCTCTTCATCATCTTCAGCGAGGCTGATCACCTGAGCGGTCCCGGTTTTCCCCGCGATACGCAACCCCTCTATGCGGCACGAACCTCCTGTCCCGCGAGGATCATGTACTACCGCTTCGAGGCTTTCCTGCACCCGGGCCATGGGACCTGCGGGAATAGTACTTTTATGCAGAATCTCCGGAGGCAGTTCTTCGCCTGGGTCCTCTGCAGAGGGACTGATACTTTTTACGATATGGGGCCTGTAGAGTGTGCCGCCGTTGGCAATGGTGGCAGTCATCAGGGCCAGCTGCAGAGGCGTGGTCAGGACGTAGCCCTGCCCGATGCCGGCAATGGCGGTCTCACCTTTGTACCATGGTTCGTTATAGCGTTTGCGCTTCCACTCCCGATCGGGAATAAGGCCGCTGCTTTCGCTATCGAGAGGTAGACCATAACTTTGTCCCAAACCAAGTTCTCTGGACATCCGGGCAATGCGATCAATGCCCAGGCGCACAGCCATGTGATAAAACCAGACGTCACAACTCTCGCGCATTGCCTTCTTAAGATTAGTAGGGCCGTGCCCGGTGCGTTTCCAGCAGCGGAAATCACGGTTGCCGATTCTGGTTTTGCCCTCGCAGTAGATCATCTCATCCACTTTACTTATTTCGGGATGCAGGGTCGCGAGAAGGGCGGTAACGGGCTTGAAGGTGGATCCGGGAGGATACTGTCCGCCCAGGGCGCGATTCTGCAGAGGGTTACGCGGATGATTGAGGAGTTCAAGCCAGTCTTTACTGCTGATGCCGTTGGTAAAGATTTCCGGGTTATATGCGGGGCTGCTGGCCATGGCGAGAATTTCTCCGCTGTTAACGTTCAGGACTACTGCGGCTCCGGCCATGCCTTCAAGTTCCTGCTGAGCTCGAATCTGCAGGTCTTTATCCAGAGTCAGGGTAAGATTTTTTCCCGGAACAGGTGGAGTTTTTACCCGTTGACGCAAGAGTTTGCCTCTAACGTCCACCTCTACGAGCAACTGGCCATCGATGCCGCGCAGGGTGCTGTTGTAGTGTTTCTCAATTCCGCTTTTGCCGATCAGATCTCCGGCGCGATGTGTGTTCAGGGCGTTTTCCTGTTGTAGTTCTTCGGCACTGATCAGCCCCACATGCCCGAACAGGTGGGCACCGGCATTATCACAGGGATAACTGCGTACCGGCTTGGTTTCAATAATCATTCCCTGCAGGTAGATGGAGTTTTCACTTAGCATTTCCACCTGGGTGCGTGAGATCCCGGTTTTTAGAGGGATGGGGAGATAGCGGGGGAAATATGCGTATTTATCCCAGTTTTTGCGAATATCCTCCTCCGGACATTCAAGAATCCCGGCAATGCGGTGGATAAGGATATCCTTGTCAGCCACGTCCTGGCGCAGGGCGGATACCGTGAAAGATGGACGGTTTCCCACTATAATCTGCCCGTGGCGGTCATAAATCGTTCCGCGTGGCGCGGCTATGGGCAGGTAGCGGGTGCGGTTTCTCTGAGCCAGAGATTCGAAATGCTCGGCTTTAATCACCTGCAGATACCACAGCCGCGCACCTATGAGGAGAAAAAAGAGAGCCGCGGCGAATAGCAGCCATTCAAAGGTGCGCTTTCTCCTTTCGTCATCGGGCAGGGGGGCATGAAGTGGCATAGCACTAAGATATCCTTCTCAACGGATTGACGGGTTGTACCCCTCCCAACCTGCCGAGATATGAGAACAGAGGACGCAGAAGAATGACAAAGATCAGGTTAATTCCAATCTGCAAAGGGATGGTGCTGAGAACCCGGAACCACCCCTGATCCCGATCCGAGAAGAGCAGAAGGATCAATACTGAAATAAATGCGAAGGCTACACTTCCGATAACGGTTGCCAGGGGAAGAACCAGAGAATTGTCACCATTGAGTTGACGTCCGAATACAGCGGTGAAGATAAAAATTAAGAGCAAAATTATACCGTGAAAACCGAACGTTACTCCGCTGAATACATCGAGCAACAACCCCAGTGCCAGGGCGCACAGCGCTCCACTCAGAATAGGTGCCTGAAAGCCAAGATAGAGAGTAACAAGCAGGGTGGTATTCGGGCTCGGGATCTGAGGAAGAAATATGGCCCAGAGAGTGGTCTGGAGGACCAGAAGCACACTGCTGAGAGGAAAGAAAAGAAGAAAGAGTTTCATGATTCTTTCTTTATAATGACGAGAACCTCTTCTAAGCGGGAGAAATCCACTGCCGGTTCGGCTTTGATGTTTTGAAACAATCCGTATTCCGGGATGTGAACGCTGCTGATGGTTCCGATAGGGATACCCTTGGGGAATACTCCGCCCGTTCCCGAAGTTACAAGGTGGTCGCCAACACGAGTTTCGTCCAGGCGTACTGCATATTCACATGCAATGTCAGAACCGGTGCCGCGCGCCACGGTCCGGGTACGCGAATCCTGGATCAGAGCGGCTACAGCCGAGGATGCATCGGTAATCAGCAATACCCTGGAGCTGTTGGCGGCACACTTGATGGTTCTACCCACTACTCCAGATGCCGCCACCACCGGCATGTTTTCTTCAATGCCGGAATCGGCCCCCTTGTTGATGGTGACAGTGCGGAACCAGTTCATGGCATCTGCTGAAATAACCTGAGCCGGGATTGCCTCCTCCTCCACATGTTCGCGAAATTCGAGGAGTTTCCTTAGGCGCGCATTTTCTGCGGCGAGCTCTTTATTGTGGATGTATATCCGTTCCAGACGTTCAAGCTCCCGGCGAAGGGCTGAGTTTTCCTGTTTAACCCCTACGAGGTTCAGATAGTTCTGCCACAGCGATACGACACCGCGTGCCCCTGCGGTAACCCCCTGACTTAAGGGGCCGGTAAGGATGAGGATACTCCGCTCAAACAGGTTGGTTTCCGGTTTTGTGCGCAGATTAAAGCTGTACAGCAGCAGGGCACACAAAAAAAGAATGAGGAGAACAAACAGACGTTTTTGCAGATCCAGAAAATCGCGCATTTACATAGGACCGGTCCGGAAGATAAGAGAAAAATTGCAGATTTCACCTTGACACTATTTTTAACTGCTGATGGCAACGCGCCGCAGGAGTTCAAGCTCATCGAGAATCTTCCCTGATCCGAGAACAACACTTGAAAGGGGTTCTTCTGCAATCACAACCGGAAGCCCGGTTTCCTTGCGCAGCAGTTCATCGAGATTGCGCAGCAAAGCCCCTCCGCCGGCGAGAACAATGCCTTTGTCTACAATGTCGGCGGCCAGTTCGGGTGGAGTGCGCTCCAGGGCAACGCGCACCGCCTCCACAATAGCGTTTACAGTTTCCGACATGGCGTCGCGAATCTCGGCAGAACCAATTTCCAGAGTGCGCGGGATGCCCGTGACCATATCCCGTCCCTTGACGGCCATGCTCAACTCTTCCTCCCCTTTCATGGCGCTGCCGATATCGATCTTTATCTGTTCAGCGGTGCGTTCCCCAATGAGCATGTTGTACTGGCGCTTGAGATGCTGGGTGATGGCCTCATCTAATTTATCACCACCTACGCGTACACTCTGGGCGTAGACAATCCCTGCCAGTGATATGATAGCAACCTCGGTAGTGCCCCCTCCAATATCGACAATCATATTGCCATTGGCTTCGGTGATGGGCAGGCCGGCTCCGATGGCTGCGGCCATGGGCTCTTCCACCAGGTAGACTTCGCGAGCCCCGGCGGACTCTGCCGATTCCTTAACTGCACGTTTTTCCACCTGAGTGATTCCAGAAGGGACGCAGATCACTATGCGGGGGCGTACCAGAGCCTTGCGGTTATGCACCTTCTGGATAAAGTAGCGCAACATCTCCTCGGTGATATCAAAGTCGGCAATAACGCCGTCTTTCATGGGGCGGATGGCCACGATGCTTCCAGGGGTGCGCCCCAGCATTTTTTTCGCTTCTACTCCTACTGCCAGCACTTTCTTGGCTCCGCTGGCATCTTTCTGTACCGCCACTACTGACGGCTCACTTACTACGATTCCTTTACCTTTGAGATAGACCAGAGTGTTGGCCGTTCCGAGATCAATGGCAAGGTCATTGGAGAAAATTCCCAACAGAGCGTTAAAAATGTTCAGCATATTCGGATCTCTTTTTTTGTATGAGGATGTTGAGAAATATGTCTCTACAGAATTTGTACTGTCACGTTTAAATAACAGAGCTGAGAGAAGCAGGCAAGCGGCCTTTTTCCACTAAGGCACCCAAGCTAGCAGAAAGGAGACAAGCGCTCAAGTTTAAATAAGTTATACCTCCGGATAATTCCACTTTGCCTGAAGGGTAGATGTAGAAACAGTCTTATATTTAATGTGTTGCATTTCCTTTGGCGCTTATCTAATATTCGAGCCTGGTTTTACGCCCATCAAATGTCACCCCGAAGTTGAATGCATACGCCAACAAGGAGAAATGCCGACATGCTCGACCTGATTCGCAAAAAACAGAAAACCTTCATTGTGAAGTTTGTTTTCTGGGTAATTATAGGCGCTTTTATTGGAACCATTTTCCTGGTTTGGGGTAGGGGCCAGGAACAAAAGGAACAGCTTACGGTCGCGGCACGGGTAAATGATACGGAAATATCCTTCGATGAATTCAGGATGACATACAACAATATCTACAACATGTATCGCAACCTGTATGGCGATGCGTTCACTCCTGAAATGGAAGAAAAGCTTCAGTTGACACGTCAGGCCATCAATATACTGGTGGATCATGCCCTGCTTCTGGAAAAAGCGGATGAGCTGGGGCTTGAGGTCAGTCGGGACGAGGTTGTTTCCGCTATTGCAGGGGTTGAGGCTTTCCAGGTTGATGGTAGTTTCAATAAAGATCGCTATGTGGAAGTACTCAGTTACCAGCGCATGACACCTGGCAGTTTTGAACAGATGCAGCGACGTCTGATGCTGGCTAATCGTGTGCGGGCCTGGATTCAGGGACAGGTTCAGGTGAGTGACGATGATGTCGTGGAGGAATTCAGGCGCATTAACGAAAAAATCAACCTTGAGTATCTGTCTTTTGACCCGCGCGACTATCGCGATGAGGTAGATCTCGATGACTCTGCAGTGGAGGAATATTATGCGGAGCATAAAGAACAGTATCGTGTGGAAGAGCAGGTGGCGCTTGAGTATGTAGAGCTTTCAGGCGAATCCGTGCGCGACGAAGTAGAACCGAGTGCAGAGGATCTTGAGCGCTATTACCAGCGCCATCTGGATGAATTCGCTGTGGATGAGCAGGTAAAGGCAAGGCATATACTTATCCGCGTTCCGGAAGATGCCAATGCGCAGGAACGCGAAGAAAAGCGCGCCCGGGCTCAGGAAATCCTCGCCGGGCTGGATGCAGATAATTTCGCCCGCGTCGCCAAAGAAAATTCCGATGATGCCGACAGTGCTGCTGAAGGGGGAGACCTCGGATATTTCAAGCGCAACACCTTTGATCCGGCATTTGACGAAGCCGCCTTCAGCCTTGAAACCGGTGAGATCAGTGATGTAGTCGAAAGCAGTGAAGGTTTTCACATTATCCAGGTGACTGATCATATCGAATCCGGGTATAAACCCCTTGAAGAAGTGCGTTCACAGGTCGTGGACGGATTTGTCAAAGAGCAGAGTGTAAAACTTGCATATGAAAAAGCCATTGATGCCTATAATATGAATCGCAAACAGGGTGGACTGGCAGGAGCGGCACAGCAACTTGGCCTTTCTCCCCTTAAGAGCGGTTTCTTTACTCGTGATGAACCCATTGGCGGGATCGGAAAAGCCCCGCAGCTCAACAGGCAGGCGTTCAGGACATCAGAGGGGAAGATGATTAAGCCTCTTAAAGTCGGGGAAAAGGTTGTGCTGGCTGAGGTTGTGGAACGCAAGTCCAGTTATATCCCTGACCTGGATGAGGTCCGTGCTAAAGTAGAAGAGAAGGTACGTCTGGAATCAGCCGTACAGAAGGCACGCCGGGAGGCGGCCCGTGCTCTCGAAGAACTGCAGGGTGGAGCGTCCATTTCTGATGTGGCCCCCCCGCAGGCAGATGTGGAAGAAACCGGGTTGTTTGCCCGTACTCTCGGCGGAGTTGTCCCCGGTATCGGGCCTCATGAAGAACTGGCTGAAGCTGCTTTCAACCTGAGTATCAAGGAGCCGGTCGCCCCCAAGGTTTATCAGCAGGGAAACATCTTTTATGTGGTTAAGTTAGCGCAAATCCAGCCTGCAGATCCAAGTGCTTTAACCGAGGAGGAATCTGAAGCCCTCGAAACGCAGGTTCGCCAGCGCAAACAGGAAGAAGCGCTGCAGAAAGTTCTGGATAAAATGCGCGCAGATGCAGAAATCACTATCGCCCCGTCAATCCTGGATTCGATGAAAGAGGAGTAAGAATTACAATGACACCGATTGTTCTTGAATCAAATTGCCCGGAACTCAAGCTGGTCAACAAGGGTAAAGTCAGAGATATTTACGATGTAGGCGAGCATCTGCTCATCGTCACTACAGACAGGATATCCGCCTTTGACGTAATTATGAATGAGGGCATCCCCGACAAAGGGCTGGTTTTAACCGAGATATCCAAATTCTGGTTTGAAAAGATGGGAGACATTATCCCGCACCACATTGTCAGCACTAATGTAGATGATTTCCCTGCGGAAGCGCAACAGTACCGGGATCAGCTTGAAGGGCGCAGTATGCTGGTCAAGAAAGCAAAGCCTCTGCCGGTCGAGTGTATTGTACGCGGGTACATTTCAGGTTCCGGTTGGAAGGAATATAAGCAGAAGGGTTCCATCTGCGGTATTCCTCTTCCTGCAGGGCTTAAAGAGAGTGATCGCCTGCCCGAGGTGATATTCACCCCTTCAACCAAAGCTGAAATCGGCGAACACGATGAGAATATTTCTTTCAGCAAGGTAGAGGAGCTTTGCGGTGCAGAGATGGCAGCTAAGCTTAAAGATGCTACCATTGAAATATACAAGCGCGCCCGCGATTATGCCGAGACCAAAGGGATTATAATTGCTGATACCAAGTTTGAATTCGGCATTTACAATGACGAGCTTATCTGGATTGATGAGGCCCTCACACCCGATTCCTCCCGTTTTTGGCCGGCAGATGAGTACCGCCCCGGAGGTCCGCAACCCAGCTTTGATAAACAGTTCCTGCGCGATTACCTCGAAACCCTCGATTGGGGTAAAACCGCACCCGCCCCGGATCTGCCCGAAGAGATCGTACGCAAGACCGGTGAGAAGTACAAAGAAGCGCTGATGCGCCTGACCAGATAAAAGCACAGCAGGTGAATAAATTCCGTTGACAGCAGTCAAAGCGGTTTGATATAAACACCTCCGACTTAAGGGGCTATAGCTCAGCTGGGAGAGCGCTTGAATGGCATTCAAGAGGTCGGCGGTTCGAGACCGCCTAGCTCCACCATAA
>JBNGCY010000065.1:0-12832 GCA_049975505.1 Desulfuromonadaceae bacterium | reverse complement strand
CAATCACGCCTTCGCGCCCATTGGAGGAGTCTGATAGGGGATTTTTTTTCTTCATTTTCGCCGGTGTTCTTGGGTGTGGTTATTGAGGGTGAAAAAACTAACTGTTCGTCTCAATCAGAAACGAACTCAGGTGATAGAGCCATGGTTCCCGGTGGAAGGGTGTCTGGCTCAGGATAGAGCCAGTCAAGCCTCAGGACGAGCATTGATCAGAAAGTGGGCGTCCCTGGAACCGGGGATCATGGCTCTTTCTACCTTTGCGGGAAATAGTCACAAAAGATCAAGCGCCAGATCCGACGGTGCAGACCTGGCGCTTGTTATGTACTACATATGTGCTTATTTTATCAAGCTTTAGACAGTGCCTGCTGCATTGCCTGCCCCATCCCGGTGGGGCTGGTGGCCACTACAATCCCGCCGGCGTTCAGGGCTGCGATCTTATCTTCGGCGCGCCCTTTGCCGCCGCTGATGATAGCGCCGGCATGCCCCATGCGCTTGCCCGGAGGCGCTGTCTGTCCGGCGATAAACGCCGCCACCGGCTTGCGCATATTCTCCTTGACCCAGGCTGCGGCTTCCTCCTCGGCGCTCCCGCCGATTTCGCCAATCATCAGCACCCCTTCGGTGTCGGGATCTTCGTTGAAGCGTTCGAGCACATCGATAAACTTCATTCCGATGATGGGATCGCCGCCGATGCCCACGCAGGTGGATTGACCCAGACCGACATCGGTGAGCTGCTTTACCGCCTCGTAGGTCAGAGTGCCGCTGCGGGATACCACCCCGATCTTGCCCGGCTTGTGGATATATCCCGGCATGATGCCGATTTTGCACTGTCCGGGAGTGATGAGGCCGGGGCAGTTGGGCCCGATGAGAAGGGTGTTGCTGTCGGCCACAACCTTGCGCGCCACCACCATATCGGTAACCGGCACCCCCTCGGTGATGCACACTGCCAGATCGACCTCAGCCTCGCACGCTTCGAGAATAGCGTCCGCCGCCCCTGGAGGTGGGACGAAAATCATGGAGACATTGCCGCCGGTTACGCGCACGGCTTCCTCCATGGTGTCAAATACAGGGATCCCATCTACATGGATTCCCCCCTTCCCGGGAGTAACCCCACCCACGATATTGGTACCGTAGGCCTTACACTCGCGGGTATGAAACAGACCGGTTCTTCCGGTGATCCCCTGGACAATAACCTTGGTATTCGAATCTATCAAAATGGACATGCTGCCCTCCGTAGCTTTTTTACAGGTACATATTCAGCAATAGATAGTTGGGCTTGTGGCACCCATGGAAAGAGCGTCTGTCGCCACGGACGGCGACAGTCGAACGGCCATGGACGGCCCCAATCTGAAACAGTCGTGTCTCTTGGAATGGGTGTCATAAGCCCTAACTGAACAGTTACTTTATTATTCGGACTCTTCTGCGGCCTCGGCATCTTTGAGCATGGCAACAATGCGCTCCGCCCCTTCTCCAAGGAAATCCGCCGTCTGCACATTGAGGCCGGAATTGGCAAGAAGCTCTTTTCCCTCTTCCACCTTGGAGCCATCCATGCGCACCACAATGGGCAGGGTGCTGTTTTTCCCTGCTGCAGCTTCGATAATGCCGTGGGCGATAACATCGCAGCGCATGATGCCGCCGAAGATGTTCACAAATACCGCCTTGACATCTTCATCCTGAAGGATAATACGGAACGCCTCAGCCACCTTCTCCTGGGTGGCGCCGCCCCCTACATCGAGGAAATTGGCGGGCTCGCCCCCGCTCTCCTTGAGGACATCCAGGGTCGCCATCGCGAGTCCGGCACCGTTGACCATGCAGCCTATATCTCCATCAAGCTTGATATACGCAAGGTCAAACTTCGCCGCGCTGATCTCAAGGGGATCCATCTGGGAAAAGTCCTGCATTTCGTGGTATTCCCAGTGACGAAACAGGGCGTTGTCATCGAAATTGATCTTGGCGTCCAGTGCCAGGAGCCAGTCCGTTTTGGTGACTACCATGGGGTTGATTTCCACCTGGGAGCAGTCTTTTTCAATGCAGCAGCGGTAGAGGTTGAGCATAAATTGCACGCAATCCTCGGCAACCGTGCCCTTGAGACCGATAGCATGGGCGATCTTACGCGCCTGATACGAGCGCAGGCCGGTATAGGGGTCGATCAGGAGTTTATGGATTTTTTCCGGGCTGTGCTCGGCAACCTCCTCGATATCCACTCCGCCCTCGGCGGAAGCGATAAGGCAGTAGCGCGAAGACTCGCGATCCAGAGCAATGGAAACATAGTATTCGCGCCCTACCTCGATGGGCTCTTCCACCAGGATACGCCGCACCTTCAGCCCTTCGGGACCTGTCTGGGGGGTAACGATACGATTGCCGAACATCTCCTTGGCGATCTCGCGTGCCTGCTCGGGATGATGCGCCACTTTGATCCCCCCGCCTTTACCGCGTCCGCCGGCGTAAATCTGCGCCTTTACCACACAGTGACCACCCATCATCTTGGCTTTACGCTCAACCTGCTCTGCGGTAACGGCCACACGCCCCCGGGGCACGGGC
Organism: Desulfuromonadaceae bacterium; assembly: GCA_049975505.1. Taxonomy (GTDB): domain Bacteria; phylum Desulfobacterota; class Desulfuromonadia; order Desulfuromonadales; family Desulfuromonadaceae; genus JAIVHC01. The sequence continues at coordinate 10,297 of JBNGCY010000065.1, read as the reverse complement.
ACGTCGTACGCGCTCAGAATGTCTTTTGCCTGGTACTCATGGATATTCATACCTACTCCCTTGTGTTAAGGAACATGCCTGGAGTGGGTGGCTGCTCCACCCACATCGTCTGTAGTTCTGCTGCTGGTGTAATTTACTACAATCCACCTTTTATCTGCTCAGGGTCTGCATCACCAGAATGGGTGTCAAACGTTACAATATAATTAAACGTAATCAGATTGGCATAAATTGCGCGTTAAAGTCGAGTGATAAAATTTATCATTACTGTAATTAGATGCTGTTTTTTTACCTACACTAAAAAGAGGCGTAAGCAACCAGGCACTTATTTGGTCTTCTCCCAGTCGGCGAGAAACTTCTCAATTCCGATATCGGTAAGGGGATGTTTCGCCAGCTGCTGCATAACATTCAGAGGGATGGTACAGATATCCGCCCCCACCAGAGCAGCATTAAGCACATGGATAGGATTGCGGATCGATGCGACAATAATCTCGGTCTGGTAGCCGTAGTTGTCAAAAATGGTGCGAATCTGCTCCACCACGGCAAGCCCCTCCTGCCCTACATCGTCGAGACGCCCGACAAAAGGGGAGACATAGGTGGCGCCCGCCTTGGCCGCAAGCAGGGCCTGAAGGGGGGAAAAGATCAGGGTCACGTTGGTTTTGATCCCCTCTTCACTGAACTGGCGCGTTGCTTTCAGGCCCTCTTCGGTCATGGGAACCTTGATAACGATATTGGGATGGATCTGTGCCAGCTCGCGCCCCTCCCTGAGCATCCCCGGAGCATCGAGGGCAATAACCTCCGCTGAGATGGGGCCATCGACAATCCTCGTTATCTCGGTGATCACCTCGGTAAAATCGCGCCCGCTTTTCGCAATCAGGGATGGATTGGTGGTGACTCCATCCACCAGCCCCAGTTCACTTGCGCTCTTAATCTCATCTACAATCGCGGTATCGATAAAAAATTCCATCTGTTTCCCCCTTTTCACTTGTGTAAAATTTACGTTTACAAAACTCGCTATTGCGCTATTGTTTTTTCGATGATTGATCGGCTTTATACTCATTCAGACATTTTTTGCTGCAGAACTCACACGTCCGCCCGCTAATGTTGCGGCAGATAATTTCAGATTCGGGCACATAGGTACCGCACTGGCAACATTCCACCATGCGGTTTTCCTCCACTCTACGCTCGGGCGCATCCTGGGACAACGATCCCCTGCCGAGAGCGCGAAACAGAGCATTCACCACGGTATAAGACACAAAAAACAGGATGATAAACAGAATAATGCGCACCAGCATCTATTTCAGACCTTTCGTAAGAAAAATAAATCTACCATGTGTCCGCCACTTTACAGACCCGGGGAGTTTCAGGCAACTGTTCCAGCAGGTCAGCCACCGATTTATCTTCCCCCGGCACCACAAGTTCAGGTGCCAGTGCCGCCAGGGGTTCAAGGACAAAACGGCGCACACTCATGCGTGGATGGGGGATCTGGAGTTCAGGCTTGAGAATAATCAGATCTGCATACAGGAGAATATCCAGATCCAGGGTACGCGGGCCCCAGCGTTCCAGGCGTTTGCGCCCCGCTTTTTCTTCAGCCTGCTGACAGATGTGGAGCAACTTTTCAGGCGGGCAGGCAACCAGAACCTTCAGCACAGCGTTGTAGTAGTCTTCCTGATGGGCGGGTCCTCCAACCGGCGCAGTAGCGTACAGTGGGGAACTCTGCACCACTTGAACTCCTGAAGACTCAAGCTCCGTACGCGCCAGCCAAAGATAACCCATGCGCTCGCCCAGGTTGCTTCCCAGGGCTATGTAAGCGATATTATATTTATTTTCTCCAGATGGATCAGGTGTTGAAGGCATGTTCTGCTCCTGACTATGTGCGCCGCCAGGGGGATCAATTGATTCTGGTTCTGGCAGTGCAGCTCTGTTACACTCCGGCGCTGGCGACTCTGATACTTTGTAGCTATTCACTACCCTTCAAGCGGCAGGGGCTTATGGTGCCCATTCCAAGGGACACTTTGCACCGTCCATGGCCGTTCGACTGTCGCCGTCCATGGCGACAGACGCCCTTTCCATGGGCACCATAAGCCTTTGCTAAACAGTTACGATCTTTTTGCGAAAGCATCAAAATAGACATGGAGATATCTGTTCTATGAGCTTTATCCTCACCCTCGCGGTTACCGATCTGCAACAAAGTGAATTTTTCTATCGCCACATCCTCGGCTTCAGGGTCGAGCAATTCAGCCCGGTTCAGGAGAAAGCCAGAGGTCTGATAATCCGGCACAACAACGCCGATATTGTTATGCGCCCTGCTCAGGTTATGCGCGCCAGCCATCCGGCGGCTTTTGAGCACCTGGGACGCTCTCCCTTCGGTGCGGGGATAAGCCTCGATTTCAGCGTTCCGGACCTCACCCCCATCAGGCGCCAGGTGAAAAAACACATGCTCCCGGTGGTGTATGAACTCGAGGATGCAGAGCATCAGCGCCGCGAAATATGGCTCTACGATCCGAGCGGGTATCTTGTGACCCTGAGCCAGGAGCAGACAGAAAAATAGCTATTTGCTAACTCGACGGTGGAGTTTTCTTTTTCCTGCGCCGCCGCCGGCGCGGAGGATTTTTACGCGCCGGACGAGGTTGTTTCTCCTCTTTGCCTGCAAGAGCATTATCCCAGCTGTGCATGAGTTCAAGCTCCTGCCCTGTGGCTTCGCACCAGAGTTTAAACAGTTTCAGCCCCAGCGGCGCATGCGGATGGCGCAGAAAACGCTGCTCTCCCCGGCGTCCGCGCCCGCGCGCCAGGCGGAAGAACGCTATGAGCATTTCGCGCGCCTGATGGCGGATACCCGCGGCAATGCTGAAACGCCTGCAGTGACGGCTGAGCTCGCGGTTGGCGAGTTTGTGCACATCACCCAGAGGCATATCAGAACTAAACGCGTGCCGGAACGGAGTGAGATACATCACCGCCAGGGCCGTGGGTTCATCGACAGGAGTACCCGCCGCGGTGCGCAGATCAAGCTGCCGCAGAAGATCGAAACACTCGCGCTCGGGGCGCATGTCAGGAACCAGATACGCCAGAAGCCCGAGCTTATCCGCACGCTGAAGCACCTTGCCCGCAACCTTGTGGCGAAACAGCTCCAGCAATTCATCACGAATCCGCGCCGGGGATGCCCCGGCAAGCAGCTCGGCATTGCGCTCAATAGCCGGGGCAATATCCGCATGGAGGTCAAATCCCAGGCGCGCGCTGAACTCAAGGGCACGCAGCATCCGCACCGGGTCCTCGGCAAAGCGCTCATCAGGGTCGCCGATAACCCGGATGATACCGCGACGTAGATCCTCGAGCCCGCCGGTGTAGTCGATAACGCTGAAATCGGCGATATCATAGAACAGGGCATTGATGGTAAAATCGCGCCGGAACGCATCCTCCAGCGGGGTTCCGAACACATTTTCGCAAAAAAAGTTTTCATCCTCGGGAATCTCCGCGTCATCCGGCTTCCGCCTGAAAGTGGCGACCTCGATGCATTCGTTGCGCCCGAAGAGCACATGCACGAGGCGGAAACGCCGCCCGATGATGCGACTGTTGCGAAACAGCTTGTGCACCTGCTCCGGGGTTGCATCGGTACCGATGTCAAAATCCTTGGGGTGCCGCCCCAGAAGCAGATCGCGTACCCCGCCACCCACAAGATAGGCCTTATAGCCGTGGCGATGGAGGCGATACAGCACTTTGAGGCTGTTATCATCGATGTATTGACGTGAAATGTCGTGGTCGGAGCGGGGGATGATGGTTGCAGAAGTGGTATTTTTTTGTGTCATATAAAAGTTGTTGCAGCATGCACCGGCGTTTATGCTGCTCCGTTATAAATTGAATATGCTGATTGTATAGTTTTGCTATGCTAATTGGGAAAGATTTGACCGTGAAGTAATCTAGCAGATAAGCGCACACTTGAAAAGCTTCATGCCGGGCATGGTATGGTCCGGATCACATAAAGCACACAAACCATCCTTCCCTTCGGGTGAACAGTTATGTCACAAAACACAACTTCCCGTACCGCCCCCTACAACCTGCTGGTAATTCTTGGCCCCACCGCTTCGGGGAAAACCCGCCTTGCAGTGGAGGCCGCCTCTCAACTGGACGGCGAGATCATCTCCGCCGATTCACGCCAGGTATATCGCGGCATGGATATCGGCACCGGCAAAGATCTCGAAGAATACGCCACCATCCCCTATCACCTGATTGACATTGTGGAGCCGGGGTATGAATTCAATGTATATGAGTTTCAACAGCGCTTTTACCCCGCCTTTGAAGATATTCTCTCCCGCGGGAAACTTCCCGTACTGTGCGGAGGCACTGGACTGTATCTCGAAGCGGTGCTCAACGGGTACACCATGGTGGAGGCTCCCCACGACCCGGAATTGCGCGCACGTCTGGAGCCGTTAAGTCACGCCGAACTGGAACAGGAGCTCAAGAGGCTCAAGCCGGAGCAACACAACACCACCGATCTTGAAGAACGCGAACGCCTGATCCGCGCCATAGAGGTGGCCACGGCCCAGCACAATGCCCCTCCACCACCGCAGCGCCCCGAACTCCACCCCCTGATATTCGGGCTCCAGTGGCCGCGCCCTCTCCTGCGCACGCGCATCCGCGCCCGCCTGCAGCAGCGTCTGGAACAGGGGATGGTGGAAGAAGTTGAACGCCTCCATCAGCAGGGAACAAGCTGGGAAACCCTCGATTTCTACGGCCTTGAATACCGCTTTATCGCCCGCTATCTCCAGGGTGAACTAAGTTACGATAACATGGTGGAGCAGCTGGGAACGGCGATCTGCAAATTCGCCAAACGCCAGGAAACCTGGTTCCGGCGCATGGGAAAGCGCGGCACCTCCATCCACTGGCTTGCCCCCGAGGCCGATCCCCCTGGGATGGTGATAGACACGTGGCACAAAGAGAATTAAGGGTGAACAAATCAACCTGGGAACATATGCGCCGCCGCTACCTGGAGCGCCACGGCCTCGATGGAGCGTGGAAGCTGGAAGGTTCTGAAGGCGATGTGGATGCAGATACAGAACTGAAGGCGGTGGTGGTTATCCCTGCGCTTGCGGAGGGTGATGAACTGTTCGCCACTCTGGATTCCCTCGCGGTGAATTCGCATGCGGCGCTGAGGCACCTGCTGGTACTTGTGGTTGTCAACCAGCGCTGCGATGCCACTCCCGATATCCGCCGTCAGAACCAGAAAGATCTGGTGCGTCTGCAGGAATACGCCCACCAGCAGCGAAACCTGCACCTGCGATGGGTTGATGCCACCGCATCGCATACCTGCATGCCGCTTAAACGCGGGGGCGTGGGGATGGCGCGTAAAATCGGCGCCGATCTGGCTTTGCCCCGCATCGCCCCGGAAACCCTGGTGGTTCACCTGGATGCCGACACCCGGGTAGAACCTGACTACGCTTCCTCCCTGGTTGAGCTGGCGCGGGAGGAGAATTTTGCTGCAGGGGTGATCGCTTTTCGGCATCGCAAGTGTTCCTGCCCCATTCAGCAGCGCGCGATAGATGAATACGAACTCCACATGCGCTGCCATGCCGCGGGGCTGAAATGGGCAGGTTCCCCCTATGCCTATCCCAACATCGGCAGCACCATGGTGAGCCGCGCCCATGCGTATGTACGCGCCGGCGGGATGAATACGCGCCAGGCGGGTGAGGATTTCTATTTTCTCCAGCAGCTGGCAAAAATTGAAGGAATCCGCCATATCCGCCGAACCTGTGTCTATCCCGCAGCGCGCATCTCGACCCGCACCCCGTTCGGCACCGGCCAGAGTATGCGCCAGGCGTATCTTGAAGGCAGGCCTTTGCGCCTGTTCTATCCTCTGGAATGTTATGCGGTTCTGAAACACTGGCTGGGAAGCGTCACTTCATCGCCCCTGGCCAATGCAGACGAACTCCTCGGCAGAATACACCGCCACAGCGCAAGCGCGGGGGAATTTCTTATTAAGGAGGGATTTGAGCAGGTGTGGAGACGCCTCCAATGCAATCACGCCGGAGCAGCCCCCAGAGTTAAGGCGTTTCACGAATGGTTTGACGCCCTGAAAAGCTGGCGCCTGATCCGCCTGCTGGGGGAGCAGCTGGGCGCGCCCTGTCAGGCCGAATATGTACTGGAGGATTTTATGCCGCTGCTTGATCCCACGGAAATTCCGGGATACTGCACACCCTTTTCCTCAACAGATCTCCACCGCCGGGATCAGGCAAAACTCCGGGAAACTCTCTATTACAGTGATTCCATAAGAGATTTCCAGTAGCTGTTCAACGCAGCCTCAACCGCCCGCTTGAGAAGATCGTCATCAGCCCTGAGGTCTCTGGCTTTTACTTCCTTAGCGACAGCAGCGGTGAAGCGCTGCTGAATCTGCTCCAGTCTGGCATCGAGCTCTTTATCGCTCAAACCGGAACGCATCCACTCGGATGCCAGTTCGCGCAGGGCATCGCGTTCAGTGTCGAGCACCTCCTGCATGGGAGCTTCGAGTGCGCTCCATTGCTCTTCGGCTATCTGGTGCGCAGCATCCAGCATCTCTTTAAAGGTCTTACCGCTGTTAAAAGACAAAGCACTCCTCCTGTAGAGCTTTCACTGGTTTCAATGCAACAATTCCAGTTATAAACTCAGCATAAAGTGAACCACATCAGTGCACGGCATATGGCGCAATCAGAAAATGGATCCGCTTGGGAACAGGAATTATACTACCCTTTTGTCATTTTGTCCAAACCCGCGCCACCCCGGACTCCATGCGCAGGCATCCTTCAGCCATCTTCTGCAAGAAAAAAACATAAACGCGGTTCACGTTCCGGTGCCGATCTGGTAAATTCGAGCTGGTAGTTTCAGCGAGAGCACAGATACCACAACGCCACCATATTTGTATTGCTTGTAAAGGGGAAAAAACGTGAAAGGAATAAAAAAACTTTTGAGTCTGCTTCTGCTTGGAGCTCTTGCGTATGGGGCATATCTGTATTTCCACGATACGACCCCGCCGAATCTGAGCTTCAGCCCTGACGACGGCTACATAAAACGCAGCACCGTGCTGCACCTGGAACTGCAGGACAAATCCGGCATCAGGGAAGCTGAGGTGACCCTCACCCAGGGCGACAGTGAATTCACCCTTCTGAGCAAAGAATATCCTGCCGGTACCACGAGCATCCACGAAGCGATGGATCTGGATCCCAACCTGCAGGATGGCGCCGTGGAAATAACGGTCAGCGCCACGGATCGCGCCTACTACAATTTTGGCAAAGGCAACAGCACCAGTGCCACCTATTCCCTGACTCGGGACACCAGAGCGCCGATGCTTTCGGTCACCACCCGCTCACATAACCTCAACTACGGTGGCGCAGGACTGATAGCATACACATCATCGGAGCCCCTGGTACGCAGCGGCATCCGTGTAGAAGATCGCTTTTTCCCCGGATATGAACAGCCTGACGGTTCCTATCTGTGCCTGTTCGCCTTTCCGTATGACGCGGATCCGGATTCAATCCCCCGTCTTGAGGGAACGGATGAAGCGGGAAACACCGGCAATGGCAGCTTTTACTACCACCTCAACAGGCGACATTTCGTCACCGATACCATCAACATCACCGAACGTTTTTTAGCCAGCAAAATGCCTCAATTTGAGCACATGTTTCCCGATGCACAAACCCCGCTGGATATTTTTCTCAAGGTCAACCGCGACTTACGTCCCCGCAACCGGGCATGGCTCGAGGAGATCGGCTCCAACACCCAGACCTATCCGGTATGGGAAGATCCTTTTATCCGCCAGCCCAACACCGCCACGCGCGCAACCTTCGGTGATCAGCGCAAATACGTTTACAAAGGAGAAGTGATCGATTCCCAGACCCATCTGGGTGTGGATCTGGCCTCTGTAGCACAGGACAACATCCAGGCCGCCAACGACGGCAAAGTGGTCTATACCGGTTTTATGGGAATTTACGGCAACTGCGTAATTATAGATCATGGCCTCGGCCTCCAGAGTCTGTACGCCCACTTGAGCAGCATTGATGTCAACGTCGGCGACAGCGTGAAGCGTGGGGATACAATCGGGCGCAGCGGAGCCACCGGGCTTGCCGGCGGCGATCACCTCCACTTCGGCATGATCATCTCCGGCACGCCGGTCAACCCCATAGAATGGTGGGATGAAAACTGGGTACAGAACAACTTCAGCAGCAAACTTCCCTCGCACTGAAATCGTCTGTTCTTTGCTCGTATTGAATCAGACTTTTTAGTATGTGCACAATGTCCATTCAACATTGATGGCGTCGCAAAAACTCACCAACTGCGGCGCCATTACAGAACCAGGCGTAATTTTCTCGCTGCTTCGACGTACGTATGAGGCGTTACATGCAACGTCTCTACAGAGACAATTGCGCGCCTTGCATTTGGCGCTTTTTGCTTCGCCATCTGATTTTTTACTTTCTGCGAAAGCATCAACATTCACAGGCTGAAAAACTTCAGCCTGTGAATCCACTCTATTCCCGGTTTTCCCCGGTGAACTGGGGATATCCAGCATAAAGAAGAGATACACGCCTCTTCAGCTCAATTGCATAAGCCATTGATGCAAAGAGGCATCACTGAGTTCTGTATTGCGCAGATTATACCAACTCTGTGCGCACTGATCCCACGGATGAATGCTGCTACTCACACTTTCTGTTTGCAAAACCGGATTATCCAGCATATAGCGCCGGACAAATTCAACATCGTAGAAAACAAAACTGAACACCGCGCGCACCTGTAGCAGACGGGCGACACGGCGCACCGGAAAATCAGGGCGCGCCACGACATTGAAAAAATGTTGCAGGGCCTCTGCACCGTCCAGGGCGAAGTATGCCGTATTCGGACTGGTCATCATGGTGTACAGGTGCGCGAGGGTGCACTGCTGCCACACCGGGATGGAATCAAACCAGGCAAGAAATCGGCGTTCCGGCTCCACTTCAGACATCTGCTTTTTCACTCCTGGATATATAATGCTTTCGCCATTGTCTTTAATTCAGAAGTCAAAGCTGAAGATATCGTCACCCTTTTCGCCAAAAATCTTTTCCACATCAGGCACTTCAGAGGTCTGCGTCTCCTGCTGGCGGCGTGCGGTATAAAGCCGGGCAAGATCATTCAGATGCTGCATCGACAATAACTGACAGTAACCTAAGGGGAAAACCCCGGCCTCGCTCACTTCTCTGTAGGCATTGTATTCGAGATGATTCAGTTTCTTTTCATCCACCCGATACAGCCCCTCAATGCTTTTTTCTTCGCCATCCTGGCCCACCTTGAGCTTGATGGGCCAGGGTTGAATCAGCTCGTGTTTCTGCAATACTGAACACAGATGCAGGGTACGGCGGCGATCACGGTATACCTGTTGAAGAAATTCGAGCACCGAACTCAGGGCTTTGCTCAGTTCCCCTTCCTGATCGAAAAACTCCTCACCCTCGGCGTCCGATATCAGGCAGCTGTCTTCATCAATACACAGTACCTGCCGGTCTTCTTCGGTATCAGCGAGAAGAAACGGGTAACCGCGGTATGCCGCCGGCACATAACGCCCGAGCCAGCGCCCTTCGCGCCCCACAAACAGATTGGATCCCGGCTCAAGACTCTGAACCGCGACCGGAAACGCCTGTTCATCGCGGATGGCAAAGCCGATGGGCATGGTCAACTGCGCCTTGGGCAGCTCCTGCATCACCAGCGGCACGATGGCATCGTTGGCGGCAAAGTTGTAGTCGGTGTAACGGCGCCAGTATTTGTCGGCATATTCTGACTTTGTAACGGGTTTGATGTTGGCCATGAGTGAAATCCTTATTCCCCTTATTTCGTATAGTCATAAATATCGGTTTCGTGATGCCTCTTTATCTGCGCAGCTGCACTTTATCAACCAAAATCCCCGTTACCATATCATGACAACGGGGATTTAGTGTAGAGCTATGTATCTGACAATCTACAGATGAAATTACTGTTTTTCCACCGGCAGCTGTTCTGCAAGCGAACGCGCATAGGCGTTACGTGCGGTCTGGAGGATCGCAAGTTCCTGTTTGTTCTGGCTGATCTTCTGATCCACCAGGTTCAGGGAAGCCAGATCCTGCTTTGCCTTTTCAGAAAGAGTATCCAGCGCATAGTCCTTGCCGTCAATTGTAACTGTTTCCGCCATTGTCTCTCCTTTATGGTTTGAAGTACTCTGCCGCCCACAGAATAGACGGACATGTTGAATTATTTCTCAATGTTACGCAGAATAGCGACTGACTATAAAGAGCCGATGTTATATCAACTGAACGCTCCAGTCAAACATCGAGTAACC
>JBNGCY010000064.1:0-13372 GCA_049975505.1 Desulfuromonadaceae bacterium | reverse complement strand
GGTGATGCACAGCGCAGATACCGGGGCGGCAAAGACGTAAAAACTGAGCAGGGTGCTTTCCTGCCATACGCCGCTCAGTGCGCGCGTTGCCGCGACCTGATAGCTCAACAGAACCGCCCAACTCAGGGCTATCCCCGCTGCATGAGGCGCGAGGGGAAGAAACGCGAGTAGATACAGGGCGTACCACGGATGCAGAGTCGGGGTAAGAAGGAGAAAGGCGAGGATGACGCTCACGCACGCGTGCACAAAGATCTGAGTGTTTTTATCGCTTGATTTTCCAGAAGTCAGGTACAGGCGGAACCAATGCCAGGCGAAAATGAGACAGAATGCGCCACCCAGAAGGAGGCGCGCATTTTTCCCCGATTCTGTCCATTCACGTAGAAAGCGAAAGGCAAAGCCTGAGAATTCCCAGTGTTGGGCGTACAGATTCAGGGTGGCAATGCCGTTACGTAAATCCGGCCAGAAGGGGATGCACGCCGCGATGCAAACCATGCCTGACGCGAGGAGAAACGGAGCACGAGCGCGGTAGGGCAACTGGATCAACAGCAGAGGGGCAAAGATGAGGGGGAAAATCTTGGTCATGATTGCCAGACCCAGCGCAGCTCCTGCCCCCAGCCCGAAGCCAAGCCCTGAGTTTTCAGGCGCAGGCCCGATAGTGAAGTAGATTGCCAGGAGGATAAAAAACACCGCTGTCACATCCACATGCCCGGAGGCGGAACTCTCCAGCACTGCGAGTGGATGCCAGGCATACAGGCACAGCCACGCCGGGTGGCGCCCCAGACGCTGGAGCAGAAGCAGGATTAGAACACAGCTGCCCAGGTCAACCAGGATAAACAGCCCTTTCATCCACAGCAGACTTTTGGAGCCTAAGGCAAAGATCAGCTGTGCTGCCGGGGGATAGATAGTGACCAGTTCAGGGTGATTGATACGCGCATGAATCCATGCCATGTGCTCTTCCTGCGCATGCATGGCTGCCGGAGGATGAGCATAGGGGTTGTGCCCGAGGCGCACCTGAAACCCGTCCCAGAGGTAGCGGAATATATCATCGGAAAGTTCAGGCATGCGCGTTATGAACAACAGGCGCACGCATAGAGCGACAAGTACGATAAAAACCCCATAGCCCACATATGTTTTAGCCTCAGGTTTGACCTGTACCTGATCCATATGCTGCTCTGCCGTCCATCCCAGAGCGCACACAGCGATGACCACAAGAGCGCATACACCTGTGACGGATGGCAGGTTGAACAGGAAATTGTGCAATCGGGCAAGATAGACATATCCGAGGATAACAGTGATAACGAGGACAACAGAAACGGAGATTGTAATGGAACCAATGTTTAAGGATGCTTCCCGCTCTGACGCCTGTTTAAGGCGCGGATTCCCAACGCGTCTGATGTTTTTATGCTTTGTATTCATGCTGTTCAGTTCCATGGGGAGTCTGCTCCCCGCTGGTTATGCTGGTTTTGTTTCAGGCACGCTCTGGGCGGCTGAAACAGAGGCGCCGCCCCTGGAGTTGATAAGTGTGGCTGAAGCCAGAGATCTGCTCTCCGATGTCGTCGTGCTCGACGCCCGCCCTCGCACAATGTGGGCACAGGGGCATATCCCCGGAGCGTATTCCTTCAGCTGGGAGGACTATACCAGAACTGATAGCGATGGCGTCAAGTATCGCACTCTGCCACCACAGGAACTGGCGCAGTCACTGGCGCGGATGGGGATTGATGCCTCTTCTGATGTCCTGATCTACGCCGATGCGGACACCAGTTGGGGCGGTGAGGGCTGGGCCGCGTGGGTGCTGGCGTGGCTGGGGCATACGGGGACGGTGTACATCCTCGATGGCGGTATCCAGGCATGGCGGGGAGCCGGGCTGGAACTGGAGTCTGGGGCAGAAACGTGTGCCAGAACATCTGAAGCACGCGAGTATGCTGTTAATCTGCGCAGGGAACTCAACATCAGCGCCCGAGCCCTGCGGGAAAACAAGGACAGTTATACCATCGTGGATACGCGCAACTACTGGAATGAATGGCTTCTGGGGCATATACCCGGTGCGGTGCACATCAACTGGGAGGATTTTTACACCGGTGAAAATCCGCGTCCTCTGAATGTGCAGGCTTTGAAAGCCCTGTTGGAGCAGAACGGGGCAGATATAAACAGGCCGGTGGTGTACTACTGTACCGGAGGGATCCGTTCCGGCTACACCTGGCTGGTTCATACCCTGGCCGGATTGCCTGCAGCGATCAATTTTGAAGGGGGAACTGAAGAATGGAACGCTCTGACTCAGTAAATGCCGGGGACGCAATCGCGCATTCCATGCAGAGCATAGCTGATGGATGCACTGAGTGCGGTATATGTATGCGTCCGTGCGCGTTTCTGACCCGACATGGGAGTCCGGCCCATATCGCGCGCGAAGCGCTGGAACGAGAGGAATACGCGTGTGCGTTCGAGTGCAGTCTGTGCGGCCTGTGCGATGCCCTGTGCCCGCGTGATCTGAACATAAGCGATATGCTCTTGAATATGCGTCGTCTTGAGGTGGAACGCAATCCGGCGCAGTTGAAGCGTTTTAAAGGGTTACGCAACTATGTGAGTTTGGGGCGTTCGCGCTGGCTTAAAAGCTATGCACTCCCGCAGGGATGCACTCAGGTGTTCTTTCCGGGGTGCGCGCTGCCGGGTACACGGGCCGATCTGACCTGGGAGGTGTATGCACATCTGGCACAGCAGATTCCCGCTCTGGGGCTGGTGCTCGACTGCTGCGCCAAACCGTATCATGATATCGGCATACAGAGCGAGTTTACCGACAATATCACCGCTCTGAGCAGTGAACTGCAGCACCATGGCATCTCCAGGGTAATTACCGCATGTCCCAACTGTTATGAAGTGTTTAAACGCTATATGCCGCAGATTGAGGTGACGAGTGTGTATGAAATTCTCGCTGCGGATATGTCTGAGGGTAAAAACGCTGCAGAAAACCCGCTTCAGGTCACAGTGCATGACCCCTGCGTCAATCGATCGCGCATCTCCATTCAGAACTCGGTACGCAGCCTGATAAAGGGAGCCGGGATGGATGTACGGGAGATGAAAAATCACGCTCGGACCACCCTGTGCTGTGGCGAAGGGGGCTGTGTGCTGGCGACCGATCCGGATCTGGCGCAAAGCTGGCGCCATGAACGCGAGACGCAGGCGCAGGGATTGCCCGTGGTTACCTACTGCGCCGGATGTGTCGAATATCTGAGCACTGCCATGCCCACCCTGCATGTGCTGGACTTTATATGCGCTCCATCTGATAGAGATATTGAGTCTGTCCCGCCCACGCGCGGGTTCAAACGCTATCTGGATCGATTCAATCTGAAACGCAAGGCGGAAAAATATATGCAGAATCAAGCTGATATGAGTATTGAAGTGGAAAATGTCCCCCAAACAAAGAAAAAGGGGAGTATCTGGGGACGCCTGGCCCTGTTGACGCTTTTGGTTGCGGCCATTGCCGCCCTTAAGATGTCCGGAGCCGGAGCCTATCTGCAACCCGAACGCATGCAGGGGTGGATAGCCGGATATGGCTACTGGGCTCCGCTCATATATATTGTCCTGTACAGCCTGGCTCCGGCGCTGTTTATGCCCGGGCTGCCCCTGACCATCCTCGGCGGGATGCTGTTTGGCCCGGTGTGGGGGGTGGTGTACACCATAACCGGTGCCACGAGCGGCGCCTGTGTGGCCTTTTTGATCGCACGCTATCTGGGGCGTGAGTGGGTCAGCAGCAAGATGACCGGGCCGCGCTGGCAGAAACTGGACGCGGATGTAGCGCGCCACGGCTGGAAGATTGTCGCGCTGACGCGTCTTATCCCCCTGTTCCCGTTTAACCTTCTCAACTACGCCTTCGGGGTGACCAGGGTACGTTTTTTTGATTATGCGCTTACCTCGTTTATCTGCATGCTTCCGGCCACCATCGCGTATGTCTCTCTTTCAAGCTCGGTAGGGCAGTTGCTTAAAGGAGAGCTTTCAGTGGAGTTCGCCATCGGGTTAGGGTTGATAGTGCTCCTCTCTCTCTTGCCTCTGGCATGGAGGCGTTATGCCAAACGCAAAAAGCTGAGTATTGATGAATAGGGAAAAGCCGGATTATCGAGATTTAAGAAATAGGTGTCTCATGGCGCTGGGGGTGGCGATTGTATCTGCCATGCTGATACCTCAAATCGGTATGACTCGAATCAACAGTAACAGCGCGTGCTCCGCATGTGCCGTGGAGTCGGGAGTGCTGTACCTGTATACCAAAAATCCCCATACGTGGGAGATATTACAGAACAAGGGCGAAGCACGTCTGGAGTTCTCCCGCGAAGAAGGTACCTTCCATTTAGATGCGCGTATGCTCGAACCGGACACAGCATATGCCCTGATTCAGCATGAACCTGATTATCCCACTGGTAGCGGCTATATCATTGCCAGCGCAAGCAGCGATAGCAGAGGAAATCTGCATTTACGGGGTGATTGGAAACGCTGGAAAGGGAAATTCTGGCTTGTTCCACAAAGCAACGTAAACGGTGAGATCGGTGACAAAGAACCGGATCGTCTCAAACACTGGGATCCTGAACGATATCTGTTTGAGGGCAGAGTGCTGTAGGTTCCTGCAATCCTGCTTCTTTTATCTTTTTGCGCGCTTGCTTTTTGGATAGTGCAAACGGTATTGCCTCTGATATATTTTCACTCTACTCCCATTCATTCCAGAGGTTTCCCATGCCTGCCGATTATGACCCGCAAGACACGGTTCTGCGTATCCGTGAGATGACTATCGATGATTTTCCGGCGGTTTTTCATATCGGTGAAGAGCTGTTCACTTCCGACTATTCGCCGAGCATGTATCGCACCTGGGATGAGTATGAAATCACCACGCTCTACAATTCGGACAATGAGCTGTGCTTAGTGGCCGAATACCGGAGGGAGATTCTTGGCTTTGCCCTCGGCACCACGGTGGAGAAGAGCAATTCGTCATGGAAATACGGCTATCTCGTGTGGCTGGGGGTTAAACCCGGCACTCAGAAAAGCGGGATCGGAGCGGCACTCTTCAAGGAGATTAAGCGGCGCATGCGTGAGCAGGGGGTGCGTATGATTATTATCGATACTGACGCCGATAACGAGGCGGGTATCCGCTTTTTCAAGAAGGAGGGGTTCGGCAATATTCAGCAGCACGTCTATATGACTCTCAACCTATCGCGCAAGAAGAAGCGCAAAAGGGGGAAATCGTTATGAGTGAGCGTCTGGAACGTGTATGGCACGCTATCAACCCGGCTCGGCTGCGTATGACGTTGCTTGAAATGCTGGAGATCTATTCACCGACGGGAAAAGAGAAAGATGTTCAGCTCTATCTGGAAGAGATTCTACAAAGAGCTGGTTTTGTTGTGGAACGCCAGGAGGTGGAGGAAGAGCGTTTCAATTTGCGAGTGACGCTGGGGCGTGCAACGCCGCGCCTCTACCTGGTCGGACATGTAGATACCGTGCCAGCCTGGGATCTGGAAGAGTTTGAACCGGTGGAGGAGTGGGGGGTAGTGCGCGGTCTCGGCAGCGCGGATATGAAGGGCGGATGTGCCGCCATGCTGGAGACCTTCTTAGCCCTGGCCTCGCTGCCGGAGGCGGAACGCCCAGCAGTAGGACTATTGCTGGTAGTAGGGGAGGAGGAAAACGGCGACGGTAGCGCGACCTTTATGAAAACTGAGACGCCCCCCTGGGTGGTTATCGGCGAACCCACCTCACTCGCACCGTGTTTCAACCATTACGGTTACCTGGAAGCGGGGTTGATCACACGTGGCCACCGTATACATTCATCCCTGCCGGAGTTGGGGCATAACGCGATTGAGTCGATGTTGCGTGTCCTCCTGCATTTATGGCGCCATCCCCTCTTCAGCTGCGAGACGCCTGAGTTGGTCTATTCCATCCGCGAACTCAGCTCGTCGCGGGCTGGTTTCGTGGTGCCGGACCGTTGCGAGGCCTGGATCGATATCCACCTTGTTCCTGAAATTGACTCAGCTTACGTGCGCCGGGAGATGCAGAAGCAAATCGAAGAGGCTTCAGGTTTGGTGGACAACCTCGATATTGATATTTCGTTCACCTTCGATTCTCGCGGCTACCGCCTGGATGCGGATAATTGGCTCGCCGAAGTGATTGAAGATATTTATCCACGCCTGAACCTGCCCCTGCAGTATGACGCGTTTCGATCCCACTCGGACGGCAACCTTTTTTTCGAAGCAGGAGTGAAGCCTCTTATCCTCGGTCCCGGTTCCCTGGAGACCGCTCACACCCCCGAAGAACAGACGACTCTGACTGAGGTGGAGGTGGCCGCACGCATCTATGTTGCCCTGTGTCTGGCCGATATGGGATAAATTTTATTAAGAAAATCTATAACGCTGTGTTACTCTATCTTTTTGGCGATATACACACCATAGCTGTAATAGCTGTTGTATTTTACGTACAGGTTGATCTCACATTCTTCAGCTACCACAATGGCGTGCTCTTCATCGCTGTTTCCATGGCGGACAAGGAAGTCGCTAAAGCGGCTTTGCATGGGAGCATAGTAGTTTTCCAGCTTATCTGTTGATCTTGAAGAATGGTTTTACTTAGATGATATTCTGGGACAGGTCAGTATGCGATTGTTGCGAGGGAAATTTTTTGTCCATTATCCGCTTGCAGTGAGTAACTATTATGCTTATTTGCTTTTATCAAAGCAAGTGCTAATTGGACAGGCCTCCTTTGCCTTGAACGGCAAAGGAGGCCTGATAGATTCCAGGTGAGGCAACAGTCCTAGAATCTATAGCTTATAGCGGAATTAACCAGATATAGTTTGCCTTCATAATCATCACCCAGGTAGGCTTCATTGTCATCCACCCAACGGTAGGAACCGCTGATACTCAGGGATAGGGCTGGATTGAATCTGTATTCAGCATTTAAAGTGAAATCCAGGGTTTCATACTCAAGATCGGAATAATCATCCGAGCCGCTGTAATCAAGATAACTAGTCATAATGGTTTGGGTGTAGGGAAGATTGTTGTTGTCAAGATAGGTAACATAGTCTTCTGCACTCATACCGGATAAATAATAATCGACGTAGTTTTTATAGTAAATATTGTCGCCGAAGTCTGGATTGTCAGCAGAGGCTTCTGCTTTGGTCAGGGTCAAATCGCCACTGAGGGTTAACTTCTCAGTGGCCTGATAGGTGGTGGAGAGATACATTACCTGGGCGGTGGTGTCGTAATCGACATCATCATACACAGACGCGATCTGTTCTCCCATACTTTCTGAAAAACAGCCGACATATACCGCAGTAGCGTATTTGCTCGTGGTTTTTCCGTACTGGTAGTCGTAACCGGCACTGAAGGTGAGCTTTTGTGTCGGCATCAGAAAAATGCTGATGCCGGCATTCCAGCTGTTGTTTTCCCAGTCGTTGTAAGCATCATCGTTATCCTCAAAGGTGTACTTGCCGTTAGCGCTCAATGAAAAAATGTCATTAGGAGTCCACGTGGCATTTGCTTTGAGTTGATGGTGGTTTTCAGCGACATTGCTGCCCGAGGTGGTACGATAACCACTACGCAATACCTGATAAAAGGGTGAGTTTACGCTCATCTCCAAGGCGTCGGAACCACTCTCTTCGAGTAGCTGGGTCCAGCCATTGAGATAAAGGTCATCATACCCAAGCCCGTTGCTGTAGCTGAATGGGGAATCCGCATGCTCGTAGGTATATTTTGCGCGTAGATTCAAAGATGACATTGGGCGGGAACTCAGGCCCAGTTCAATGGTGTTGTAAGTGGTTTCCTCGTCTTCAAGATAGCCTTCATCAAGCAGAGCACTGTTGTCATACTGCTTGAATGTATCGTTATCCCGGTCAACTATTTTATAGGTGTATGCCCCGGTCAGCATTGTAGATGCTCCCAGAATGTAGGAGGCATCAAGGCCGGTTTCCAGCACATCCCGACTGGCACTGGATGGACGGGTATAGTTGAAGTAGGAAACCGGCTCATCTACCAGTGATCCCAGGGTAATGGTGGAATTATTGCTGTAAGAGGCCATGTTCACATACAAGTCATCACTGTCTATTTCATATTGTTTAGCAAAGGCCTTGAGGCGCAGACCGGCAATGCTGCGATTACTGACGCTGAAAAACAGCGTGTCGGAATCATATTCCAGATCACTGTAGTTGTTTTTTGTATCAGCACTGACATAACTGCCGTAAAGTGTGGTCGCTATCGGGGCATCGTAACGCAGTTTTACGGTGTCCATCTGTTTTTCGATGTCTGCCGTAATGCCTATTTCTTGCCATTCATTTTCAAAAAGTTCTCGAGACATAAAAGTGTTAGTGTGGCTTCCTTTGACAATCGTGTCATACCAATATTCATTGTCGGTCAGACCCTGGTGTGCATAGGCATCACTCTGGTTGTCAAATTGACGCTCGGTATGAAAATAACTGGCGGTGAAGCCAGACTTTTTGAATGTGGCGCCAATGCTTACATCTTCGGTGGTCTGGTCAATTTCCTGGCCCACGGCAACCGTATGACAGGGAGTACACTGTCCGGTCATAAGTGTGCTTTGTTTCCAACCATGCTTTTCCTCGTGGCTGAATTTCACTTCCGGCACTAGATATGGGTACGATGGTAGTTGCAGTTTGGCGCTGGCTTCATGCTTACGACGTTCAATAATGTAGTCGCGCCCCTGATCAAGGTCATTGAAGGTCGCGGTCTGTAGACCTTCGAGGCCGATTGAGCCATTTTCCATCAGCATTGGAACGGCGTTGGCGGCAATGATACCATCGTAGATGTCATAATCTGCATCTGCAGGAGAATCATTGACACCGTCGCCATCGGTATCAATCCAGTGTTCAATACTCTGGGGGAAGGCATTGGTTGCGCCCGACATACGGTGTGGTTGATCTTCAAACAGCTGATCGTGGCGCAGACGATGGATAAATTTGCGGTAATTGTATTCGCCACGCAGCACCCGCTTGATATCAAGACGGGCGGAACCCTCGCTTTCCTCTTCATCGGTGTATTGTCCGTCAAGCTTAAGTCCAATGCCGTTTTGACGTACATCCAGTTCCAGGCCACCTCCAGCAGAGGAATCCATGGATTCGTATTCAGCGGTTTTATTCAAACTGTCATCACTGCTGACACCGGTATAACCGAGGTTGATTTCCGCTTCCGACCAATCTGCGGCAAAGCCCGAACTGGGAAGAATCAGGAAAACAACAAAAATAGGTGCCAACAATACATAGGTACAAATAACTTTCATAATGTTCATGCCTCCTTGTTGGCTATCGGGTTAAACGGCTACCGCCGCCCGGGGTGTAGAGTGAGGGCAGATCCGAACCGTGGACACTGGGATGACACTGGCTGCAACGCGTCATCATGGCCATTTGCATGGCATGCTTATCGTTTATACCGAGTGAGTTGATCTTATCCGCAGTTGACTGTGCACCCGGAATGCCTGCGTCTGCATATTGAGCTAATGCGCCCATGTTAGGGCGGAAATTGGTGTGGAAATGCAGTTCATGGCACTGCAGACACAGGAACGGCTCATTCTGCTTGATAAGATTGTCGGCAACCGTCCCGTGGGGATTGTGGCAGATGGTGCAGTCTTCCATGACCGGCGCATGTTCAAAGGCAAACGGACCGGATTGGTCCATATGGCAGGTAAGACATAACTCATTTTTGCGTTCGTCCGTGCGCAGCATGGGACGGGTCTGGCTGCCGTGCGGATTATGACAGTCACTGCAGGCCATTTTGCCCTCTTTTACCGGATGATGGTTGGGCATGAGCATTTTAGCACGTATCCCCTGGTGACAGCTGTAGCACAATTCATCTTCCGCCTCCTTCAGCATGCCATGGCTGGAATTTTCGCTGTGGACGACGTGACAGTCAATACAGCCGATACCGTAAGCTGCGTGGGTGGAATGGTTCCATTCCATGGTATCTCCGTCTGTATGGCAGGTTTGGCAGACGGCAGATCCCTGGGCGGAATCCATGGCCTCAAAACTCAGAATTTTATCCTTAGACCCGGTTTCAACATGTTGACTTGCCGGTCCATGGCAGGACTCGCATCCCTGAGCATCAACTTCATTGGCCAGGTATTCAAAATCAGCGAGCTGATTGTGAATATTGCGTGTGAAGTCGGCGCTTAACTCTTCATGGCACATTTGACATGTGTCACTGCCCGTCAGAGTTGCATTTTCCACCAGAGGAACCTTGGCAACATGTCGTGCCCCGGGCTGAGAACAGGCGTATATAGCTGTAAGCATGAGAGCATATACACATACTGCAGCCAGCCTCCTTTTCCATAATCGTACCATTCTTTACTCCTCTCCTATTGAGATTGAATGTGTTATTGGCTAATTGGTATAGTTTTAGCCAATAATAGAAATAGACAAACGACATCAATTTAGATTTAATGGTTAGTAAAGTCAAATTGGTAATTAAAATACTTCAGCGAAAAACTATAGTTTAATTAAATAGTTTATGGGTAGAAAATGTATGTAAATATTCGATGATTAGCAAAGTGGGGAGGTTTGTATTACCCATGGATAAGTGTAGTTTCGCCATTGATAGCGCAGAATGCGTAGTGGATGATATCTGCCGGATTGTGGAGCTATTGCACTTTAATTTTATTGATTAGAATAGAATGTGTAGGAGAAAGGCACTGTTGGTGTAGCGTAAGTATGATCTTCAGGCAATTATCATGATGTGGATGGAATTTGTAGCATTATTCTCGAGAGATGGCATAAATGGGAGGGCTTCAAAGCTTATTTCTGGGGGAATTTTTATGACTTTATGGTCTGCCTGTTGCTTCTTTCATCAGTTTGCAGCTAGCAGCGCGGCACCATATGCGCCAATAAATTGCGGGTGTGTAGGAACAACCACCCTGCGCTTAAGTTTTTCCTCCAGAAACGCAACCAGACATGGGTTGTTAGCTACTCCGCCACTGAATACAATATCGCCCTGTGCGGAAACCCGGTTGAGCATGGCGGCAGCACGGCGCACTACACTGGCATGCAGTCCGCGTGCGATTTCGCGCCGGTCGTGGCCTTTGGTGATAAGAGAGACCACTTCGGATTCGGCAAACACGGTACACATGCTGGAAATGTTGAACTCATTGGAGGCACGCAGTGCTTCCGCCCCGAACTCTTCTATACTGTAGCCCAGGGTTTTTGCCATTATCTCCAGGAATTTGCCGGTACCGGCGGCACAGCGGTCATTCATTTCGAACTTTTTCACCTTGCCGTTGTTAAACAGGGATATGGCCTTACTGTCCTGTCCTCCGATGTCCAGGATTGTGCCGATGTCAGGATACAGGGCTCTGGCTCCCGTGGCATGGGCCTTGATCTCTGTGACGGTGGGGGCGTCAAAATTGATCTCGAGCAGGTTGCGCCCGTAGCCAGTGGCCATAATTCGCTCGAATCCGGCTTGGTTCATCATGTTTCTGGCGGTGGTTATGGGGTCAAAACCGGTGTCCTCTTGGAAACGTTTTTGGATCCGGCCCTCCTTATCCACCTCTACCAGTTCAATGGTGCGCGAGCCGATGTCTATCCCGGCAAAATGCATGGATATCTGTTCTCCCTGAGTTCAGCGCAACTGCTCAATGAATGCTTCAACACGGGTTTTGAGCTGGCCCATATCTTCCCGGCTGTAATCGGTTTCTATGCGCAGACAGGGGATATTGTTCTCTTCCAGAGCTTTTTCCACCGGGATAGATTCCATCAGATACGGTTGGCAGAACTGCAGGCCGTAGAGGATGACGCCATCGGCATGGCAGGTGGTGACTATTTCCTTAATGTGTTCCAGACGCTCTGGATTCGGGCTGAAAATAGCGCAGTTAATCTTGAAATAGCGTTCAACAATGGCGTCGAGCATCTCATCCACTGTTTCGCCACTGTCATCGGTCAAATTGCGGGTGTTGCGTTCGCCTACACAGCTTTCTTCCCCCACAATAACCGCGCCGGCTTGCTCCACGATCATGGGAAGTTTCCAGTTTGGCACCGCCTGGGGGCATCCCGACACCAGAATCCTAGGTGTATCTTTGCTTGCAACACCTTTACTGACTGCAATGCGCTCTTCGAGCTCATCACATATCTTGTTTACCGCATCGGTGAAGCGCTTAGGGTTGTCATAAAAAAACACCTGGTTGGCCAGCAGGGCGTCCAAGCCTGAAATGGGTGCGACACTGGCCTGCCGCAGGGATGCCAGACGCTGCATGGCGGCACGTTTGGCGTTGACTGTGTATATCGCATTTTTCATGGATTCAGTGCTGACTGAAACTCCGGTAAGGTTTTCAACTACTTTCCTGAAACGCTGGTATTCGGCTTTGAGCAGGAGGCGACCATGCTTGGTTTTAACCTGGGGTAGATCCATCACATGCAGGTTTTTTACCAGAGGCCCCAGGGATTCATATGCCTTCTTTTTGCCGTCGCAGGTGTTTTCCCCTACGATCATGTCGGCACTTTCAAGATAAGGACAAACCTTGCCGAGTTTGAACCCGAAGAGTGATTTAATCAGGGCACAGGTGTTGCGCGGTAAGAGTTTTTCGACCTCATCCATGACGAAATCAGCCCCGGAACACAAGCCGACCAGGGTGGCATTGGCAGCCAGTACAATCTCCTCGGGGACAAACACGCAAAACGAGCCGATGATTTTACGTCCTGCGACTTGTTCGTCGAGCATTTCCCTGATGCGCAGTCCGTGGATTTCGCTTGCCACGAAATCAAAGTATTTCATTCCCTCTGGACGATTCTTCTGGGTAACGAATACATCCTGATACGTCTGTCCCAGATCCGCCAGCAGTATATCGTGTTTGTCTAAATCAAGGCCCAAATCAGCCCACATGGGACGACAGTCTTCACCCATTGATTTTTCCCTCTCACTTTATTCAAGCATTATGGCGTCGCAAAAATTCACCAACTGCGGTGCCAACACAGAACCAGTTGTAATTGTCTCGCCTTCGACATACACATGAGACGTTGCATGCAATTACTCTGCAGAGACAATCACGCGCCATACATTTGGCGCTTTCCCCTTACCTTCCTAAGTTGATATTTTTCGCGAAAGCATCAAACATAGTGGATGCATTTTTTACAGAATAGATCAGGATACTGTCCTTGTTTTCCCAAATCTTAGAACTACTATGTGCCATAGATTGTTTAAATAGGTCAAATTAGTAAAGCTAATACTTTATCCAGAATGTATAGAATGTCCTTATGCCGGTTCCTGCTCCACTGATATTTCCAGTGGCTGAGAATGTGGTTTTTGCACTAACATAAGAACATTATTATAGAGTGTCTTTGCAATTGTTTTTATATTCGGGTCTTAGCCCAAGTTTAACACCCACAAAAAAATAAGTCTGCATATCAGGTAGTTATCCT
>JBNGCY010000063.1:0-13851 GCA_049975505.1 Desulfuromonadaceae bacterium | reverse complement strand
ATATCCTGAATTTTGGTGCCCTGAACCTCGGAGAGCAACTTGACATCGTCCGGATCATTGGGGCAGGCCAGAATCGGCTCGGTAATATCCGCAAGATCAATTTCAAGAACCTCAGCGTATTCGGCATTGCTGTCCGCGCGCAGAAGTTTCGGATCCTTAAGCCACTCCTTAACATCTTCAATGCGCTTGCGCAGGGTATCTGCGTGCTCGTAACCGTCCTTGATCATGCTCTCCATCAAAGCGATATTGGAGCGCAGGAATTTGCACACTGAATCTTCGGAGAGCTGGATACACCCTGCAGCGGCACTGCGCTCCGCCGCGGCATCGGTAAGCTCGAAGGCCTGCTCTACAGACAGATCCGGAAGACCTTCCATCTCGAGGATCCGGCCGTTAAATACGTTGACCTTGTTCTTCTTCGGAACGGTAAGCATCCCCTTCTGAATAGCAAAGTAGGGAATTGCATTTACCACGTCGCGCAGAGTGATGCCCTCGTTGAGCTCACCCTTGAAGCGCACCAGCACTGATTCGGGCATGTCCAGAGGCATGAAACCGAGAGCACCGGCAAATGCAATCAGGCCGGAGCCGGCGGGGAAACTGATGCCAATGGGGAAACGGGTATGGGAGTCGCCCCCGGTACCTACGGTGTCGGGGATGAGGAGGCGGTTAAGCCAGCTGTGGATAACCCCGTCCCCCGGACGCAGCGCGACACCTTCACGCTCAGAAATGAACTGAGGCAGGGTGTTGTGCATCTTCACATCCGACGCCTTCGGATACGCTGCCGTATGGCAGAAGGACTGCATGAACATCGGTGCCTGGAATTTCAGGCAGGCAAGCTCCTTGATCTCATCCGCAGTCATGGGGCCGGTGGTATCCTGTGAACCTACCGTAGTCATCTTCGGCTCGCACGCGGAATCGGGCAGAACGCCTTCTACTCCGCAGGCACATCCGACAATTTTCTGTGCCAGGGTATAGCCCTGTCCCGGTTTTGGCTGCGGGTTGTTGGGCTCTATGAACATATCCGGAGCAGGCTTGCCCAGCGCCTTACAGGCACGCTCGGTGAGCTTGCGTCCGATAATCAGTGGAGTACGCCCGCCAGCACGGTACTCGTCGCGCAAGGTGCGCGGAGAGATATCGAAGGTGGCCAGCTCTTTACCGCTCTCGTCGGTTACCTTACCTTCCTTGGTGTTGATAGTGATCACATCACCATGGTTGAGGTTGGAAACATCCATACGCAGCGGCAGAGCGCCGGAATCCTGAGCGGTGTTAAAAAAGATCGGCGCAATAACGCCACCGATGATAACCCCGGCACGACGCTTGTTAGGTACCGCATTAATATCTTCACCGATGTGCCAGAGCACGGAGTTACATGCGGATTTGCGCGAAGAACCGGTCCCAACGACATCACCCACAAATGCAACTTTGTGCCCCTCTTCGCGCCACTTGGCGATCTCCTCAATACCACCGGGGAAACGGGTCTTGCCCATGGCCAGCGCATGGAGAGGAATGTCAGGGCGGCTCCAGGCATCGCCTGCGGGAGAAAAGTCGTCCGTGTTGATCTCGCCGTCAACCTTGAACACCTTAACCTTGATGGTTTCGGGGAATTCCGGCTTGGAGGTAAACCATTCAGCTGCAGCCCATGACTCCACCACCTTTTTGGCAGCGTCGTTGCTCTTGGAGAGCTCAAGCACGTCGTCAAAGGCATCATAGATCATCACCATGGCGGAGAGAGCTTTGGCAGCTTCATCCTTGAGCTCGTCATCCTTGAGAGCATCAATGAGATGCTGAATATTGTAACCACCCATCATGGTACCCAGGATACGAACCGCCTCAACACGACTGATAAGGGGAGAACTTACCTCGTTGTTAATAATCCTGCCGAGAAATTCGGCCTTGATTTCAGCCGAAGGGTCGACACCCGGAGAGATGCGCTGGGTGAAAAGGTGCATGAGGAAATCCTCTTTGCCCGCCGGGGGATCCTGCAGCAGTTCACACAGTGACCTGGTCTGTTCCGGATTGAGAGGCAACGCAGGGATACCCTGGGCTTTGCGCTCTTCTTCGTGTTGCAGATAAGCTTCAATCATCAGTTTGTTCCTCCTTCGTGGGTTACGATCTGAACAAAACGACATCAGCATCAATTTCGAATGCCTGCGCTCCATTCACCAGAATCATACAACGCTTTGCACATTCAAAGCAGGGCCGAGTCTACATAAAACTACATCGAATCTCACATCTAATCCGTACACTGTATACAATTATTCCGCTTGATGTCAATACAGAACTGCACCTTTGATCCAGAGGGTAAATTAACGAAAAACATCCGTACAAACAGCAACTTAGCTCTATCCGGCACTATTTTTCAGCTCCAGTTCCTCCCAGCGTGTGTAGCATTGCTCCAGGCGCTGTTCCAAAGTGTTAAACCTCTCACCTGCCGCGGCGATCTCATTACTGTCAGCATTCGCAGTATTACTCAGAAATTGCGCCAACTGCTCTTTTTCCTGCTCCAGAGTTTCAATCTCATCTTCCAGCGCAGTCAGTTCCCGCTTTTCCTTGAAACTGAGTCCTGCTCTGAAGCGTTTCTCTCCATTCCGGCGTGACTTTCCAGTGTTCCCATTCGATTCTGATCTGTTATCCTTTAAAACACTCTGAGAAGAAGAGGATTCAGATCGGTTCTGAAGGAGATTTTTCTGCGCGTGCATATCGCTGAAGTTGCCGGCATATTCAATCACCTTAGAATCTTCAAAGCTCAGAATTGAGGTTGCCACCCGATCAAGCAGATAGCGATCATGGGTAACCAGCAACACGCATCCGGAATAATCTATCAGGGCCTGTTCGAGAATCTGCAGAGTGGGGATATCCAGGTCATTGGTAGGCTCATCCAGAATCAGCAGATTAGCACCCTGGAGCATCAATTTGGCGAGAAGGAGGCGGGCCCGTTCCCCTCCGGAGAGAACAGACACCAGCTTGCGCTGTTCAAAAGGTGAAAAGAGAAAATCTTCAAGATACCCGGTCTTATGGCGTTTCTTTCCATTCACTTCCACCCATTCACCCGGACCCAGGACTTCAAACACCTTTTGATCCGGATCGAGCCCGCTGCGCAGCTGATCAATATAACCTATACGGGTCTTGCGTCCGAGAACAACCTCCCCTGCTGCAGGAGTGAGTTGCCCCATAATGGTTTTAAGCAAGGTCGATTTTCCACACCCGTTGGGGCCAAGCACTCCGACTCTTTCTCCTGCGCGCATAGTAAACGCCACATTCTGCGCCAGGAGGGTATCGTCAACCCTGAGGGTCAGAACCTTGAGCTCAAGAATAATACCCCCGGTTCTTGATTCAGGGGAAAATTCGAGAGCCACATCGCGCTCATTGGTGTTATCCACCCGCTCCTGGAGCTGCTGCACCCTTCCCTTACGGGCTTTCTGCTTGGTCGTCCGGGCCTTTGCGCCGCGCTTGAGCCATGCTTCCTCGCGGCGCAGTACATTCAGAATGCGACTCTGGCGGGCGTGATGCTGTTCCATCTGTACCTGTTTTTGAGCCAGGTATTGGGTGTAATTACCTTCATAGGTCAGAAGTGTACCACCTTCAACCTCAAACATGCGCCCAACCACCCGATCGAGAAAATAACGGTCATGGGTCACCAGAATCAGGGCTCCGGGATATTCCAGCAATTCCTGTTCCAGCCATTCCACTGTCTGTGCATCCAGATGGTTGGTGGGCTCATCCAACAGAAGCAGATCCGGACGTGCGAGCAGCACCCGTGCAAGGGCGACTCGTTTCTGCTGCCCACCGGAAAGTTCCCGCGCATGTGAATCCACCGCGCTGATTCCCAGGCGATGACACAAGCTGTTGATGCGATGCTCCACATCCCAGCCTCCGTGCAGATCCAGCCAACTCTGCAATTCCTGTTGCTCCCGGAGCAGGGCCTCAGTCCTCACCGGATCGGCATTTTTCAGCTCCGCACTTATCCAGCTGAAGTGCTTCTGGCGTGCATATACAGGTTCAAGGGGCTGGCGCAGCAGCTCAATTACTCTCAGATTGCAATCAAAATCAGCTTCCTGAGCCAGATATTCGACCCTGGCACCTTTGGCGTAATTGATATATCCATCATCCGCATCCTCAAGTCCGGCAATGATTTCCAGCAGGGTAGATTTGCCACAGCCATTGCGCCCGATCAGCCCGACTTTCTCTTTATCTCCCACGGCAAAGCTGATATCGCGCAACAGCTCAAGGGCAGCGTAGCTTTTACCGACAGAACATATATCCACAATGTTCAAAATGTATCTCCCGAACTGCTCTGATTCCAATGGGGAGGGGTGACATGAACCGACATCATCCTCACCCTTAATTTATGTTTGATGGCGTCGCAAAAACTCACCAACTGCGACGCCGTTACAGAGCAAGGCGTAATTGTCTCACTGCTTCGACGCACGCTTTACAGAGACAATAGCGCGCCTTGCATCTGGCACTTTTACTTAGCCATCTGATTTTTTACTTTCTGCGAAAACATCATGTTTAATGTGCTGTATCTGTTGACCTTTATCTACTTATAGCTCTAATATTGATGCTTCAGTAACGATCATCCCCTCTGATCAGCATTGGATTATGCATGCCACACGGTTCAAATACAAGTATCGGTCAAAAGATAACCACCCTCGCAATGGCCACCAGCACTGTGGTACTGCTGCTCTTTCTGATCAGCGCAACCCTGATTCAGACCGTCCATTTCCGCTCTA
The DNA here is from genome assembly GCA_049975505.1 of Desulfuromonadaceae bacterium. GTDB lineage: Bacteria > Desulfobacterota > Desulfuromonadia > Desulfuromonadales > Desulfuromonadaceae > JAIVHC01. The sequence goes on along the minus strand of JBNGCY010000063.1, from coordinate 9,121 downwards.
GTATCAAAGATAAGCTCTTCGCTCTAGCGCACACTGTCGCCCTGAACAGCAGGCAGGCTCTTACCTTCAATCAGAAGTGGAAAATACAAAAAATAATCGAAACCCTTGCGGTGGAACCTGATATTGAAGTTGCATCGGTGTTCGACCGCAACAATGAAGTAGTTGCTCACTATCTTAATCGTGAGCAGTCGAGTTTTGCTGAAGAATTCCGCAATCCCGGTTTCCGCCATGATCTGCATCTGCATGCCATAAATACCGGCCGGGAGATATCAGATCAGACCCTGTCCCACATAACTGTATATGTCCCCATTTTTCACGCCGGAGAATATCTGGGCAGCATTTTTATTCAGACCAACAACAACGCCCTGCTCTATAACCTGCTCTGGTTTCTCCTTGCAGCCATGCTGATCCTGGGCGCTACTTTGCTTATCGCTTTTCTTCTCGCTACGCGATTGCAAAAGCAGATAACATATCCGCTTCACAGCCTGACCCACCGTATAAGTGAAATTATCCAGCGCGGAGAGTATTCATCCAATGTGGATATTCCGAGAGCGCAGTTGTTCGAAATCAACACCCTTATAGACAACTTCAGCACCATGCTGCGCCAGATATACGAACACGAACAGGCTCTGCAGAACTACAGTACAGACCTGGAACGGCAGGTCAAAGAACGGACACACGCGCTGGAAGAGAGCAACAAAAAACTCGAATTTACAATTACTGAACTCGATCAGGCTAAAAATGAAGCTGTAAGCGCCAATGAGGCCAAGTCACGCTTTCTGGCCAACATAAGCCATGAAATCCGCACTCCTATGATAGGTGTTCTGGGGATGACCGAACTGCTGCAGAAACATCCCCTCCCTGTCGATCAGATGGATCTGGTTAACACCATCTACAATTCAGGTGAAACCCTTCTTACCCTGCTCAATGATCTATTGGATATCTCGAAAATCGAGGCGGGTAAACTCGAGTTGGAGCTTGCCCCCTGCTCACTTCCAGAGGTGGTGGACAGCGCCGTTGAGGTCATGGCTGAAAGCGCCTTCAGCAAAGGTCTGGATATTACCGTGGCAATTGACCCGTTCATACCTCAAAAGGTTGTAGCAGATGCTGCACGACTGCGCCAGATTCTCCTCAATCTGGTTTCCAACGCGATTAAGTTTACCCACTACGGCACCATAGATATCGATCTGAGCCTGATTGAGAATACTGATACCTCCTGCAGGGTACGCCTTGAAGTGCGCGACACCGGCATAGGGATCAAGCCAGAAATGAAAGAGCACATATTTGAAGCCTTTACCCAGGCCGACAGCTCCACTTCCCGCCAGTACGGCGGAACCGGTCTTGGGCTGACCATCATTAAACAACTATGCGAACTTATGGAAAGCAAAGTCAGGGTAACCTCCAATGAACCCCACGGCACAATATTTTCCATAGAGATGCAATTCAACCATGCCGTTCAGGGCAAAGCCATTGGGGTGCAATGGTGCGAGCAGGATGACGCAATAAGGCGCTTTACAACCGCCTGCATAGTCAGCCCCGGTAAGGCACTTGCAAAGGCACTTAAGCATCACTTCAGTCCTCTGGATATTGGGGTAAAAACCTTCGATACTGTAGAAAAGGCGAAGTCAGGAATATCCTCTCTCTCTGCGGAGGAGCTGCCGACCCTGATATGCCTGGACAGCGCGATACCGGGTAATTGCCTCAATCTTGCCGCAGAGATAAAGGATATATTTGCTGCCCGATATCCAGAGGATAAACCCCCGACCATTGCATGTATCGCCCCCCACTCGTGGATTCTGTGTGAAAAAAACAAAGACAACATCAAGGTAGATTTCTTTATCCCCAAACCCCTGAAAGGGAAAAGCCTGAGTTCTCAGATCGCACATACTGCTTCGGATATGCAACTCCCCGCACACAGCTCCGCTCTGATGGAAGTAAAACCGCAAACAACAGCAGAGAAGCTCCCCAAAAAGACCGATCAGACATCGGTGCATCACATGCAAACCCCTTGTAATAACTCTGTGGGTGAAGAGGAGCAATTCTCGCTCAAGGCCACAACCCAGGGCAATATCCTTCTGGCAGAGGATCACTACACCAATCAAAGGTTGATCCAACTCCTGCTTGAGCAGGAGGGCTATACCCTGTACACGGTCGATAACGGGAAAGATGCTCTTAAAATGCTCGAAAAACACCAGTTTGACCTGATCCTGATGGACTGTCAGATGCCGGAGATGGACGGGTACGAAGCCACTCGGGAACTGCGACGGCGCAACTGCAATTTACCCATAATCGCCCTTACTGCCCACGTTGGAGATGAGGATATCCGGCGGTGTGAAGATTCAGGGATGGATGACTATCTGCGCAAACCGTTTAAAAGCCACCAACTGGGTACGATTGTACGCAAACATATGCCTCAAGATCCGCACAAAAATCTGCCATGATCAACTTTATATTTTACCGTCAGAAATATAACAGGGGCAATGCGGTATTTTGGGCCATTATGTACATATGTGCTATTGCAATCTTGATCACTTTGCTGCTGAACTTCAAAAAGAGAAGCCCTGAAATCGAAGAACTGCGGATCAACCATCCTGCATCCACATTGGAAGTAACAGGCAAAGGGCTCACCGAGGATATCAGCGCCACAATAATTAAACACGACCCGAGCTGTAGCAGGGTTGCAGCAAAACGGTTCATGTGGGAAAGGGTTCTCGATGTTAAAGTCAAAGGATCAGTCGCATGGGCATTGTGTCGCAATATCGGCTTGATTGCTCTCGACATAAGCAACCCGGTTCAGCCAAAGATTATTCGCACTGTTCACATCGAAAAATTTCTCTGGCACCTGAAAATTGAAGGGAATACCGCGTATATCGCCTGCGGTAAGGATGGCATTGCTATCTGTGATATAAGCTCACCTGCTGATGCGAAAATCCTGCTCTACTACGATACGCCCAACCACTGTACTGATATCGCAAGCGCGCATAATCTCATTTACCTCAGTAATGGCAAACACGGCATAAGCGTCCTCGACCCCGGGACAAACACAATTCTCAGCCAGATTCACCTGCCCGGAGTAAGTCTGCGCATTCTTACACATCAGGACAAACTCTTCGTCTTTAACCAATACACCAAACGTGGTTTTCTGCACATCTTTGATATCGGGAAAACGCCCGCCTCGCCAACGCGGATAAAAAGCATTCGATTTCAGGGCAAGCCACGTGACTATCTGCTTAAGGATAACCGGATATTTCTGGCCAACGGCAACGCCGGGATAGGAGTAGTGGAACTGGATTCCGAGGGGGAGGCGCACTTTAAAACCTCTGTCCCCACAGCGTTTCGCAGCGACAGGTTGGCACTGTATGAGCAGAATCTGATGACGTTCAGCCGTACCGGGGAATTCGCCGTCTACTCCCTGTATCCAGACGGAACAATGGAGCTAAGCAGCACGGCAACCACCTGCAGTCGTGTTTTCGGGGCAGATGTGTTCGAGCACTATGCTTTTATTGCTGCCAATGAAGAAGGGATAAACATCGTTGATCTGAATGCAACATCCCTGAATAGAAGCAACCATTTGCTGGCTCACCTGAACGCGCGCTTTGAGGATGTTAACTGGAGCGTTAATTCCGCCGGAATATTTGTGCGCGATGCAGAGAAACTCTACTACTTACAGCGGATGCCGGATGGAGCACTGAAGCAGACTGATGAGCTTACCTATCCTGCCGCTGAGTTTTTTAACGGTCACAATATTTACAAATCTCACATCTATGCTGCGATAAAAGGATTCGGCCTGCATATAGGGAAAATTCGCCCTGAAGGAACTCTTGAACATCTGAAAATCATTCCTCTACCTGAACAAAGCACTATACGGGTAAACGCAATTGTCGGTTACGCGGACAATCTATACCTGGGGACCACTGAAGGTTTGAAGGTTTTTGATATCAGCAAGCCTGATCTTCCCAGATATCTCCCCCATGAGGACATACCCGGTGACATTCGCAGTATCACTTTCGGGGACGGATTCGCATACCTTGCATCTCTCGGCGATGGGATCAAAATTGCGCCGCTCAATGCCGGCAACAAACTCGGCCCCACTGAGACCATTCGCTTTCCTCGCCATCTGATACCCGGGGGCAAAAGTCTGGACCTGGTCTACAGAGATGGCTTTCTGTTTGCGGCCTGTGGTTATCGGGGCATTCTCAGCATTGATGTCCGCAAACCGCATCAGCCACTGATAGTTGATTCTTTCGAAATATCCGGATTTTGTAAAAAAGTGGAATTAAAAAACAACATCCTCGGCGCTCAGTCAATAAATTCAGCCTACCTGTTTGATGTGGAAAATCCAATGCATATCCGGATGCTGGGGAAAGTTGATAATATAGAAGACTTCCACCTTGGCGATGATGAAATCCTGGGTTTGCGGCCAAGAGCAATTATCCGGATTCCTTTTCCGGTACTTCTGCACCTGCGCCAGCTCTCAAACGATAAACTCGAATTCGCACTACCTGCTGCCGACTACGAGAAGGAACAGTACAGTCTGTATCTGAATACGGATGGCAAGCGCAGCCAACTTATAGGCCGACTAATAAGCACACCAAGTGGAGCATCAGCCGCCGGGTGGGAATTTGTCCGGCACCACCAGGTCGAGTAAAACAGCAAAAGAACTAAAAGGTATAGTCCAGCCCCACCCACAGCTGGCGCCCCATTTCATATTCTCCATCAATGCCGGTGTACAATTTGCGGTTGAATACGTTGTAAACCTCGGCGCTGAGCATCACATTGCCGGCAGAAGCAAGATCGTACTCCCAGGTAAGCTTCCAGTCGAAGGTGGTGGAACTGGGGCGGGAGAGATCGGCATAGAGATCGAACTTTTCACCATTTTCTGAAGTAACGTTCTCCTTTGTGTCCAGAATCGCTGCATAGCCACTGCGATATTCAGTAATATTGGTAAACGCGAATCCATACCCCAGTTTTACGTGATAGACAAGATTGGCGCTCCATTCACGGTTGTAGTCTGAACGGGGCAGATTAACCAAAGGAGTCAGATTGCCATTGTAGTAGACCATCTCCTGCATATCTTCCAGATCCATTACATCTGAATAGCTTTCATTACTCGATTCGCTGTCCTGCCAGGTGAGGTTAAACATAAGATACTGGGTTTCCCAGCGTTGTTCCCAACTGAAATTTACTTCCTCGTGTCGGCTTTCGCCATTATTGTTCCACTCCGAATAGATATATCCGTATTCATCGATGTCGAGAACATGTTTAGCAAGCTGATCTACACCATTGCGCCGGATGTAGCTCAGGGTTATCAGACCATGGGGGATCCCCTGCTCGAGGCTGATACTCCATTCATCGCTCCGTGGTGTCTCCAGATCGGATACCCTGGTGGCAGAAAAAACCCTGCGCTCAGACTCCTCCCAGGGATTCAGGGTTCCATCGTCATTTAAGGTACGATTCCAGCGCGAACTGAAGGCCTTTTGTTCGTCAAGAGCATGGGTAAGATAGGTTTTACCGTAGTAGCGGTTTGCGCCCAGACTGAATATGGTTGTCCCATTACCGTAGAGATCGTAAGCAATGGTGCTGCGCCCGGCGTAATCATTATTTCGAGTAAAGTCGTTATAACTTAGATGGATTCCCCCTCTAAGTGAAATACGCTTCCAGCGCAGAATATCCTCCAGATATGCATCAGTGAAGGTTATTTCCGCAGCTGTCGTATCCTGCGGATAAACCACACGCGAGTCGGCATACTGCTCCTGCGCCAAGCAGTACTTATCATCGGAACCGCACTGAACGTTGGTGGCGCTCTCCCAGCCGCTGTTTGTGGTGCCTGAGTGGGTGTAATCGGCCAGGGAGCGCTCGACACTGACTCCGCCACTCCAGGTTTGTTGGATTCCTGCCCGGGAAAATGGCTTGAATTCCATATGGGCTGCGAGGGTGAGGGTTTCCTGCATCGTATCCAGATCACCATAACCACCTTTAGCACTGAATCGATCCCCCCAGGATGCCGATTCCGTAACCTTGTAATTAAAATATTCTCCGGGAGCGCGCCGCTTATTCTCACTTTCCCTGTATCCGAGGGATAACTCCAGATCAGCGATAGTAAATTCCTCCTCAAGTTTACTCTGCACGCCCCACCCGCCCCCTTCGAGGGTGAAATCACTCTCCTTTACATTATCCCTGAAATACTGGGCTTCGTAGGGGGTGGATAAAAAGGTAAAACTCAGGCGGATTTTATCTGTGGGTTGATACAGTGTCTTGGCAAAGAAGTTCTCCTGTCTGCGATACTGGCGCTGCTCAACGCCAAAATTCATCAGAGGGATTCGCGAATAGTTGTGAGAGTAAGCCAGCATTATTCCCAGGTGTTGCGTGATGGGGATGTCCATACTCAGGCTGTGATCATATTTACGAAATTCAGGCTGCTGGTCCGCCTTTTCAGAGGTGTAGAAATCATTCTCTTCATCAGCTGAGATATGGAAACTGGTCCACTCAGAACGGGTGGTCCTGCCTGCTGTTTTAAATTGGAATTCCCGAGAAGGATCGCGTGTCTCCATCTCCACCACCCCGCCGGTAAAACCACTGTAGCGAGCGGAAATATTGCTGCGCTGCACCGTCACTGAATCGATGAGGGAGGTATCCAGAAACATCTCCTGCGAATGTCCAGGTACATTGGTAACACTCATGGGATTATCCGCCATGGGATCGAGAATACTGTTGTTGCCAATGCCGTCGATGAGAAAATTATTTTCGTATACGCGCCCCCCGGTGATGGATATCTCTGCGGGAAGTATTTCCCCCCCGGTTAAAGATGAGCGCTCGGTCTCGCTGTACTGAATCCCTGGAAGAACCCGCATCAGATCAGTAACCGAACCGTCACTGTGGGGGATGATATCAATGGCGTTACGATCCAGGACGGAAGTGCCGGAAGATGCGGTATCCGCACTTTCGAGGACTATAATATCTGGCAGACTGTGTTCGGAATCCGGCGTGGAAGGAGAAACATCCTGCGCATACAGAGAGGGCAAACCAGATACACTTAACCATGCGGTTAATATCCAGACTAATATCTGATGCATAGCCACCCCATGAGGCAGAATTTAACATTTGATACTTTTTGCGAATGTATCACATAGAGGTGTTTTACAATAGCAGAAGGCTTCACCCATGTCTGGGATATTAAGCCCCGGAGAATTTGAAAAAATGATGTCAATGGGGAAATCAGCTTAACCAACTGTCCACTTTTTACCTGAACACGTCAAACAGCAACCAATCGGCTATGCATCTGTACTGCCCTGTAAAACAGATCGCATTCCTACTTCCAATACAACAATGCCAGAATAAACACTATATAGCCTGCAACCAGAAAGGTTCCCTTCTTTCTCCCCAGCACATAGCCATGCAGACACAGAGGAAGCATCAGCACACTGAACAGCATCACTGCCGGTAGTTCAAAGTGCAGCACCGAAGGCTCCACTACAATAGGAGCAAACAGGGGCGTCACCCCGAGAACAAACAGAATATTGAAAATGTTGCTCCCCACCACGTTGCCGATACCGATATCCATCTCCCCCTTTGCCACACTCATAAGAGAGGCCGCAAGTTCTGGAAGACTCGTGCCCAGGGCTACAATGGTGGTACCGATAAAGAGTTCGGATAGACCGATACCGCGTGCCATAAACACCGCCGCCCCCACCATCCAGTCGGCCCCGAAACCAAGGCCGCCTATTCCGGCAAGGATGTAAATCCAGTCGCGCCGACGCGACTCCTTCTGGCGCTCAACTGATGCCTCAGGCAGCGGCAGATCTGAACCGCTTAAACGCGCGGTCTTGAGGCAGTAGTAGATAAAGAATACCAGGAGCACAAGAAGGACACCTGCATCAAATCGTGTTAATACCTTATCCAGACACAGGGTCCACAGCACCATGGTTGACAGCAGCATGAAGGGCAATTCGCGTTTCAGCAGACTGCGCCTGACACTCAGAGGCACCACCATTGCGGAGACCCCGACAATCAATGCAATATTGGAGATATTCGAACCCAGGATGTTCCCCACTGCTATGTCGGACGACCCCTTACCCAAAGCAAGAAGGGATACCAACAGTTCAGGCATGCTTGTAGCAAAAGAGACCACAGTCATACCGATAACCAGAGGGCGGACACCAAATGAAAGTGCGAGGCTGGAACTGCCGTTTACCAGATATTCTGCTCCAAAGTAGAGCAGCAACAGTCCGGCACAGAACATAAGAATAGCCAGAGTCATAAAAAACCCGCATCAAAAGATTTTTGTAACAGTTCAGTAAGCAGTAAGACTTCAGTAATGCCTTGTGCCACCCATTCCAAGGGACACTTTGCGCCGTCCATGGCCGTTCGACTGTCGCCGTCCGTGGCGACAGACGCCCTTTCCATGGGTACCACAAGCCCTCACCGGTAATGACGGTGAATAGTTACAGATTTTTTCCTGCAGAAATATAAGAAGTACTACCAAAATAATGCTAGACGAAATATGTGACGCCAGATGTATGATATGTTTCGGCGCTGAACCATACGCCAGGCACACCTGAAAAGTCAACTCAGCGGCCAGATCAACATCTGAAAAAAGGCAAAAGTCACCTTAAGGTAAAAAGCCTTTGAATATCTATTCGTATATAGTAATATTTGCAGAGCAGTGGCGGGATATTAAACAAGATTAAACAACTACAGCAAGCGCTGAAAAGGAACGTATATCTGATGGAACCTATCTCTTTTGACAAAGATCAGGACTATACCCGCGAAGCGGAAATTCTAAAAGTGCTGGGGCATCCTATTCGACTCAAGATTATTGCCGGACTGACTTCACAAAGCTGCAACGTGAAAAAGATATGGGAATGCCTCGGCTTGCCGCAGGCAACTGTTTCCCAGCATCTGGCTCTGCTGAAAAACAAAGGCATTATTGAAGGTAGACGTGACGGGGTGGAAGTCTACTATCAGGTAGTGTCGGATCGGGCTCGGCAGATTGTCAACTGTCTGTTTGACATGTCAGGGTGTAAGCCCGGTTAAGGGGCGTGGCAGAAAACGCAACTGTCCGGTGCGGGGGTGATGTTCTATATCGACCTTCACCCCGTATGCTGTTTCTATGTTGGAAACA
>JBNGCY010000062.1:0-13901 GCA_049975505.1 Desulfuromonadaceae bacterium | reverse complement strand
TGGGAACGATCAATTAACGTCTGTCAGATCACCCACACAAAATGGAACAGAACCCCTTTTTTTAAATAAAAAATTGCAGAAGCAGGCTGTTGTTCAGCAGGGGATATGGCACCCATTCCATAGGTATCATAATCCTTGTCGCTAGTAGATAAGTGGTTGCAGATGAAGGAATATTCTTTATGCCTGAATATAATGTTGTTTCACAAGTTGTAGAATATACAGGGATATTTGCTTTTGGTGCAGTTATCGGTTCTTTTTTAAATGTTTGTATTTACCGGATTCCTGTGCAGCAATCCATAGTTTTCCCCGCATCACACTGCCCGCAGTGTGAAACATCTTTGCGCTGGTACCACAACATACCTCTGTTGAGTTTTGTGTTTTTAAAAGGGCGCTGTCATTTCTGCGGTAACGCCATTCCCTGGCGCTACCCTCTGGTGGAAGCGCTGAATGCCATGTTTTACACTCTGGTATTTCACATTTCCGGCTACACTCCGACCTCTGGAGTACTGTTCTGTTTTATCTCAGCTTTGATAGTTATAACCTTCATTGATATTGACCACCGTATCATTCCCGATGTAATCAGCCTGCCCGGGATTGTGGCAGGTGTCGGAGCTTCCTTTATACTTCCATGGATGTCATGGCAGGATTCACTTCTGGGGATAGCCCTCGGAGGGGGCAGCCTGTTTGCCGTGGCCTATGTGTATGCCCTTTTGACCGGCAAAGAAGGGATGGGGGGCGGAGATATCAAGCTTCTGGCGATGATCGGAGCTTTTCTCGGTTATAAGGCGGTATTGCCTGTAATCTTTATCAGTTCACTGTTGGGCACTGCGGTGGGGATCCCTCTGATGTTGCTGAAAAAAGCTGATGGCACTCTGGCGATTCCGTTTGGTCCGTTTCTTGCTTTAGCCTCACTGGTGTATTTGTTCGCGGGACAGTATCTGATTGAGTGGTATCTGAGTATGTTTATTGCCTGACTCCGGGATGGTGTATATTCAACGAAAGTTCGATTTGCGCTGGAGGGCAGAATAATTTTTGCTCTTCAGAGCAGAACAATGTTAGACTTGCGCAAGTCTAATTTGTGCGTCAATATAAGACTTTCTTTATGTGCTCAGAAGCCTTGATTTGCAGAACGTGAAACAAAATCAGGTGTTAGGTCTTTTATTTTTCTTAATTATTCTTGACCTGAGGCCGATAGCACCTATAATTCATCAGAAGGTAAACCCCGGGGCCAGCTGCTTCACAAATTAAATAAAGAACATTTCGGGGATAAGCCGGATTTACAATAAAGCAGTGATGGCGTCGCAAAAAGTCCGCCCTACGGCGTTACGGCGTTTTTTCAGGACCTCGACATACCACACGTATGCCTTCGCCCCTGAAAAACCACCAGGCCTTGTAGGACGAAATTTTTGCTTAGCCATCTTATGGTTTTTTGCGAAAGCATCAAGCAGTGGTTTGACGGAAATTTTGGTTATGCCCTGATATCTCCGTTGCGGGAGGAGAAATATAATCATGTTTGGATCTAAAAAAGCAATTGTCGGCATTGATATTGGAGCCAGCGCGGTTAAAGTGGTGCAATTCAAGGAATCCAAATCCGGTTACACCCTCAAGGCCCTGGATCTCGAACCCCTGCCTTCAGAGGCCGTGGTTGACAGTTCCATTATGGATTCGAGTGCCGTAGTTCAGGCGATCCGGGATCTGGTCGAACGCAACAGCATTGGCAAGAATGCCGAAGTTGCAATTGCCGTGTCGGGACATGCCGTCATTATCCGCAAAATCTCCCTGCCACTTATGACCGAAGATGAACTGGATGCGTCCATTCAGTGGGAGGCGGAACAGTACATTCCCTTTGATATCGCCGATGTATATCTGGACTATCAGATCATAGGCCCTGATCCTGCAGATCAGGGGCAGATGGAAGTGATCCTGATTGCGGCCCGGCGTGAGTTTGTCAATGAATACACCGGCGTCATCAGAGAAAGCGGGCTTACCCCGGTTGTTGTGGATGTGGGCAATTTTGCAGTCGAGAACATTTACTGTGCCCTGTATACAGAAGAGATGCTCGACGTTGTCGCTCTGATAGATATCGGCGCCAGTGGGGCCCAGCTAAATGTGCTCAAAGATAATATCTCCGCATTCACCCGTGAAATACAGATAGGGGGAGACTCGTTTAACGAGGAGTTGCAGAAGCGTTTCGGGCTGAGCAATGAAGATGCCGAAATGCTTAAAATCAATGGCTCTTATGAAGGGGTGGATGCAGACGAAGCCCGCGGTGTCATTGAACAGGTTATGGACAATCTGGTCCAGGAGCTCTCGCGCGCCCTGGACTTTTTTTCTGCCTCATTCAATGACGAAAAAGTTACCAAGGTATATCTCACCGGAGGGGTATGTCTTACCTCCGGCCTGTTAGAAAGATTTGAACAGGTTCTCGATATTCCGGTGGCTCTGCTTGACCCCTTCAGTCGGGTCAATGTGAAGGAATCTGATTTTGATCTTGAGTTTGTCAAGTCTTCAGCACCGTTCTATGCCGTAGCTGCTGGTCTGGCCACAAGAAAGTTTGGAGACAAGCTATGATAAAAATAAACCTTCTACCGGTAAAGTCGGTTCAGAAGCAGATTCAGGTACGCAACAATCTGCTGGTAGCAACGGTGATGCTGTTACTTGTAGGCGGGGTCTGTTACGTGTTCTACTCATCCCTGATGGCGGATATCGCTGCAGTCGATCAGGAGATCAAGAATAACAGGCGTGAAATCAGCAGTCTGAAAAAAAAGATTGGTGAGGTAAACCGGTATAAGAAGCTCCAGGAAGAGCTGGAGAATAAACTGAAAATCATGGAAGAATTACGCGCGTCCAAGTCCGGACCTGTGCATCTTATGGATGAACTCATCAAGGCACTGCCGGAAAAACTCTGGATCACCTCGTTTACTGAAAAGGGCGGATCGATTCAGATAAGTGGTGTGGGGCTGACAGAGAATGACGTGGCCACATTCATGACCAATCTGGAGCGTTCAGCATATTATTCAGGCGTTGAACTAAAGGTGACCAAGCAGAAGGTTCAGGATGGTCTGCGCCTGCAGAATTTTGATATATCCTGTCGGGCACAGAATCCTGTATCGCCTGATGCAGATTAAATAGGGGGCAAGCCATGAATCCGCAAGTTGAAAAAGTCCTTAAATTGCCTCTGTATCAAAGGGTGTTGATACTGGTGGTGTTTTTAGCTCTTTTAGCAGGAGCGTTTTTCTACTTCATCTACACCCCCGCGCGCGAGGAACTTACCCGAAAGCAGGCCCAGAACGACAAACTTCTGATTGAGCTGCAGGAAAACCGGCGTATTGCCAATAACCTTCCGAGGTTTAAAGCTGAATATGAGGCGATGAAGAAACAGCTTGATCTGGCCCTGAACGAACTGCCGAATAAAAAAGAAATTCCCTCTCTGCTCAGAAATATTGCCGGTCTTGCCCGGGATAACGGTCTGGAGGTGCTTCAATTTAAGCCGGAGAATGAAAGCACGAAAAACTTCTATGCCGAAGTTCCGGTAAGTCTGGATCTCAGAGGGAGTTATCATCAGATGGCACTTTTCTGCCAGGCGGTCTCGCGGATGGCGCGGATAGTGAACATCAAGGATATCAAGTTGGATAAGCCACAGCAGGAAGGAAATACAACCATCCTCTCAATAGCATGCCGGGCGGTTACCTACCGTTTCCTTGAAACATCCAGTGCAGAGAAAGGAAAATAGCTATGGGACGTTACATTTCATTTCTCCTGGTTCTGCTTATTCCCTGGATGATGTGCGCTTGTTCTGAAGATGAGCCGCAAAAGTTGAAACCGGTTCAGGCACGCAGTAGTGCTCCGCCCGAACGCCCTGCTCCCCAAAAGGAGGAAAGTGTCGCAGAACCCGAGAAAGAGCCGGGGAAACCCGTGTTTATCTACGTGGATCAAGGACGGCGTGATCCTTTCACCTCACTTCTGGCGATTAAGGAACCGGTGGAAGATGAGGCTGAACCTCTGACCCCGCTGCAGAAATTCGGCCTTAAAGAGATCCGTCTGATAGCCATAGTTATTGGCAAAGGTGAACCGCGTGCCATGGTCGTTGCGCCGGATAAAAAGGCTTATACCCTGACTCGCGGAGTTAAAATAGGAAGAAATAAAGGGGTCGTACAGGAAATCACCCCGGAAGAGATAATAGTAGAGGAACGTTTCCGCGATTTTGCCGGAACCACGCGCACAGAAATTAAACGTATGACGCTTCCTCGGGGAGAAGGGGAATGAATATGAAACAGAGAGCTTTTCTGCCAACCGTGCCATTTATCTTTATGTTAACGGTCCTGCTTGTTCCCGTCATGCATGGCGTGGTGCATGCCCAGTTGAATACCGTAACCGCAGTCCAGTTCGGGGTCGATACTGCATCTATTGTCACTGATGCAGCCAATCCGAAGTTCAATACATACACTCTGGGAGCACCCGAGCGTCTGGTTGTGGATGTCGCAGATGTAACACCGGCGTTTCCGGAGCGTTCTTACGCGCTCAATTCCGGGTTCAGCGAGGTTAGAGTCGGGTTGTATGCGGATAAAACCCGTTTTGTGTTCGACGCCAGCGGGGAGGAGCTTCCGGATGCGGAAGTCTATGTCGACGGCAGAGAGATTGTGGTTGACTGGTCAGGCACCAAAAGCAGCGCGAATGACGAAAAAGCAGGGCTAAGTTCAGCCACGGGCACAACTCTGGTTTCAGATCAGAGTTCATACACTCCTCAACCGGGGGCTCCGGCGGTAGCCAAGGCTCTGGATTTCAGGATTGCTGGCGATGAATCTGTGCTTAAAGCGGATTTCAGTGGCGATACCGAACAGATGAAGCTGATCCAGCCGCGCAGCAAAGGGGATATTATCCGCTTCGGAGTGGCCCATGCCGCCATCCCCCGAAGTCTGCGCCGCGTGATAGATGCGTCGGTTTTCCCCAGCTCTGTATTGCAGATTACCCCGTATTCAACCATTATTGATGGTGTCCGCAATGTAATGTTTGCGGTGCAACTCAAAGGTGACGTGGAATATTCCGCCGCCCTCAATGGCGACAGCCTGGAGTTCCGCTGCGCCAATGAGGCTTTTGCAGATGTGCCACCTGAAGATATACAGGCGGTGATCGACATCAGCGAAGCCGATCCGGTTGCAGAGGATGAAGAGGGATCACAATCCGAAGCCGCAGATAAGAAGCGTGCAATGGAAGACCTCTATGCGCGCCAGGATGACCCGAGTGTAGGGGAAGTTCTTGAATCGTTGTCGGGCTCTGAAGAGACTGAAAATGCCGATTTCATCGAAGAGCCGGTAAAAATTTATACCGGTGAACCTGTCAGCCTGGTGTTTGACGATGCGGATATCCGCAAGGTTATGCGTCTCATCAGTGAAATCAGCGACCTTAACCTCATTGTATCGGAAGAGGTGCAGGGCAACATCTCCCTGCGTCTGCAGGATGTACCCTGGGATCAGGCCCTGGATCTTATTCTGGAAATCCAGGAGCTCGGTATGATCAAAAAGGGCAATGTCGCCCGGGTTCTGCCTTTGAAAAAGATCCACGAGATGGAAACCGAGCGTCTGCGCGCCAAGCAGGAGGTAAAGCGCCTGGAAGAAACTGTAACTGAGATATTCGCCATCAACTACAAAGATGTGGAATCATTTGAGGATGTGATTGACGATATCCTCTCCGATCAGGGAGAGGTGCAGGTGATCGAGGGTAGTAAAAAGATCATGGTTAACGATATCCCCTCGAAGATCGATGAAATCAGAGCCGTCCTGAAGGAGCTGGATGAACCGGTAAAACAGGTGATGATTGAAGCGCGCATTGTGGAAGCCAACACTTCGGATGGTCTGGATTTGGGGGTGAACTGGGGCTTTACCTACAATAATGACGCTTCAAGAGATGATAATGGTGCCATTGATGGTGGCGTAGGTTTGTCCGGTTTAGCTGAAAGCGCTCTGGGGTTAGGTGGGGCATTTCTTCTTCCTACCAGTATAGGTACGGCCGGCTTGGGTGGGTCCATGACCTTCGGCAGGACAGGATATGACACCACTGTTCTGGATTTGCGCATTTCTGCTCTTGAAGCATCCGGAAATGGCCGGGTTGTTTCTTCTCCCAAAGTCATGGCTTTAGACGGGGAAACTGCTCTGATTGAACAGGGGACATCCATCCCGTATCAATCTGTCAGCGATCAGGGCACGACGACCGAGTTTGAGGATGCTACCCTGTCACTTGAAGTTACTCCCGAAATTAACCCGGATAACACCATTATCATGGAAATTCTTGCCTCCAACAGCACCGTGGGCAACACAGTTTCCACCGGTGCGGGGAGTGCTCCTTCAATCGATACCAAGAAGGCGGAGACCAAACTGCTGCTTAAAAATGGTGAAACCACGGTTATAGGGGGGATTTATGTGGAGAATGAACTCAACAGCGAAAGCGGCACCCCCTTTCTTAAAGATATTCCCGGGCTGGGGTATTTGTTCAAATCCCGCAATAAAAGCAATACGCGCAGCGAGTTGTTGATTTTCATAACGCCCAGGATAATCGATTAAAGTATCAATACTGAACAAAGCAACAGGGATCAGAAAAGGGCAGGCTGCGGCCTGTCCTTTTTGATTTCCGCCCCGGGACAGGTCAAATGCAGCATAATCACATATTTTTAACTGGCTTTATGGGCGCAGGAAAGTCTACAGTGGGAGTCCTGCTAGCGCGTGAACTCGGGTTGGATTTTATCGATACAGACCAGCTCATCATGCAGCGCCATTGCATGAGTATTAAGTCCATCTTTGCCCACTACGGTGAAGCCTATTTTCGTGCCAGTGAAACTGCAGTGCTGCAGGAATTAAAAGCCAGGGTGGATGCTGAAGCGGACATTGTTTCTACCGGTGGGGGGATAGTTGAGCGCGAGGAGAATCGCACCATTATGCATCTGTGCGGGACAGTGGTGTATTTACACGCCTCCTGGGATACCTTGTGCCGCCGTTTGAGTAATGTCAGTGATCGCCCTCTGGCCAGAGGTGCCGCAGAGCAGAAATTGCACCAGCTGTGGCAGCGCCGACTGCCCCTGTACTCCAGCGCGGATCTGAGAATTGACACCGATGGGTTGGAGCCGCAAGCGGTGGCAGAGCAGATTTTACTGCATCTTTAAAACAGATATATCCCGCTGATATCCCGGACAATATACCTCAAACGACGATTACTTAATGCCATGCAGGAACTACAGGTTGAACTCGGAGACAGAAGTTATTCCATCCATATCGGAGACGGGATTTTAGCATCACTGCCCGATCTGCTCCGCCCTCTGGAGCTCGCGCCTCATCTTGTGGTGGTGACCAATGATGTTGTTGCACCGCTGTACCTTGAGCGCTGTGCAGATCTGCTGCGTAGCGCACATTACCGTGTCGATTGCATAATCCTGCCCGATGGCGAGGAGCACAAGGATGCGGCCAGTCTGAATACCATCTATACCCGCATGCTGGAATTCAATTGTGACCGATCTACCACCATTGTCGCTTTGGGCGGTGGGGTGATCGGCGATATGGCGGGTTTTGCTGCGGCGACCTACATGCGCGGGATTCCCTTTGTCCAGATTCCCACCACCCTTCTGGCGCAGGTGGACAGTTCCGTAGGGGGGAAAACCGCCATCAATCATCCGCTGGGCAAGAACATGATCGGAGCATTTTACCAGCCGCTGAAAGTGGTGATAGATGTTTCTACCCTGGGTAGCCTCGATGAACGTCATTTTCGCGCCGGAGTGGCAGAAGTTATCAAATACGGGGTTATTGCGGATGCGGATTTCTTTTCCTGGCTGGAGCAGAACGCAGAACGCATATTGGAGAAAGATCCGCAGGCTCTTGAATATGCGATTAAAGTCTGCTGCCGTATCAAAGCCGATATTGTGGCGCAGGACGAAACCGAGCACTCGATACGCGCTCTGCTTAACTTCGGACATACCTTCGGGCACGCCATTGAACAGCTAAGCGGCTATGGGCATGTCCTGCACGGGGAAGCGGTAGCTGTCGGCATGGCGGTTGCCACCCGGATTTCCGCGCTCCGGGGGTTGTGTTCAGCTGCCGATGTTGCCAGGGTGGATAATGTTTTACTACAATGCGGCCTGGATATCCGGGTGCCGTGTGATTTCACTCCACAGGAATATGTTTGCGCTATGATGCGGGATAAAAAGGTGAGTTCCGGAACCCTGCGCATGGTACTGAATCACGGTGTCGGAGCCAGCAGAGTTTATCCTCTGGCCGATCCACTCCAAATCTTCTCTCAGGTTCTGACAGATCCATCCCTGACCGCGAGATAACAAATGGCCGATAGCGATCTTAAACAACTGCATGATAAGTGGGTAAATGCGCCCGAGTCCGCTGCGTTCTACCCCCTTGCCCTTGCATATTCAGATGCCGGTCTGCATGAGGCCGCAGTGGATGTATTGCAACAGGGGTTGCGCCACCATCCAGCCCATGCCCGTGGTTTGGCGCTCCTGGGCCGACTTCAGTTCGAATGCGGTGAATCCGATGAAGCACGCGACTCACTCAGGCGGGCTTTAGAGGTCGATCCAGCCTGCAGCGAGGCATTGCGGGCTATGGTTGAGATCGAGATAGCCGAGGGTAACTGTGAGCGCGCACGAAGCTGGATCGAACAAGCCGAGGCGCAAGCGCATATGTTGGATACAGCTGCATTGCGCGAGGCTCTGGAACGCCGTTGTGAGACGATAGCCCCTGAAATTCCTTTTGTAACTGAGACCATGGTCGACTTGTTTTTAAAACAGGGCATGACTGAAAAAGCGGTTGCTGCTTTACAGCAGTTGATACAGCGGAATCCGGAGGATTCTTCATTACGCCAGCGCCTGAATAATCTTGTGACACGCAAATCCGGGACGGACGACAGGAGTGGGGATCATGGATCTGAACAAGAGATGCAACTTCATGCCTGGTTGCGTGCCATTGAGCAACTGAAACTGCGGAGATAGTATGTTTAAAACCATTTTACAGACCATTCTGGATGAAAGTCACGGTGCCCTGGGGGTTTTTCTGCTCGGGGATGACGGCATAGTGATTGATCAGGTTCGGAATAACTCCGATTCTGCCGATGAACAACTGGCTCTTGTCGTCGAACTGGCCGCCGGGATTAAAGGAATCCGCCAGACCGCCGAGGTTCTTGAAGCGGGAAATCTGGATGAAGTAGTGATTCGCTATGAAAAACTCACTCTTCTGGTTCATGTGCTGAATGCGGAGTACTTTGTGGTACTGCTTCTGCCGCCCCGGGCACTGAGCGGGAAGGGGGCATATCTGCTCAAACGTGAAGCCCCGCGTCTGCGCGCCGGTCTGAATCAGGAGATGTAACCACAGGAGAACCAGATGTATATCCATATCATCCATGGCCCCAATCTCAATCTTCTTGGGCGCCGCGAACCGCAACACTACGGGATCCAGACCCTTGCGGATATCGACAGTGCCCTGCAGCAGCGCGCGCAGGAACTTGATGTGACTGTTGCTTTCACCCAGTCAAACCATGAAGGGGAACTTATTGATGCCATGCACCAGGCGCATGAATCCGCAGCGAGCGGAATAATCATCAACCCTGCGGCGTATACGCATACCAGTGTGGCATTACGGGATGCGGCGGCAGCCATCGGAATTCCCGTTGTAGAAATACACCTGTCTAATATCCATGCCCGTGAAACCTTTAGGCATCATTCATATCTTGCCCCGGTGGCTTTGGCACAGATATGTGGATTCGGCGCCCACGGATACATCCTCGCTCTTGAAGGGTTGGTGCGGTATTTGCGCTAGCGTGTTTTAACAACTTTACTCTCGCTGAAAAATTTTGATTATGTTAGATTCTCGACTTAATCGGCTTAGAAATGAGCTGAAAAGGCACCAACTTGATGCCATATTGCTTTCAGACCCGGTCCATTTGCGTTATTACGCGAATTTCAGTGGCAGTGACGGGGTCCTGATTGTGACTGGCGCGCAAAGTTTTTTCCTCACTGATTCGCGCTATACCGCCCAGGCCGGTGCCGAGGTTAAAGCTGACTCCATTGCTGAATACAAAGTTAAAAATCCTGAAATAATTACTCTGCTTCAGGATCTGCACATTACAGAGGTGGGGTTCGACGCCACCAGGGTAAATGTTGCTCATTTCAATCAGCTGTGTGCCCTGGAGTCAAAGTTACACTGGGTTCCTCTGGAACATCTGGACGATCTGCGTCAGGTTAAGGACTCTGTTGAACTTTACCATCTGGAGCAGGCCTGTGATATAAATGCAACGGCGTTTGAAAAAATTCTTTCGCTCATCCGCCCCGGAGTCACAGAGAACCAGATTGCTGTAGAGCTTGAATATGCCCTGCGCAGTTGTGGTGGAGAAGAAAAAGCATTTGACTTTATAGTTGCCTCGGGCTGGCGTGGTGCGTATCCGCATGGTGTGGCATCTGAAAAGCCACTTGAGGACGGGGAGCTGATCACCATTGATTTCGGTACCCGCAAAGGTGGTTACTATTCGGACGAAACAGTTACGCTGGCATTAGGAGAAGTGAGCCCGCAACTGTATGAGATTCATGCCTGTGTCCTCAGGGCTCACGATCTGGTGCTTGAGTCACTCGCTCCGTCCCTTCCGGCACGTGAGGTGGACCGGATTGCCAGAAATTATATTGATTCCTGTGGTTACGGCAGGTATTTCGGTCACGGACTCGGTCACGGGATAGGGCTGGAAGTGCACGAAGGGCCGACCCTTTCGCCGCGTTCTGAAGCGATTCTTACCCCCGGCATGGTTTTCACCATTGAACCGGGAATATACATCCCCGAAGTTGGCGGGGTGCGCATTGAGGATACAGTTCTGTTAACCAATGACGGCTTCAGATGCTTAACCTCCGTGCCTAAAAAACTACGTACACTTCCTATCGACTAAACTACAACGCAGGAGAAATTATCCATGGATATCAAAGACATCAAGGCTCTGATCAAGCTTATTTCCGATAGCGACATTTCAGAATTCGAGATGGAAACCGATGATGATCGGGTTTTTATCAAACGTGGTACCGAACAGGAGGTTGTGCATGTAGCTGCTCCGGCCCCGGCAGCACCGGCTCCAGCGGTATCCAAGAGTGCTCCGGCGGCTCCGGCCCCTGCGGCAAAAGCTCCCTTAAACGATAAACAAGAACAGATCACTTCACCCATCGTAGGCACTTTTTATGCGGCCCCTTCTCCGGAATCTGATCCGTATGTAAAGGTGGGAGATGTGGTCGAAGCGGGGCAGACTCTGTGCATCGTTGAAGCCATGAAGCTGATGAATGAGATTGAAGCTGAATACAAATGCAAGATCGTGGAGATCGTAAAAGCCAATGCTGAACCGGTAGAATTCGGCGATGTCCTCTTTGTGGTGGAAAAGGTTTAGATTTTATCCCCGGCCGCAGTGAAGTAATGCATATAAGCTGCAGTTTTGTATTCAGGAGTGACTATGATTCACAAGGTTGTTATTGCCAATCGCGGGGAGATCGCCCTGCGTATTATCCGCGCCTGTAAGGAACTCGGGATAAAGACGGTTGCGGTGCACTCTGATGTGGACAGCGAGGCCCTGCACGTCAAACTCGCGGATCAGAGTGTGTGCATAGGCCCCGCCGCAAGCGCCGAAAGTTACCTTAATATGAAGGCAATTATCAGTGCTGCCGAGGTTACCGATGCGGACGCAATCCATCCCGGCTACGGTTTTTTGTCGGAAAATGCCGAATTTGCCGAAATCTGTAATAACTGCGGCCTCACCTTCATCGGTCCGAGTGCGGAGAATATGCGTCTGATGGGAGATAAAATCAGCGCGCGCCAGACTGTAACCAAGGCAGGAGTCCCCATTCTGCCCGGCACTACCGATGCGGTTGCCAGCCCGGAAGAGGCGGCACGCATCGCTGAAGAGATCGGGTGTCCCGTGATTATCAAGGCCACGGCCGGGGGCGGGGGCAGAGGGATGAAGATTGTACATTCCATAACCTCGGTTCCGAATGCCTACGCCGCGGCGCGCTCCGAAGCCAAGGCGGGTTTCGGCAACCCGGAAGTGTACATCGAGAAATACTGCGAACGTCCACGCCATGTTGAAATTCAGATCATGGCGGATAAACACGGCAACGTCATTCATCTCGGTGAGCGCGACTGCTCCATCCAGCGCCGGCATCAGAAGCTGATAGAAGAGGCTCCGTGTTCGGTGCTTACCGAAGAACTGCGCCAGGAGATGGGCAACTGCGCTGTTGCCGCCGCCAAAGCGGTTAACTACTCCAGCGTGGGGACTGTGGAATTCCTTCTTGACAGTGAAGGCAAGTTCTACTTTATGGAGATGAACACCCGGGTTCAGGTAGAGCACCCGGTAACCGAGATGGTGACCGGAGTAGATATCATCAAAGAGCAGATTATGGCTGCTGCCGGGAAGCGCCTGCGCTTTACCCAGGAGGATATCAAGATCACCGGGCATGCCATCGAGTGCCGCATCAATGCCGAGGATCCGGAAAAGTTCACCCCCTGTCCCGGCAGAATAGACGGGTATCACACTCCGGGAGGACTGGGAGTGCGCGTAGACAGCGCCGTGTATGATCAGTACAAGGTTCTGCCGTACTACGATTCCATGATTGCCAAACTGATTGTCCATGCGGAAACCCGCGAGGAGGCTATCCGGCGCATGGATCGTGCCTTGGAGGAGTACATTATTGAGGGGATAAAAACCACGATCCCCTTCCACCGCAAGGTGATGAACAACAAGGATTTCATTGAAGGAAATATAGATACCGGATTTCTGGAACGCACCACTCTGTAAATTATTGTCTCGCCCCCCCCTCCAGTATATTTTAAAGCGGCAGCTTCGGTTGCCGCTTTTTACGTGAGTTATGCCAAAAGGGAGAATTTCAGATGGAATTAACTCTGGGCCATATTGACTATTTGAACTGTGTGCCTTTTTTTCATTATTTACGTGAGTGTGGCTTCCAGGGGGAAATAATCAAAGGAGTGCCGGCACAGCTGAACCAGATGCTGGCAGAAGGCGAGATTGATGCCAGTCCATCATCGTCCTTTGAATACGGGCGCAACTTTTCCCATTACAGCCTGGTGCCGGGTCACTCCATCAGTGCCTTTAATCAGGTACAGAGTGTTATTCTGTTCAGTCGGTACAGCCTCGATGAGATAAAGCATCAATCCATCTACCTCACAGGTGAATCAGCAACATCCGTGCATCTCCTTAAGATATTACTGCTGCAATTTTATCACTGGGATGCCGTAGAAGGGGTTGTTCCTGCTGAACCTGCAGAGAATCTGCTGGAGCAGGGTCATCCTGTGCTCCTCATTGGAGATAAGGCTCTAAAGTACCGGACTAAACTTATCGCTTCAGATTGGCATTGTTACGATCTTGCCGAGCTCTGGGCACAACATACCGGTCTGCCCTTTGTATTTGCTCTGTGGATCGCCCGCCGTGACATGAATCCCCTGAAGCAAACCGTACTCGGGAAGTTATCGCATCAACTAAATTGCTCACGCCAGCGCGCAGAGCAGAACATAAATTCCCTGGCAAGCAGCCAATCGAAAAATGGCTGGATAACCCCTGAGCAATTGGTTACATACTGGCATGCCATGTCGTATGATCTTGAGAAGTTGCACTTGGAAGGGCTGAAGCTGTTTTTTTATTACTGTCACAAGTTTAACTTTTTACCGTGCGTGCCAGAAATAAACTTTGTTCGTATGGAAGAGTAGTGCAAAGAGGTTCAAATTATGTAAATGCAGCCTTTTTGTTTGACACCAATTACTGTTTTACATTACAAATACCCACTGCAATGCTCGGGTGGCGGAACTGGTAGACGCAAGGGACTTAAAATCCCTCGGGATTATATCCTGTACGGGTTCGATTCCCGTCCCGAGTACCAT
>JBNGCY010000061.1:0-15100 GCA_049975505.1 Desulfuromonadaceae bacterium | reverse complement strand
GTGGGAACGATCAATTAACGTCTGTCAGATCACCCACACAAAATGGAACAGAACCCACATTTTCTTTAATTCACAGTCAGGAGAATCTATCCCTATGGCAATTGCTCGCGATATTATGACCACCGAGGTGGTAAGTGTAGACCCGGATACATCCCTTCAGGATTTCAGCGCTCTGCTCGAGAAATCAGGTTTCAGTGTAGTGCCGGTAGTGAATCCGGACAATACCCTGTACGGCATCATATCCGCCACCGATCTGGTTGAAAGTGATCGTCCGCTGCATATCCCTACTGTTGTTTCCATTTTCGACTGGGTTCTGTATCTCGAAAGCGAGAAAAACTTCTCCGACCAGGTGAAAAAGATCTGCGCCCAGACCGTCGGTGAGATATGCACCCGCGAAGTTGTCACCTGTTCACCGGATACGCCGGAATCTGAGGTGGCTGAGCTCATGGTTAAGCACAAGGTGCATTTGATCCCCGTGCTTGAAAACGGGAAGCTGGTCGGAGTAGTTGGGCGTCTGGATATTGTGCGCAGTATGGGGGGTGGATCCGGGAGCGGAGCAAAGGGTTGAAACTCTTCAGTTTTATCAGCACCAGTGAAGAGCAGACCCGCAGTTTCGGTTTTGAACTCGGACAGCTGTTAATTCCGGGAACCCTGGTACTTCTGCGTGGCGAACTCGGTGCGGGGAAAACCTGCCTGAGCGGGGCCATTGCCCGCGGGCTCGGGGTCAGCGCAGATACAGCGGTGGCCAGTCCCACCTATACCCTGATGCAGGAGTATCAGGGACGTTGCCCTCTGTATCACTTTGATCTGTACCGTCTTTCAGATCCGGATGAACTGATGGAGCTCGGTTTTGAGGAATATCTGCACGGTGACGGGGTGGCCCTGGTTGAATGGCCGGAGCGCTATCCGGAACTGGAGAATAACTCCATATGCTTCACCCTTGAATGGAAAGGGGAGCACACACGTTCCGTATCCGCTGAAGCGCTCGGAGACTTTACCCGCACCCATGCACAGCTCTGTCGCGATCTGACACGGCGGTGGGGAAAGACGGATCGCATATGAGGTTTAAATTACCATTGAATGCAAGGGGCTGAGTCCAAAGCGGCAACAGCGGGCGCAGAGGAGCAAAAGGCTTTGACCCCGAAGAGAAATATTGTTACAAGTTTCATGCTGCACTGCCGGGCTCAAACTGTACTTGAGCCATGATTTTGTGAATGCGGTGCTTAAGGTTTGCACTAGGATGAGCTTAACACGTCTAATAGCTTATAGCGGAAAAGAGTCATCTGCATACAGATGGTGACCTTCTGAGGAGGACAGAAAGTAATGGCTCTAGTTGTACAGAAATATGGCGGAACTTCCGTAGGAACAATTGATAAAATTCGCAACGTGGCCAAGCGCGTGGCGCGCACCCATGACGACGGCAATGATGTCGTGGTGATCGTGTCCGCCATGTCGGGTGAGACCAACAAACTCGTGGCCATGGCCAACGAGATGTGCGAATTTCCGAGCGAGCGCGAATACGATGTGCTGGTTTCCACCGGGGAACAGGTTACCATTGCCCTGCTTTCCATGTGTCTGCAATCCATGGGCTACAAGGCCAAAAGCTACCTTGGCCACCAGGTTCCCATTCTGACGGACAGTGCCTCTTCCAAGGCGCGGATCAAAGAAATCGGACAGGAGAATATCCGCCAGGATCTTGCCGGGGGCAGTATTGTTGTGGTTGCCGGTTTCCAGGGGATCGATGCCGAAGGCAACATCACCACCATGGGGCGTGGTGGCTCCGACACCTCGGCTGTTGCTGTAGCCGCAGCCCTGAAGGCGGATGTGTGTGAAATTTATACCGATGTTGACGGCGTGTATACCACTGATCCACGGATTGTGGACAATGCCAGAAAGATCGAAAAAATTACCTACGATGAAATGCTGGAGATGGCATCCCTGGGTGCCAAGGTTCTTCAGATCCGTTCCGTCGAGTTTGCCAAGAAGTATGGTGTAGTGGTTCATGTGCGTTCCAGCTTTAACGATAACCCCGGTACGCTGGTGTTGAAGGAGGATTCTGATATGGAGACCGTACTGGTTTCAGGTGTAACCTACAGTAAAGATGAAGCTAAGATTTCAGTGCTGCAAATTCCCGACAAGCCCGGGGTGGCTGCAAGCATTTTCACTCCCCTTTCCGATGCAAATATTACCGTCGATGTGATTATCCAGAATGTATCCACCAAGGGTCTTAACGATCTGACCTTTACCGTTCCGCGAGCTGATTACAAAAAAGCTCTTAAAATTGTGGAAGAGACTGCGGAAAAGGTGAATGCCGGTGGCGTGACATCAGATGGAAAAGTGGCGAAGGTTTCTATCGTGGGTGTGGGAATGCGTTCCCATTCCGGTATTGCGTCCAAGATGTTCAATGCCCTTGCCTCTGAAGGGATCAACATTCAGATGATCACTACCAGTGAAATCAAGGTCTCCTGTGTAATTGATGACAAATATGCTGAACTTGCGGTGCGTGTCCTGCACGACGCGTTTGAACTCGGCAGCCAGGACGAAAACTAGGAAGATGCCGGCATGATCCGCTGTTGATGGAGAAATCCAGCCTCGGGTCATGCCGTGGTTACACACAGATTGGAGCACAGAGCTATGAAACGTGTCATGCTGTACGACACTACCCTGCGGGACGGTACTCAGGCCGAGGATATTTCCTTTCTGGTCAACGATAAGGTGCGCATAGCGCAGCAACTCGATGAACTGGGGATTCACTATATTGAAGGTGGGTGGCCGGGCTCCAATCCCAAGGATATCTCCTTTTTTCGGGAGATCAAAAATGTACGTCTTACACAGGCAAAAATAGCCGCATTCGGTTCCACACGGCGCGCTAAATCCACTCCCGAAGATGACAACAATATCCAGACCCTGGTGCAGGCCGCGCCTGATGCCGTAACCATTTTCGGTAAAACCTGGGATTTCCACGTGCGTGAAGCGCTCCGGATTTCCCTGGAGGAGAATCTGGAGATTATCTATGATTCTCTCGCATATCTGAAGCAGCATGTTCCGGAAGTTATCTATGATGCGGAGCACTTTTTTGACGGCTACAAAGCTAATCCGGAATACGCCCTGAAAACCCTGGAGGCAGCGGAGCAGGCCGGGGTGGATTGCATTGTTCTGTGTGAAACCAACGGGGGGGCTCTCCCTCACGAGGTCAGCCGGATAGTTGAGGCTGTGACGCAGAGAATCAAAACTCCGCTTGGAATCCATGCCCACAACGACAGTGAATGTGCCGTGGCAAATTCACTAATGGCGGTGGAAAAAGGTGCCGTACATGTGCAGGGTACCATCAATGGTTTTGGCGAGCGCTGTGGAAACGCCAATCTGTGTTCCATTATTCCCGCGCTGCAGTTGAAAATGGACAGGGCGTGTGTAACAGAAGAGCAGCTGCGCAGTCTGCGGGTTGTTTCCCGCCAGATTTACGAGTTGGCCAATCTGGTTCCCAATAAGCATCAACCCTATGTCGGGAATGCGGCTTTTGCTCACAAGGGGGGCGTGCATGTCTCTGCTATTCAGCGGCATCCGGAAACCTATGAGCATATCCGCCCTGAACTCGTGGGCAATGCCACCAGGGTGCTGGTGTCCGACCTGTCCGGGCGCGCTAATATTCTTGCCAAAGCACAGCAGTTCAATATCAACCTTGACAGCAAAGATCCGCTTACCCTTGAAATTCTTGAAGAGATCAAGGAGATGGAGAACAAGGGGTATCAGTTCGAGGGGGCGGAGGCTTCATTTGAGCTCTTGATGCGCAAGGCCCTGGGTACCGTACGCCATTTCTTTTCCGTTATCGGTTTCCGGGTAATTGACACCCGTCTCAAAGAGGGGGACAAGCCCCTTTCGGAAGCTACGGTGAAGGTGAAAGTGAGCGGACGGATTGAGCATACCGCGGCCGAAGGGAATGGTCCGGTGAATGCACTTGACAATGCCCTGCGTAAAGCTCTGGAGAGCTTTTATCCGAAGCTCAAAGAGATGCGTCTGTTTGACTACAAGGTGCGCGTTCTTCCCGCAGGTAAAGGGACCGCCTCGGTTACCCGGGTTCTGATAGAATCGGGCGATACGGAAAATCGTTGGGGAACCGTGGGGGTGAGTGATAATATCATTGATGCTTCATATCTGGCCTTGATAGATGCGTTTCAGTACAAACTTGCTAAAGATACAGAGCAGTAATCCCCGTCTGATTCAGGCCTCGGGCACCATACTCATAGTGCTCATTATGGGCATCACATTATTACAGAGCCGGAGTCTTTTCCATGCAGGAGAGGGGCCGGCTTTTTTTATCGATACATCTCTTCAGCAGAGTTGCTGGGTGGAGGCGCAAAACGCTGCTGGCGCCCGTCAAGTATTTGACGTCGGGGAGTCAAAGGGTGTCGACGATATGACACAATGGCTTCAGACGACTTCAGATCAGAGGCATTTTCTGAAATCCTTAAAGTATATATCCGGGCAGCATGTTGAAATTATTGAAAATTCTCATGGACTTCATCGCATAAAAGTATCGTGGATGCGCGCCGGGAAGAGAATGGCGCTGGGAATCCCTTTGCACCCGGATCGTATGGGACTTAATGATTGGCAGGATATTAAAGGGATAGGTCCTGCACTGGCGCAGAGAATTATTGCTGAGCGTCAAAAAAATGGCGATTTTGGGAGTCTTGCCAATTTGACACGAGTGGCGGGAATAGGGGAAAAAACCGTTCAATCCATGCAGAAGTGGTTTTCGCCTCTCCTGGATAGGCCGGAATGACCCCTTTTATATGCTCATGTAGATATAGAAATATAATTAACTGTAAACAATATTTCGACTAACATAAGCCTTTATTGGCACAGAACGTGTATTCTCTCTGAAGTATTATTTGTATTGCTCCATTGCGAGCATATCTGATCTTTTTGTTCCGATAGTCCGGGTTAAATAATTTACTCTGGGGAGGGTACAAAATGAAGTGTCCAAAGTGCAAAGGGCGGATGTATACCGAAAAGTATTTTGACTATGTACGTTCATATCAGGGGTGGAAATGCAGTTGCTGCGGGGAGATGCTCGATCCAACGATTATTTCCAATCGTGCCCGCAACCACAATCACTATCTGGGATGATTTATTTAAGTAAAGCGTGATTTTACCTGAAGGCCGGAGCATTGTCCCTCCGGCCTTTATTTTTCAGGCACGATTTCGCCTCTGTTCTCCGGATTCAATCGGAGGGATACTTATCCCCACCGCTTTGAGCGTTAAGGCGATACACATATGCCAACACTTCGGCTACAGCCTGGTAGAGTTCCTCAGGAATCTCCTGCCCCACGGGGATGTGCGCCAGCATCTCTGAAAGAGCCGGGTCTGCCGTTATATGGAGGCCGGCCTCCTGCGCTATCTCTATTATTCGCTCAGCGATTGCACCCTGTCCACTTGCTACCACTACTGGAGCCGCTCCGGGGGTGTTGTCGTATTTCAGGGCTACCGCTTTTTTGGGCGTTCCATCCGGCATGACTCAGCCTCCCGCATATGCGTTGGTTTCATCAGGTACGTTATCCGGCACACCATCATACATGCGCGTCCAGTACGCTCCTGTCGGGGCTCAGGCGTTCAAGAAGCGCGACTGCCGGGTCTTTGCCTCTGGCATCGATGTTGATCCGTTTCAGCCCAAGCGGTTGCAGGACAGTGTCGAGTTCTGCACGAGTGTTTTGAATCAGAGCGGTAGTGCGCGCGTCGGCACAACTGATGCGCATGAAGAGTTGTTCCCGCACAAAAAGCATGTGTATATTCAGTGATCCCAGATGCTCCAGGGTAAGGTTCAGGGTTACGCTTAAGGTTTTCTCCTTTTCGCTTCCATCTGTATCCTGCTCGCTCCCATGCTCCTCTATCAGGGCATAGCCCTGATAAAGAAAATCATAGGGCAGGGGAAGAAACAGGACGCCGTCCTGCGCCAGACGTCCGCGGCAGAGTTGAAACAACTCCAGTTGCTGAAGCAGGTTGGCACTGTGTTCGCGCACCCGGGGAGGGGAATCCTCCTGACCTTTAAGCTGGAGCAACAGCCCTTTAAGGCTGTTACGTGCCTGTTCCACTTCACCATTGAGCAGGCGTCCCTCAAAGTTCAGGCCCAGAATCTGAGCCAGCAGAGCTAGCTCGCGCGGCGGCGGAGTGGCCATCTGCTGGTGGATGTTGCCGAGACTCTGCGCCAGGGATTGAAGGACAGAGGCTGTTAGAGCCTGAAGGTGGGATGATTCCACCTCTGTCGTTGGGGTATTGCCTGATGCTCCCGTATTTGTGAAGGATTCAGGATTTTTGCTGATATGCAAGAGCAGATTTTGTAGCTGCTGCAGGTTTCTGGGCGTGAGTTGCTCACCTGTCTGGGGCTGCAGGAGAGGATTTAGTATCTGTTGAATTTGGGTTGGCACCGGCTCCGTTGAAGAACCGCTATTGGCATTGCCACTGCTCGCAGTCTGCAGGGTATTGGCGAAATTCTGGAGTAACTGCATGCCAACGCGAGTGTCGCCTGTCCCTGCAGGCATTGAAGAACTGGAGGGTGCCATGTTGACGCTCAAGTGCTGCAGCATAGCTGCAATCCCACTGCGTGCCTCAGGAGAAGCCTGTTGGAGTTGTGTCAGCGATTCGAGCAATGGCGCTGTCGCGCGGGTCAGCTCCCCTCCTGACGTGACCTGGCGCTGACCGAGAAACTGCTGCGCGAGTTGGTTCAGCTGACGTTGAGTATTCTGGTCATTGAGGCGATTGCCGAGTTCCTGCAGTCTGGCACCTAATTCAGGCTTGTGGTCAAACAGGTGGAGAACGCGAAGCAAGTGTTGTTCAAATCCCTGAGGGATTACACGCAATTGCAGGCGCGGTTCTGTAGTGGTGACCTGCAGATTGAGCTGCTGTCCTGTTTTGACATCCGCCTTACTCTGCGCCCACATCTTCTTTCCGTCCATTTCAAGCAGAACCCTGCCTTCACCTTTTTCGGCAACAGTGGCCTGCACTACCTGATATGGCTGCAGATTGTGCTGCACGGCGTCAGCACTCTTTTGTGAGGGGGTGACCGGATTTACGCTGAATGTAGCCGGTTGCACCGGGACAAAGAATTCCATGTTTCTTATGTCGTCCCGGAGGACGGATATATTTAGGCCAGGAAGATGGGCAGAAGTCGATTAAAACACGACTATGCTATGCGGTTAATGTGGTTTTCTATCCGCTGCTGCCTCCTTTTGCTCTTCAGGCACCGAACCCGGGAAACTTTTGGCTATCTTTTCCATTGCCCGGGCGCGTTCGGTATGCATTGCAGCGATACCAGCGGGGGTGAGGTGCATCTCCCCGGCAGGCGAACGTTGCAGAAGTTTCTGCTGCTCCAGATGTCGCAGTGCCTTTTTCAAGAATCCGCGCACGTCACTGTCTTTAACTTCAGTACCGAGCATGGAGGCAAATTTTACCCCCAGATCAATATTATTGGGGTTTATCAGCTCTCTCTGGGCGAAGGCCTGGTTTGTGCTGGTAACAAATTTACTCAGAAACAGCAGAGTGACGCTGTTCCATATCTGCATATCCTCTTTTGCCATGATGCTCCTTTGAAATCATGTTATCCGAAAAAAATTTTTGTATCTGAACTCAGGTTCGAAATTGTAACCGCAATGAAATCAGGAGTCCAGATTATGTTGTCCTTCGCCAATCTCAATCTTTCCGCCACTGAGTTCAGTCAGATGGCGGATCAACTCCGGGTGTTTTTCTGCCGGAACTTTCAGGTTCAGGGTGACACTGGCCCCGAAGTCGCGGGTGTCAATAAAAGTCTCGTATTCGGGAAGAATGCGGTCCAGGATATCGAGAAGGGGGTAGGGAACCTGAATCTTAAGGGGCAGATAGAAGATTTTCTCCTTGCGCGGCAACTGCTCCAGCACCTCCAGCAGGGCATCGGTATAGGCGCGGGCCATTCCCCCCTTGCCCAGTTTGATTCCTCCGAAGTAGCGGCTCACCACCACACTGATATCACCCACATCCGTATGGAGCAGGGCGGTCAGCATAGGCCTGCCTGCAGCCCCCTGGGGTTCACCGTCATCACTCATCCCGGCCTGAGAGGTGTCCCCCGGGGCGCCGATAACCCGGGCCCAGCAGTTGTGATTTGCATCGGGGAATTCTGCCTTAACGGCGCTGATGAAGGTGTCACTGGTCTCAATGGAAGGAGTGAAGGCAGCTGTGGCAATAAATCGGCTCCGCTTTACCTCAATGCGGCTGCGCGTGGTTTCCGCAGGGATAAAATACCGGGTACTGCCTTCATTCATGATTCAAAACTTATTTCCACGTCACGGCGGTGTTCCGGGTTGATTTCCCACAGGGTTCTGGGGCTGAAATTGAATTTTGTCGCCACAAGCATATCGGGAAATTGCGCAATGCGGACATTATACATATTCACATATTCGTTGAAGAGTTCACGTCGATCCGCGATCTGCTCTTCGATCTGAGAAATGCGTGTTCCCAGGCGGCGGAAGGCTTCATCCGCTTTCAGATCCGGATAGGCCTCACTAACCGCAAACAGGGATTTCAGGGTCTGGCTCAGGAGGTTCTGGGCCTCAAGTTCTGCATCATCAGAGCCGGCATCAGCCACCATGGAACGGGCGCGGGTCACAGCCTCGAGGGTTTCCCGTTCGTGCTGCATATATCCTTTGCAGACCTCGAGGAGTTTAGGCAGTTCATCATAGCGCTGTTTAAGCAGTACATCAATATTGCTCCACGCCTTGTCTGTATTGTTGCGCATACTCACCAGGTTGTTATAGATAACGATAGCATAGGTGACCAGCGCGATGCCCGGAAGCAGGATCACACCCGTAATAATCATTGTGTTCATGTTATTTCTCCTAAATGAAATTCAACATCTTACCTGCAGTGTACAGCCCCCATAGAGTCAGGCCCAGCCCTGCACTCAGAAAGATAGCGCCATAGTATGTGAATTGCCGGGTCAGATGAAGTTCGGATTCGGTCTCGGCAATCAGAAAGGGATATCCACGCTGGGGAGGATGCGTGATGTGTCCCTGCACCGGGGTGGTTTTGGTTTTATCCGTGTGCAGGGAACGCGTGAGTACCTCATGTGCTGTGGCTCGCCGCGCCGCATCCCATTCATTGAGATCAATATGACCGTCGTGGTTGGAGTCGAATTGCTGTAATTTTTCCTGATCCTGTTTCAGGGCGTGGAGGGCGTTGCGCACTTGCTCCTTATGTCCGGGGTTAGTCTCAGAGGCGGAACGCGCGAAACCGAGAATATATACATAGGAACCGACGGGGATCACCTCTTCTTCCCAGCGTTCGTTTTCCGACATACTCGAACTTATACTGAACGGCAGCTGTGCATGAGAACCCATACCGCCGTGGACATTGCGAGCCTTGAGTTCGGCGCCGCGCGGGTTTATTTCAACCCTGCCGGTACCATCGTTGAGCAGAAAAGGCATGTTCTCTGTAGTGGTGATGCTGCGCATACTCCACTGATTTTCGCTCTGGCGCCCCTTGAAGTTCATGCGCTTGCGGGTATAGCGTTTGATGCGGTAGTACACGCAGGGCAGCCCTGAAACAGGGGAAACCAGGGCGAATTTGCGCTCCACATGCCCGTGGATTTCAACCATTCCCATGGCCATGGAACGGATTTTACTCGTAGGGGTGTTCTCGATGTGGCGCTTCAGGCGTAAGTACCGGATACCGTAATAGAAGCACACCCCGGCAAGGACACTCTGGGCTATGGCGTGGCTGAACAGGTATTCAATAATGTCGATATTGAGTTCAGAGCCGAGGAAGCTCAAGCCGACCGCCAGAATCACCCCCGCCAGAGGCAGAATACGCAGGGCGTTGGTGTGGAGTTTAAGCCCGGTAAGAGTAGTGGCCTCCGGTGGAGGTGGCAGGGTGGACTTATCCTCTTCTATGGTAGCTGACGTTTCTTCAGCCTGCGGTGCGGAGGGTGCAGTCTGCGGAAGGGAGCCAAACAGAGGAAGGGCGGAAAAATTGTCGGGAATCGGCGCAGACGAGGGCGTAGTGTCGCCTGTATTCTCCAACTGCGCCATCAGATTCCCGAAGCGGGTCAGGGCGCGCAGGTTCCCCCGATGCGTATAGGGGTCGGCGTGTGTAACAGGTTCTGGGCTGCATTCGGGTATGGAACTTAAACCGAAGCCGTAGTGCACCCTGATATCCGGGGTCGCGGCGCGGATTTTATCCCACAGAACCTTGAGATTGCGGTTGCGGCTCAGGGTAGCGTCTTCCCCCAGATGCCGGTGCTCAAATCTACCCGGAATGATGCGGATTCCGGCTTCGATGTTTCCCTCAGGGGCAAGGCGGTAGAGGTCTAAAATCGGAGCAAGGCGGAAGATCTCCTCCTCCAGTTTTTTAATATCCTGTATGCTGTTTCCGGGTACTCCGTAGGTGTGGCGCGCGAGCATGCGCTTCATCTGACGTTCACCTATCCGGGCGGAGATGTCTGCAACTATCGCAAGGATGGTATGTTCAGCACTGCAGCAAAGCGTAGCGGATTGGCTGTGGAGAACCACCTGCCCGTTTCCCAGAGTGAAAGACTCAAGCGTTTCAGGTTCCTGCAGGGTTAGCATCGGAGTGATGCTTCGATACGCGCGCCGGTGCTGCGTCAGGATCCGGGCCGCCTCCTCCATCTTTTCGGCACTACCGTGGAGCAACTGCGCCGGGAACATCCCCTGGAGGCGCTGACGCAAAGTATATGGATCGGCATATCCCCTGGCGGCCAGCTCCTCAATCAGATCATTATCCGCCTGATTCAGTTTCGCGTGTGGTTGAATGTATATGTGTACCTCAGTTTGCGCCGGGTGTTTCCGGGTTTCTGCTTTCATGTGCTGTGCCGGCCTCCATGTGGTGTTGCGCCTGATAGCGCGCAATATTACAGCTCTTGACCAGGGTGGCGAATACCATTAGAGCGACAATGAGGAGGAATAATCCCAGATATTTTTCATGCTTGAGGCTTTGTTTATCTGCCATGAATGTTTCCTTTGGAATGAAGGTTTGTCATCACACGTTGGTGTCAGCTTAACAGAACCGCGACCCAGCGCCACTCTTCTGTAGTCTCAAGGGCGATTTTCAGGATCATGGTCAGGGGCACCGAGAGCAGCATCCCCACCGGACCGAGAACCCAGCCCCAGAAAACCAGCGAAATAAACACCACCAGAGGGGAAAGACCCAGACGATTGCCCATAAAGCGTGGTTCCACCATGTTGCCGATCACCACATTTACCAG
Source organism: Desulfuromonadaceae bacterium (assembly GCA_049975505.1). Lineage (GTDB taxonomy): Bacteria > Desulfobacterota > Desulfuromonadia > Desulfuromonadales > Desulfuromonadaceae > JAIVHC01. The sequence goes on along the minus strand of JBNGCY010000061.1, from coordinate 3,855 downwards.
CACATATATTCCCGCCACTACCAGGGCGATACCGATACCGTGTTGCACCAACCCCAGCAAGACCGCCGGAACTGCGGCAATAATGGAACCTATATTGGGGATGTAGTTGAGCAGAAAGGCCAGTAAGCCCCACAAGACAGCATAGTCCACATCGAGAATCAGGAGCGCCGCTGTTATGGTGAGGCCGGTGACCGCGCTCAACAGGGTTTTCATCGCCAGATAGCGCTGAACACTGTAGGTGATGCGGGTAAAATTTTCCAGAGAAGAGGTTGAGTGGGGCAGGGCAAGCTTGAGCTTTTCCGGCATGGAACTCGCTTCCAGGAGAATAAATACTACGGTGAGCAGAATAAGAAAGCCGTTGGTGAGCGCGGTTCCCAGGCTGCTCAGGGTATTGGCTGCAATTTTCATGGCAGCGCTGGGGTCGAAATAGTCCAGAACAACCTGAGAGGAGATGGAGATGCCGTAGTTGTTGAGCCAGTTGAACAGAGCACGGGTTTCTTCGCGGATCTGTTGCTGGTAAGTGGGCAGAGTCAGGGTGAAATCGTGTACAGAGGTGCCGATAAGCAGTGCCAGCGCCAGCCCAAAGAGTAAAGCAAGGTTGATGACAATAAATACGGCAGCGTAACCGGGAAGTTTTTTACCTTCGAGCCATTTGAGGGCGGGCAAGCACAGGATTGCAATAAAAGCGGCAAGAAAAAACGGCACCACCAGCTGTTGGGCGCTTTTAAGGCCGGCAAGAATAATTATCAGGCATGCTCCAGTTATGAGAATCGATTGGCCCGGGCGCGGGATAATGCTGTTCATCGGTTAAATGCCTTTGCGGAACAGGTAAATTGAAGAAAGGTTATAAATGCGTATAATTCTGTAATTCTGACAAATCAACTGTATCACTTTATACTATCACAGGACACATATCCTATGTAGGAGCAAAAATCCCACTCACCTTTCGCATCAACGCTTGGAAGCCGGATTGAGAAGCAGAGCCGCAACAATGATCCCTGAGCCGATAAGAAGCTGGGTCAGGTTGATGTGTTCACCGAAAAACAGGGATGAACATGCGATTGCCAGAGGGATCTTGAGGTTGTTGCTGACTGCGAGCACCCCGGCATTGACCCGGCGTGCGCCGTAATTCCACAGAAAGAAACACACCCCCGAAGCAAGGACGCCCAGATAGATCAGGGCCAGCCACTGCTGCCCCTGAATAAGGGTGAAATCGCGCCAGCCGCCGGAATGTACGAGCATCGGCAGAGTTGCGCCAAAGCCTCCAAGGTAGAGAAGGGCGAATACGCTGTGGTCGCGCAGGTGGCGCCGAGTGCGCATGAGTCTACAGTAGGCGACCTGCCCGAAAGCGAAACACAGATTGGCGCCCTGCAGCAGCATAAATCCCGTATGGAATTCCGCGCTGCTGAAATCGCGATACAGTACAACCCCGGTGCCCACTACGGCCAGGAGCGACATGGTGAAAAAGCGCCGATGAAAACGCAGGGAAAACAGATCGTTGACGATGGTTACAAATATAGGAGTAAAAATGGTGAACAGCGCGACCTGATAGGCATGCAGGTAGGCAAAGGCTGCGGTGTAGCAGGTATACATGAGACCGTACTGAACAGCGCCGATCCCCAGCAGCTGGATGCGGGTGAAATACCCGCACCGCCCCAGACGGGTAAAGGGGAGAAACACCACCAATGCCAGCGCCAGACGCAGCGCCGCCACCAGACTCGGATCCAGGGTGGTCAGATGCCCTTTGATGAGGCCGAAAGAAAAGGCCCAGATGAGGGAGACGCTGATAAGGTACAGCAATGTTCAGTTCACCGGGGTGTCAGGGTCGGCAATCTGGACGCGGTTTTTGCCTTTGTGCTTTGCGGCATACATGGCGCGATCCGCGCGCGCGATTATTTCATCCTGATTGGCCGTTTCATTGTCAGGGCAGAAAAAGGTTACTCCGATGCTCGCTGTTACCTGGATTTTATGCTTTTGCCACGGAGTTTTATGGATTTCGATCTGATGGCGCAGACGTTCGGCAATGGTCAGCGCATCATCGCGGTTGGTTTCAGGCAGGAATACCGCAAATTCCTCTCCGCCGTAGCGTGCCGCCATATCCACCTGACGCAGAGTGGCGGATATCAGTTCCGCGATATACTGAAGAACCCGATCGCCGGCCGGATGCCCATAGGTATCGTTGACCTCCTTGAAATTGTCCAGATCAAGGAGGATCAGGGAGAAGCAGGTTTTATACCGCAGTGAGCGCTGAATCTCGCGTTGAAAATAGTCATGAAAATAGCGCATGTTGTTCAGCCCGGTAAGGCTGTCTTCAAATGCCAGGCGGCTCAGTTCCGTGTTGGTACGATAGAGCAGCTTTGAATTGTTTATCAGGGCATCGCGCTCCTGTTTAACATCACGCAGTTCCACGTCAGCATGCAGATGCATGTTGCTGAGAATCTCGTTGGCTTCCTGCAGCAACTGCCCCGGACTCTTGATTCTGTCGGGGGGAATCTCAAAGAATGCCAGGGTTTTCAGACTGTTGCTGAATATTTCGTGAATCAGTCTGTCGATGGCAGCCTGGTCAATATCCTTTTTCTTCAGGAAGGTTTCCAGCACCCCGAATTTATCCGAAGAGGGCTTGCCGTGGAACATATCGGCGACCAGATCGGCCACCTGGATGACAAATGCGGCATCACGGTATGCAGGCGGAGCCTCATCGGGATTGTGGTGAAACAGAATCGGCTGGGTGATGCTCTCCGGAATCTTCCATTCCTTAAGGACTTCAGCCCCGAGCTGGCAGTGGCTGAAGCCAAAGGTCTGACGTTCTTTCTCCCTGAGTTTCTCCAGGGTCAACGCGGGTTCTTCAAAGAGTTCACAGTATTCCGGGATCTGACTTCCGGCAATGAGGATACCCACATCATGGAGCAGGCCACTGATAAAGGTGTTGCTGTTTTCGCCAAAGAGCTCTTTATGCAACAGGTTGGCCGCGACCGCAGACGTTAAAGCGTGGCGCCAGAAATAATTGAAGTCGAAATTCGCATCCATACTGCGCTTGTTGAACGCATGCACGAGGATAAAAGACAGTGCGATGTTGGTAACCTGAGTGGTGCCGAGACGGGTGAGGGCCACATGGATGCAGTCAATATTCCCTGCCGGGCTGAACAGCGGGGAGTTGGCCACTTTGAGAATGCGTGCCGTCAGAGCCGAATCGGCGGTAATGATGCGGGTGAGCCGATCAAAGTCAATATCCTCGCGTCCCAACTCCTCCAGAATCAGGGTTGCAACAGACGGAGGTGTCGGCAGTTTCAGTTTATTTTTGTGGTTTAAAAATTTTTCAACGGCCACGGGATACCTGCTCTTTCTTGGATGAAATGTATGTCTCAAATACTAACATGAAGGGTGCTTTTAGCCAACTCAATATATACAGGAACCGGGATGCACAATTCCCCGGAAAAGCTTGTGACTCTTGACAAAAGATGCGCGCATGACTACCTTACGCCGTGTTTTATACACTGGGTATTTGGTACAGGGTTTGTGCAACACTAATTCTTCATTTAAAAGGATTGAGTCATGCCTATCTACGAATACAAATGCAGTAAATGCGGTCTGGTATTTGAAGCACGTCAGAAGTTTTCCGATCCCCCTCTTTCCGCTTGCCGCGAGTGCGGGGGAGAAGTGAGCAAGCTTGTATCCAATACCGGCTTTGCCCTTAAGGGCGGAGGCTGGTATGATCAGGGATACAGCAGCGCTTCGGCACCGGCATGCTCCAAGGCCGATACCGGTACTTGTTCCAAGGCTGCCGGATGAGCATAGTGCCAGGCGCGCCCGGTCGGGTGCGGATTTTTTTACTGAAGTGCGGAAGAATCTCTTAAC
>JBNGCY010000060.1:0-15232 GCA_049975505.1 Desulfuromonadaceae bacterium | reverse complement strand
ATCGCGCGCGCCAGAAATATGAGTCAAATTGCGCGCGACACCGGACTGACGCGGGAAGGTTTGTATAAAGCGTTATCACCCGAAGGCAATCCTTCGTTTGTCACTGTTGTAAAGGTAGCCAAAGCCCTTGGTCTTGAAATTGCGCTGCATACGCATAGCAAAGAACCTTCAAACACTCAATTACCCGCAACCAGCTGAATAAGATCAACGCACATAAAAGGACAGATGTTACCCCTATGAGCTTACGTCTATACAACACCCTCTCCGGCACAAAAGAACCCTTTATCCCCCTGCAACCCGGCAAGGTGGGCATGTATGTGTGCGGCGTCACCGTGTATGACTACTGCCACATCGGGCATGCGCGTGCCAATATTGTCTTCGATATCGTGTACCGCTACCTCAAATACAGCGGCTATGATGTCACCTATGTGCGCAACTATACCGATGTGGATGACAAGATCATCCAGCGCGCCAACGAGCGCGACATCAGTTCAACGGAGCTGGCGGAAGAATTTATCCGCGCCTTTGACGAGGATATGGATGCCCTCGGGCTCGAGAAGCCCACGATTGAGCCCAAAGCCACCGAGCATATTGACGATATCATCGCCCTGGTACAGAAACTCATCGACGCAGGCAAGGCATATGCCGCGGACGGGGATGTGTACTTTGCGGTGCAGAGCTTTGACAACTACCTGAAGCTGAGCAAGCGCAATCTGGATGAGATGCAGGTGGGGGCACGCATCGCACCGGGGGAGAAAAAGCGGAATCCCATGGATTTCGCCCTGTGGAAGGCCGCCAAACCCGGCGAACCTTCCTGGCCCTCCCCCTGGGGAGAAGGGCGCCCCGGCTGGCACATCGAGTGCTCGGCCATGTCCACGCGCTATCTGGGAGAATCATTCGACATCCACGGCGGTGGCAAGGATCTGATCTTCCCGCACCACGAAAACGAGATCGCCCAGAGCGAAGCGGCGAGCGGCAAACCCTTTGTCAAATACTGGATCCACAATGGCTTTGTGAATGTCAATCAGGAGAAGATGAGTAAATCCCTGGGAAATTTCTTCACCATCCGCGACATCCTCCAACAGTACGACCCCGAGGTGGTGCGTTTCTTCATCCTCTCGGCGCACTACCGCTCTCCCATCGACTTCTCGGATCAGAACCTCAAAGAGGCGCGCCACGGTCTGACCCGCTTCTACGAAGGCCTTCTGGCCGCGGGCGAGGTTCTCAGGCAGTGCGAGGTTGACGCCTCTATAGAAGCGGAAGAAGGCAAGGAGCTACGGGAGCGCTTCGAAAGCGCTATGGATGACGACTTCAACACCGCCCAGGCGATAGGCTTTCTGTTTGACGGGGTGCGGAACATGAACCGCCTTATGAGCGAGAAAAAGTTCCGCAAAAAGAAGGACAAAGTCGCGGCGGTCAGCGCCCTGTACCATACCCTCCGCGAACTCGGCGGCGTGCTGGGGATATTCACCTCAGAGCCCGCGGCCTGGCTGGAGCACCAGAAGATGGCGGCGCTGGCGGATATGGATATCAGCGCAGCAGAGATTGAAGAGAAGATCGCCCAACGCCTCCAGGCGCGCAAGGATAAAGACTTTGCATGTTCCGACGCCATCCGCGATGAACTCGAAGCCCGCGGGATTCTGCTCCTCGACAGTGCTGAAGGCACCAGCTGGAAGATCAAGTAGAAGACACGTAACAGTTCTCCGGTACATACCCAGTCAAATCCTTCCCTCCCCTTTTTACAGGGGAGGGGCAGGGTGGGGATAATGCCCGTCAGGGCATCCCTGCTCCCGCACACCCCCATCCCGCCCTTCCCCCATCAGAGGGGGAAGGAGAATCCGCTTGCACCTTCAGTTGTTTCCATCCTCTTTACGCCCCATGGGTAACTTCTTGAAGCGTCCACCGTGGATGATGGGATCACCCTCATAGCCCAGGGCTTTGAAGTCGATATAATCGCTGTCGCGCAACTCTTCAAGATTTTCGCGCTTGCCCTCCAGAAAGCTGAAGTCGGTCTCTTTATGCGCCAGCTCTTTGAAGTCCACGTAGCGACTGTCCTGATGGCAGCGATCGCAGGTGCGTTCCTCGCGCAGACTCGGGTGGCACTGACGGCATGAGAGCGCCTCCGCCGCCGGCATCACCTCGTGCTCCACGCGCCAGAAGGTCCAGGTCTCTTTCCACTCCCAGTCGCCGCTGAAGGGCAGTCCGGCGGCATCCATCCCGGTGGTAAACGCTTTCTCCCAATTGTAATACTTCCAGTATGCCGTCTTGTCATCCGGCCCGGAGGGGAACAGATGTGGTATCAGCAGGGTGTTGTGCTGCGCATCAAATGCCTGCATCCCCTTCATGATTTTAAACGGGGTGATACGCGCCCGGGGATCGTGGATAGAGCCCACCGGGGCGGTGAGTTTGACCACTTCTGCATCCATATCAACCTTATCCCCCAGGTTGATGCGCTCCATGTAGCCATTGTACCAGCGGTATTCCGGGCGTGCGGCACGCTTCCAGCGGAACTCGCCCTTTTGGGGGGCGTAATCCGGCAGGGGGTCACTGTCGCCGAGACGTTCGTACTCCGGTTTCCGCTCCAGATCGCCTGCCTTGGACCAGTCCCACCAGGTTTTGGTAGGGGCGCATTTGGCGTAAACCGGCGAATGACAGGTATTGCAGCTCATCGCCTTGCCGTGGGCGTTGAGGTGATGGTCGAGCAGGCTGTTGCCCACGTGCGGTTTATCGGAGTGGCAATCCTCGCAGCGGGTCACCCCCTCCACCGGCGCCACCGATGAACTGCGCCCCGCAATGCGGTGCTGGCGCGTGGTGTGACATTCGGCACAGGTAAAATCGAGATCACCCATATGCACATCACAGCGCGGGTCCGGGTTCTTGAGATTACCCCCCATATCCGCGTGCTTGATGGCATCCCCGCCACCACCGCTGAAATGGCATTTCCCGCAGCTTTCCCGTCCGGTATGTCCCACCTGCTCGGCCACATGCTTCAAATCAACATCCTCTTTCGGATATCCGGCACCGGTCGGCTCTTTCACATAGGTGCCGGTGGTATCATGACATACCAGACAATCCATCCGTTCTGTGGAGTCAAAATCGAAACTGTCGTCTTCCCAACCATACCCTGCGTGACAACTTGTGCAACGAGACTCGTTGCTGATGATGCTCACTCAGTAATTGTTCAGGGCCGTGGTTCCTTTACCGTGTTCCACCGCGCGGGTGTCTTCGGCGGTATAGGCTGAATGACCGCGCCAGCGCCAGTGTGCGGTAAGCTTGAAATGCTCGGCCTCTTCGGCGTGGCAGCGCAGACATTCCGCCGTAACTTCGAGGGGATCGGGATCGCCAGGCAGTTTCACCAGTTCTTTATGTTCCGGCACCCTTTCCAGGTGGCAGTCGGTGCATACCTGCGGACCGCGCTCCTGCTCTTCATGGCAGCCGATGCAGCGCTGATGGTAAGCGGCTTTGAGCCCGAGACGCCCGGGGAAATCGGGATCAAAGGCGTGCTGATGACACGCACTGCAGCGCACCAGTTCGGGATTGGGGCTGTAGGCAACATCCTCCTCCGGGCGTTTGTGGTGACATACGCTGCAGTCATTCACACTTGCAGCATGTTGGGCGTGATTAAAACGCACCCCTGCGTAGCGATCCTCGCGTTCTCTGAGAATCGAACTGTCGAGAAAAAAATATGACTCCCGTATATCCTTTACCGACAATCCCATACGGTGCAGGCGCTGGGAACGCCGCAGGGGATCTTCGTGGCGGACATTCTCAACCTGAGGAACCCGCTCCGCAGCTCGCTTCTGCGCCTGTTCCTGTCTGGTTTCCCCCTCATTGGTTTTCCCGTTTTCTGTCTCCGGGGCATTATTTTCTGCTCCCCAACAGGGGGCATTCACTCCCGCCAGCCCCAGTCCGAGACAACACATAACCAGTATATTGCGTATATTCCAATTCATATCCTGTCCTCCCCGCGCGGCGTAAGCACCGGCAGATATGTCACTATTACCCGGTAGAGAAACATCAGAGCCGCAATCAGACCGCAGGTAATAAAGATCTCCCCCAGCGCCGGCGTATAGGTTTGGTCTCCGAATGGAGGCTTAAATCCGATCATGAACACATTGACACGGTTCAACACCACCCCGCCGATAACACAGCAGGCGGCAAAGAAGAGCCAGCGCGGCGACTCACGTCTTTCCCGGCGCAGCAGAATCAACATGGGGAGAATCACCCCTGCACCCACCTCAACCAGAAAAGCATTGCTCTGCATGCTGTTATCCAGCAGATATATCCAGGTCCCGCGCACCAGCATATCCGCGAGTTTCAGGGCCAGATAAATCCCGAGGATCACCGGGGTAAAACGTGCCAGCCCGCTCAGCAGTTCCATCTCGTCATTGCTTTTCAGGCTTGAACTGGCAAGGGTGCTCTCAAAGATCACCATGGGGAACCCCACCGCAATGGCCGAGGTGAGAAACAACAGGGGCAGGAGCGGGGTATACCAGAGCGGATGCAGTTTGGTGGGGGCAATCAACATCAGTGAGCCCAGGCTGGACTGATGCATGCACGAGAGCACCACACCTGCGACTATAAAGATCCACATGGTTTTGCTCAGGGTGATTTCGGCCTTAGCCAGCACCCATTCCACCCCTTTGTTCAGGCGCGCCAGCATTCCTGGCAAGTTTACGTTATCCTTAAACTGTTCAATAATAATCGGCATAAATTCGATGTACAGCACGGTAAGATACACCATGACGCACATCGCCACCTCGAAGAGAACCGAATTCGTATTCCAGAATATCATGGGTTTCCAGATCGCCCAGGAACGTCCGATATCCACGAGCAACCCCAGGACGACAAAGGTATACCCGAGCATGGCGGTCAGCAGAGCCGGACGCACCACCGCCTCGTAGTGGTGGCGCCCAAAAATATGGGTCAGGGCTGCGGTGGTAAATCCTCCGGCGGCAAGAGCCACTCCGGTGGCGACATCAATCCCGACCCACAATCCCCAGGGTCGCGCGTTACTGAGATTGCTCACCGCCGCAATGCCTCCGGTAAAACGCGCTATAATAAAAACCGCGCCGATAACCATGAAAGCCAGCATCACCAGCACCCCCGGAGTCCACAACGGGCGGCGCAGGGCTACAGATCTGTGTACTCCCGGATCACTCATGTCTTTCCTCCTCTTGTAGCTCGGTATCATGATGTTCCAGCGTCTGGCGTTTTCCTTTTTTGAAGAGCACAATGCTCAGAACCGTAAACAGCAGGATCGGAGACCACAGATAGCTGAACAGGGAGTGCTGCAGGGTCTCGCTCAGTTTAGGCATGGGTTTATGCGGCAGTTTCAGAAAACCGAGTTTGGAAAAGGGGACCGAGGAGATATACATCCATGCCGTACCCCCAACCTCTTTCTCGCCATAGATGTGCTGGACGTAACGTGCCGGATTCTGCTCCAGGCGCTTGTGCGCGAGTTCGAGCAGGGTTGAACGCTTACCGAAGGTGATCGCTTCGGTAGGGCACACCGTGGCACACGCCGGGGGGCGCTGTTTACGGGTAAACTCCTCTTCACACAGGGTACACTTCCTTACCCTGGGAGTGAGGGATTTATGGTATTCGTACGCCGGTATCTCAAAAGGACATGCCACCATACAGTAACGGCAACCGATACACTTGCTCACATCGTAGTGCACCGCGCCATTGTCCTGCTTGCTCAAGGCACCGGTAATACACGCGGATGCACATGCCGGGTCGAGACAGTGCATGCACTGCACCTTGACGTAATCCGGAACCAGCGCCCCCTCCTCATCCACACGCCCGCTGTGATAGCGGTTCACTACGGTAAAATGAGCCGCATCCGGCCTGCGCTCACGATCAAACACCCTCAGATCGTCCAGAGCCTGCGCGGGAGGCGGGAGCTCATTGATCTCATTACATGCCAGTTCACATTTCCGACAGCCGATACAGCGGGATATATCGGTAAGACAGCTGAATGATTCACTGTCCGGCGGCGCCTTGGATTCCCACGCCCGCGCACTTGCCGGTTTGAGCATCCCCGCCGCCACTCCGCCGGCCCCCAGCTTGAGAAAATCTCTACGGTTCAACTGCATAATATTCACCCTCCCCTGCCTGCGTATATCCTCCGGAGAATTCCTCTTAAATACCCAACTATTCTGCTCATGCAATCGAGAACGATTCTCATTCGCTCTTACAGATTGCAAAACAAACGCCGTTTTGTCAACTCTCAAATGTACTTTTTATATATGCGAATTGTGCAACCAGTACCCAAGGCGGTAAAAGTGCTGGAAAAGTCACGGTCTCGGTGGTACTAAATAAAAGGAGTACCCCGCTTTAAAACAAGGTGCAGGATGAACGGGACATACTATGTTGAGCAGCACCCCTTACATAAACCCCGCGCTCAGTGGGGTTGCAGGTACTTACCCTCCAAATCGGAAGATAGCCCCTGAAGAAATTTATGCGGGGCAATCCGGCACGGATGCACAGATCTTCAATCCTGGAAATGACAGGGTTGAACTGAGCCCTGAAGGGCGCAAACTTGCGCGCCGGAATGCAAATACTTCTTCAAGCCCGGCTGAGCGGGCCCCTGACCCCGGCAACACGAATGCCGACACAGACGCCGCGCAATCGGGTACTCGACCTGAAGAAGGCAGCACCACCCGGGACTCTGCTGCACAATCCTCTCCGGAAAATGAAACAGATAAGGAAAAAGAATCCGCAGAGAAAGCCCCCGGGGTAAACGGGGAAAATCTCCCCCCGGAAGAGCAGCAGGAAGTGCAGGAGCTGAAACGCCGCGACCAGGAAGTTCGTACCCATGAAGCGGCCCACGCTGCTGTGGGTGGCAAGTACGCAGGGGCACCTTCGCTCGAATATGAAACCGGGCCGGACGGAAAACGCTATGCGGTATCCGGCGAGGTCAGTATCGATCTGAGTAAAGTAAAAGGGGATCCACAGGAAACCATTGACAAGATGGAGCAGGTTCAGGCTGCTGCCCTCGCTCCGGCACAGCCTTCCGCGCAGGACAGGCGCGTTGCCGCGCGCGCGGCCCAGATCGCGGCTCAGGCCCGCATGGAGCTACGCTCTCAGCAGGGCGAATCCGGCAACACCTACGCCGCGCCACACGCCGGAACCTCTCCCGGCGGGAGCGATGAAACCACACAGCAAACACCGAACGCTTCAATCCCGGCCGTCAGTATAGAATCCCTGCGCTGGTCGGGTGCGGTCGCCTGATTCCCCTTCTCCCTCTGCCTTACCTATTTTTCCACTGAGGCGAGTGTCCCCCGGGCAAATTCAAATCCGTGTCTGCGTAGAATTTCACGCCCGCGAATGCTCACATCTGCTATAAAGGCAAACTGCATTTGTGGATCGACCGGATACGCCTTCACTCGATAATGGGTGCCCCAGGGCTCCTCTTTCAGTACTACCGAGATGGTTTCTTTCAGGGACACGTAAGAACTGCTCAAGACCACATCATATAGAATTTCACGCGCCCGGCTTCCGTCGTGACAGGGATCGAGATAAAAATCTGTCACCGTCTGGAGGCGCAGGGTTCCATTATTCGCGTTGGCAACCACTTCATTCCATATTTTCTGATGCGGAATATGATACAGGGTATCATCTGCACTGGTGATCTGTACGGTGCGCAAGCCGACATGAGTAACCTCACCGTACACACCCCCGATCTCAACCCAGTCGCCATTGCGATACGGGCGCTCTCCGGTAGCTACAATCCCGGCAATCAGGCTGCTCGCGTAGTCCTTAAGGGCAAACCCGAGAGCGAGACCTAGAGATCCGAAAAGCGCCACCATGTTCTGCAGGGATGGCTCTATTATCAGCGGAACACTGAGAAGAAATGCGGCAAGGATGATAATCAGGCGCAGTAGCGGCACCATGGCAAGGATAAAGTGGCGACGCTGATCGTGCAATTGCGCTGCAATCCAGGGAAGCACCTTCTGCAACACCATAATACTCGCAACAGCGCTGGCCAGAATCAGAGCAAGCTCCAAGACTGCTGAGGCATCCAGAGCGTTGAATATATCTGAAATTTTGACGTCTTCCATCATACTCATCCCCCAAATTGATCTATGAGATAGTTGCGCTCCCGCAGGTAGGTAGAGGCCCCCACGTATGCAAGGGGGGCAATATACCAGTACCCATTATCCTCTTCGACGATACCCAGAGTGCGCAGGCGCAACAGGGCTGCAATTATGTGTGTGCGCGCCATGGGGAGGACTCGGGGAAGCAGTTCTTCAGGCAAACCGCGATGGAGGAGGAGGGTATGGATAACAAAGGCGATGAGATCCGTGTCGTCATCCGGGGGAAGCGGGCTTGACGGTAAAGCAGCAACCCACACTGTGGGTATTTCGCTTACATCCCTTTCATCCGCATCTGCATCGTCATGACCTTGTGAAGATTCAGGTTCCGAGCGCAACACATCACGCCAATAGCGTAACGCCAGCCCCACATTTCCACGGGTACGCACCGCAAGCTGAACAATGGCCGCACTGACCTGCGCATCTGCATCGTCCTCCGCACACAGTACTGTGTGTCCGTTACTCGCATTCTTGAAACAGTAGTCAGTGCAGCCCTGGGCCGCGCTTAACTGGCGGAGCAGGCGGGTAAGGCGCGCCCCATCAAAGCCCTGCAAGGTCAGAACGCTTGAACACGGGACGGGCCATATATGCTGAAGATACGCCCATGCCCAGCTGTCACACCCGATAAGTCCCGGGCCATATGCTCCCCGCATGCTCTGTTCGAGAAAATTCCGCACCAGATCGAACCCCTCTGCGTGACGCAGGTAACAGCGCTCCAGTTCAGGCATGATCCAGGGCTGCTCTTCTTTTTGCGGGATTTGCACCCATTCGCGCTTTTGTTGCAGAATATCCATATAGGATGGGGCTTCGACGCACGGGGCCTGACGCGCGACTGCCCACGCACGCAGGATCTCGGCATGGCCGCTCCACGGAGGTCCCACGACGAAAACCACTCGGGGTTCTCCCTCGGCTCCGCTCCAGCCATTGAGAGCCTCGCCCAATGCAGACAAAGCACCACTCCAATCCACCGGTCCGGCAAGACGGTGCAGAAGCCCGGCGGGCAAGTGCTGCAGCTCCGACTCCGGCTTGAAAGGGCTTTCTTCTACTCCGGAATCGTGCTGAAACAGGCGCTTGAAAGCACTCCAGCGCCGCACAATCTGTTCAGAACTGCTTTTGGGGGCAACAAATGACCCTGCCGCAACAAACTCCCACAGCGGGGGAGCTTCTTTGTTGCTCTGTTCTGGATTCTGAGGTACTGCGTCTTTCCTGCTCATATTGTCATCCCGGCTCATCGCGCTCAAAATCTTAAAAGTGCTGAAATCCATCCATACATGAAAGGATATCCCATCAGAGAGAAAAGTACACCTGGCACCTGAAAGTCATGCTGGGGGCTCATGCTCGTCTATACTTTTCTATCTTCCGCGCCAGTTCATCTAACGAAAAAGGCTTCTGAATGAAGTTTAACCCTTTTTCGAGTACGCCGTGATGGGCGATGACGTTGGCGGTGTAGCCGGACATGTACAGGTTACAAATAGGCATAGGCCTCGACTGAATGCAGAATTGCCACCTGGTTCAGTCAGGTCATCTTCCGATCCAGTCCGCGATACTGAACCGCCTCGGACAGATGGGGCTGGCGGATATCTTCCTCCCCGGCGAGATCCGCAATTGTACGCGCCACTTTGAGGATACGCGCATAGCTGCGTGCGGACAGCCCCAGGCGTTCGGTCACCATCTCCAGCAGCTTATCTCCCTCAGCATCAATAGGGCAGAATTCACGGATGTGTCGCGCCTCCATCTGACTGTTGGAATGGATATTCAGGTGCACCAGGCACTTGTGCTGCACCCGCCGGGCTGCCTCCACCATCTGGAATTGGGGAAACGGCTGGTCGTCGATCACGTTGAGTTGTATGCCAAAAGTTATAAACTTCCTCGGCTACAACCCGATCCCCTGCCCCGAAGATCTGATGGAAAAACTGGCCTGGTTCAGGCAAGTCAACGGCCTGTCTTTGGAACAACTTGGGGCCGAAATGAAACGTGATCCCGAGCAATTGTCCGATTGGCTGAGTGGCCGTCACAATCCCTTTCAGCGTAACAATGAGAAGATTGAGAGCTTTCTGAATGACCGTGTTCAGAAGATGATTTCGATAGACCGACCGAAATAACCACTTTTGGAAATACAGCACACAACGACTGGTCCCCAGCGCAAAGGTCCCACTCATAATAGTTGTCACTCTCCTCTGCCCCCGAGCCTAACACAAATTCTCTCGGTGAGAAGCGACTTCTATCCTGACACAGGGGGAAACTGATCGAACGTGGAAAACTTTCTCGCTCTTTAGTCGCCACGGTAGCGACGAACACACAGATTAAAGTCGTGCCGTGGCAGAAACTGCAGCAGTTGCCGGAAAACCGTTTGGCCTGAATTCATTGATACCCTCCTGCGATAACGGATGGTATCTCCCCATATTGGCGGATCGAATTCAAATCGAAAACGAAACAGTTATGTAAAAGAACAATTATTATCAATGGCTTACGCCGTTAACCGTTTTTTTAACCGGACAGTAGTGATCAGACACGAAAAGACATTGCAGTGAACAAAAAGGTTCAGTAGAATGTATTACAATTGCAGCGCAAAGAGGCATAGATATGAAATCTTCAACTATCCCGTCGTTAAGAGTCGAACCGGAGCTTCGTCAAGCTGCTGAGGATGTTTTGCGCAATGGCGAGACCCTCTCCAGTTTCATGGAAGAATCTTTGCGGGCAGGGATTCAGCACCGGAGGACCCAGCAAGAATTTATTGCGCGTGGGCTCGCATCCAGAGACGAAGCCCGACGGACAGGAGAGTATTTTACTGCTGATGATGTCTTTAACGAGTTGAATGACATGCTCACTCAAGCGGAAGAGAATATCGGCAAGTGAGTTATCAGGTTCGTTATACTAAGGCTGCCAAAAAAGACCTGCTTCGCCTTTATGGCTTTTTAGTTGAGCAAGATCTCGCTGCCGCCCGAAACGCACTTGATGCCATTCGAAAAGGCGTCCAATTCCTCCAAGACTTTCCCTTCACTTGTCGCAAGGCGACACCGGAAGATCCCTTGCTTCGCGAAATGATCATCCCATTTGGAGCAAGGGGCTATGTTGCTCTCTTTGAAATTGAGGATAACAAAACGGTCACAATTTTAGGGGTCAGGCACCAGCGCGAAGAAGACTTCCATTAAGCAGATTACTGGAAGTGGCGGTACTCTGAACGGGCTCGACTTGCCGGAATTCAGCTCCCAATTCAATGTGGAGCAACTTCCGGAAAATTTTTCCTAAAGATTCAGTCAGGTCATCTTCCGATCCAGTCCGCGATACTGAACCGCCTCGGACAGATGGGGCTGGCGGATATCTTCCTCCCCGGCGAGATCCGCAATTGTACGCGCCACTTTGAGGATACGCGCATAGCTGCGTGCGGACAGCCCCAGGCGTTCGGTCACCATCTCCAGCAGCTTATCTCCCTCAGCATCAATAGGGCAGAATTCACGGATGTGTCGCGCCTCCATCTGGCTGTTGGAGTGGATATTCAGGTGCACCAGGCGCTTGTGCTGCACCCGCCGGGCTGCCTCCACCCGCGCGCGGATCGTAGCGGAGCTTTCCTGCGCTCCGGTGTTGGAGAGCTCCTGATAGGGGATACGCGGTACCTCAACGTGCAGATCAATGCGATCCAGCAGGGGGCCGGAGAGGCGATTGCGATAGCGTTCCAGATTCGCCGGGGTACAGGTGCACTGATGCTGGCTATCGCCCAGATATCCACATGGGCACGGGTTCATTGCCGCCACCAGCATAAAGGAGGCGGGATAGGTGAGGCTCATGCTCGCGCGACTGATGGAGACGCTCCCATCCTCAAGGGGCTGTCGCAGCATTTCGAGAACGTTCTTTTTAAACTCAGGCAGTTCATCGAGAAAAAGGACACCTCGATGCGCCAGTGATGTTTCTCCCGGACGCGGATAACTTCCCCCTCCAATCATTCCGGCATCGGAAATGGTGTGATGCGGAGCCCTGAAAGGACGCTGGGTCACGAGGGCATCATTGCGGGGCAACAGGCCGCAGACGGAGTGGATTTTGGTTGTTTCCAGAGCTTCACTGAACTCCAGGCGCGGCAGAATGGTGGGGATCCGCCGTGCGAGCATGGTTTTACCACTCCCCGGAGGGCCGACCATCAGCATATTATGTCCCCCGGCGGCGGCTACCTCAAGGGCGCGCTTCACATGCTGCTGGCCGCGCACCTCGGAAAAATCCGCCATACCGGCTTCGATTTCGGTGTTGAAAACCTGCGGTACCGGTTCCGCTTCAATGTGGTGCTCACCATTGAGAAAACCCACCACCTCGGATAGATCACGCACCGGATATACAGGGAGATTATCCACCACTGCCCCCTCCGGCGCATTCTCCTGCGGGAGGATAAGACCATCCACGTCCCATTTATGCGCTTCACATGCCACTGCAAGACAGCCGTGCACCGGTTTGATGCGACCATCGAGGGAAAGTTCCCCCATATACAGATAACGGCGCGCGTTCTCTTTCAGGGTGCCAGTTGCGCTTAAAATCCCCACCGCGACGGGGAGATCCAGGGAGGCCGCATCCTTGCGGATATCCGCTGGAGCCAGATTTACCGTTATGCGCCGTACCGGGAACTCATAGCCGCTATTTTTGATTGCTGACTTAACGCGATCCTTGCTTTCTTTTACCGCTCCCTCCGGCAGACCGACGGTGGCAAACTGCGGCATCCCCTGACTCACATCAACTTCAACTTCCACCGGATACGCATCGATACCGATGAGTGCGCCGGAATATACATTTGCAAGCATATCTCACCCGCTATCTATGTTGCATATAAATAATTATTCACGCTTAACCACCTCAATATAACAGGCGGACCCGAATGCGGCAAATGGAGTTTTCCCGCCAAAACAGAACAGGCCGCGATACAGCTCAGCTGCAACCGGCCCATTCCAACCTGCTTATTTCAGAGGATATCCTGAAGATCAGTGGACCTTCAGCCCTTCCTCTTCCATCAGTTCGACGCCGTAGTCAATAGCTACGGCATACGACATATTGGTGTTGACCTCCACCGTCTGGCTCCCATCGGTGTATTCCTGCGAAGCCCTGACCGCGTCAAAACGTCCGTTGATAATCCCGATCACCAGGCCGTCATCCACGCCGATCAGGGGGCCGCCACGATCCCCGACGTGAATCATATTATCAAACAACAGAATCTTGCTCTCATTGCGCGAAAGCACCTTCGCACTCGTGACCGCACTCAATGCCATCAGGGTGTGGAGAGCCTGATGGCCGAAGGAGAATCCGAGCGCCATCACCTGATTGCCCACAATGGTGCTCTCGGCAGTGCCGATAAAATGGTCGGGCAGCTGCATCTCGATCTCCTGCTCCATCTTGAGCAGGGCGATATCACGATCCTGATTACGGCTTACCACCTTGACCGGAATGGTAGTCACTGTGTTCTGACTGATGGGGGTAAATTCATTCCCTGAGCTTGAGGGCACTACGATCAGATCCACATCATTCTGCGGCACGATATGCGATACAGTGAGCAGATAGCCGTCTTCATGCACAAGAAACGCCGAACCGAGAAAATGAACCGCTTCCCCTTCGCGTCGGAACACCATCATGCATCCGCCGCTGAATTTCTGATATACCGTTCCTAACATAATATCTCCGTATATTGATTATTTGCAACAGCCCAGTAAGGCCTTGTGGCACCCATTCCAAGGGACACTTTGCGCCGTCCGTGGCGACAGACGCCCTTTCCATGGGTACCACAAGCCCTGGCGGTAGTGGTGGTGAGTAGTTACGATTATTTAAGTGTCGCGCTTACAGCCATTCCTGCACACGCTCCGGATAGGTGCGCATCCAGCGCTGCGCCTTTTCATACGGATACATACCGTGATCCGCCTGATTCCAGATCATGTAATGGGCGGATTCATCCGGAGTCCAGTTGAAGTTATCCAGCACTTCGTAGACACGCGGCATATCCTCTTTCAAGCCCTTGCGCGCGATGGTGTGAATCTGTTCCGATTCGCCGAAGATATTTTTGGGATCCTCAAGAAACTTCAGATTCCAACGCGCAAACATCCAGTGCGGCGTCCACCCGGTCACCACCATCCAGCGCTGCTGGCGGATAGCGTTGGAAAGTTCCGCCGTCATGGAAACCTCGCTGCCGTCGACAATGCGGTAATCTTCCAGTCCATACGCCTCCACAGCCTCGCGCGTCTTTTTCATGATACCCGCTTCCGGATCTATACCCACAATGGTATGGCGGAACTTGTCCGCATATTCTTTCAGATCCGGTATTGATTCCGCCTTGATGTACGGACGCGCACGCTCGCCGCGCCCACCGGTCTGACGTCCCACGGTAACATCCGGTACCACCAGACCGATACGCGCACCCTCGAGATTGGGACCCAGGTCATCCACCTGGCGGGCGTATTTATCCATGTAGTGTTCGTGGGTAAGGGGCAACCAGGCGGAAAGGATGGCATCTACTTCACCGTCGGCAACGGCGCGCCACATCTCATCCGCACTCATGCGCACCAGTTCCACACGCATGCGCAATTCTTCCTGCAATACGGCCTGAATCACATGCGCACTTGCAATAGATGATGACCATTCAACATAGCCTATTTTCACCTGATCCGCAGCGCGCACCTGCTCCGCCCCAAAACCCGTAACAACCAGCGCCAGTAGCGCAATAACACATTTTGTCATGCGGTGTTTCATATCTATCCTCCTGAATGTCATCTCCATACAGACCTACCACAGACGCTTACGCCCGAAACTCGGCAGTCTGGATGCCGCTTTGGGCTTTAACTCTCGGGTTTTGGCGCCATCAAAGGAGAGTTCAAAACTCTGCCCCTCTTTGTATTCCGCCAGCCCTTTGTGCAGGGCTACACACATCCCCAGTAACACCACCGAAAACGGCAGCCCCGTAGTGATAGCGGCGGTCTGCAGCGCAACAAGTCCACCTCCGTACAGGAGCACCGCGGCAACCACACCTTCCATAACCGCCCAGAAAATACGCTGAATTTTGGGCGGCTCGGTATTCCCGCCGGCGGTAATGATATCGATTACCAGAGAACCGGAGTCAGATGAAGTGACGAAGAACGTGATAACAACCACCACAGCCAGCATCGAGCTGATAG